>JBIIJO010000112.1:0-20883 GCA_044233685.1 Candidatus Planktophila sp.
ATTAAGCAGATGATTGCAGGAGTTGAAATAGCTCTGAATGTATTACGGGTAGAGACCACGTAATCTGTGGGCTTCGGCAACACGTGCAACACCGATCATATGAGCTGCTTCGCGCCAAGAAACCTTTTTATCTTTAGCCATATGCTCAACTTCTCTAAATGATTTCATCATAATCTCATTGAGGTTTTGCTTTACTTCATCAGCACTCCAGAAGTAGTTTTGCTTATCCTGGACCCATTCAAAGTAAGAGACGATCACACCGCCTGAGTTAGCCAAGATATCTGGCACAACCAGAATCTTCTTATCGTTAAGAATCTGATCTCCACCAGGAGTTGTTGGAGCGTTAGCGCCCTCAACAATGATTTTTGCTTTGATCCCACTAGCAGTTTTCTCAGTCACAGAGTCAGCTAAAGCTGCCGGGATAAGAACATCAACATCTAAATGAAGCAGTTCTTCCTGTGTGAGTTTGTCTGTGCCAGGCATGTTTAGGTTGCCGTTAGCTTGGAAGTATTTCCACAGCTGCGCAACTGATGAAAAACCTGTAACGCCACCGCTGACATCACTAACTGCCACAACTTTAAGACCAAGGTTTTCAAGTGCAATTGCCGCCCAGTAACCGACTTTTCCAAAGCCTTGAATAGCAACAGTTGCACCTTTTGAATCAATGCCTTTAACTCTCAGCGCTTCTATTGTGGAGATTGCAACGCCATCACCGGTAGCTGATGTGCGACCAAGTGATCCACCTAAAACAATGGGTTTGCCCGTAACTACCCCTGGAACAGAAAAACCTGCGTTCACAGAGTATGTGTCCATCATCCAGGCCATGTTGCGCTCATCTGTTCCAACATCTGGTGCTGGAATATCGCGCTCTGGTCCGATGATGGGCAAGATCTCTGATGTGTAGCGACGTGTGAGGCGCTCATTTTCAGCTAAAGAAAGTGTGTGCGCATCTACTGCTATTCCACCTTTAGCACCGCCGTAAGGCAAGTTAGTAAGTGCGCATTTCCATGTCATCAACATGGCAAGGGCTACGGTTTCATCCATATCTATATCTGGGTGAAAGCGAACACCGCCCTTTGAAGGACCACGTGTTGTTGAGTATTGAACGCGAAATCCTTTATACATCTCCACATTTCCGTTATCGCGCCTCAGCGGAACTGCTACTTCAAGGATGCGACGAGGCGTGGAAAGGGTTTGCCAATCATTTTCGGTAAGTTGTAGTAATTCAACAGCTCGACGCAACTGCGTCCGAGCGGTTTGAAGAGCTGACTCCGTTGTCATTTTCTTCTTCCCGTTAGTTTTTATGAACGCAAAGCTTTAGCAAGGGATTCGAAATCCTCCACCAAGATATCAACTTCCTTTTGACCGTGAGCCAGAGAGATTAACCACTGCTCATCAAGGCCCGGAGGCGTAATGATTCCGCGGTTAAGTGACCACAGCCATGAAAGCTCAGCAACAGCAAAGTCTGTGGCTTTGTAATCACGGTAGTTACGAACAGGCTCTGTGGACCAAGTAATACAGCCCTTCACACCAAAACCAACAGTGTGTGCTGGTAGTTGGTATTGCTCAATGATTGCGTTGATGCGCTCAAGTGCTTGCTGATTAAATTTTTCAGCTTGGACTAGGGAGTCATGCGTGAAGATCACATCAGCTGCGCGAACACCAGCCATTGCAAGGGGATTACCGTTAAATGTTCCAAAGTGGGCCATTTTTCCATTAGTAACAAAGTCCATGTACTTCTTCTTGCCACCAAAGGCAGCCAAAGTAAGTCCGCCACCAATTGATTTTGCAAGGGTAATTAAGTCTGGAGTAACACCTAAACGCTGGGCAGCGCCTTGATGTCCTGCAGTTAAACCTGTTTTAACTTCATCAAAGATCAAAACAACGTTGTATTCATCGCAGAGCTCACGAACTCGCTCTAAGTAACCTTCATCCGGCAAAACAATTCCAATGTTTTCTAGAACTGGTTCAAGAATGAAGCAAGCGATAGATGAAGCATGCTTTTTGAATGTTCGCTCTAGGGCGTCTGCATTGTTATAAGGAACAACATGCATCTCACCAGGCACGATTCCTTCTGGAACGTGTGCGATTGGATCATTCTCATCACCGATCTTGTCGATTGGCGGCTTGCTAGAGACAACAAATGGGTCATAGCTACCGTGATAGCCGCCCTCAATTTTAACTATTGCATCTTTACCTGTTGCAGCGCGTGCTGTGCGAACGGCATACATTGTTGATTCAGTTCCAGAGTTAGTGAAACGAACTTGATCGATACCAAAGCGGCGGCAGATTCGCTCTGCAGCATCAGTTGAAATAGGAGATGGAGTAACAAAGAGAGTTCCACTCTCGAGTGCCTTCTTTACTTCCTCAACGATTACTGGGTTGAGGTGACCTGCAAGCATGGCTCCAAAGCCCATGGAGAGATCCAGGAGCTGGCGACCATCGACGTCAGTCATCCAGGCGCCCTTAGCGCTCACAATGGAGATTGGGTATGGGTCCCAGTGCTGGAAGCTTGAAGTTACGCCCAGAGGCAATGACTTGAGAGCGCGTCGGCTTTCTTCAGCGCTCTTGCCAGTTTGCTTGGTGAATAACTCCCACTCAGCTTTCAGGAGTTCGGCTACTCGCTCAGGTGAGACAGGAGTAGATGTTGAAGGAACGAATCTGTAAGTTTCTCTGTGATTAGTTTGTGTGAGCATTGGTAAAACTTGTACGGCAAAGGTTTCAGCTTTTGAAACTCGTTTGAGAAGTACTCTCCCGGTTCATTTTTTAGTCCGTTTGGACTAAGGCTTAAGTATCTCATGCCGTTTTTTAAATGCAACCCCCAAAAAAACCTGGTGTGTCATGCGGGAAAAAAGGGAAAAAAGGGAAAAAAAGTTAAAAAAGCGTTAGCGCAAGAAAAGTGCACGCAATCGGCGGGATGTTACAAAAAGTCCTATTCCGATCATTACAACAAAATAAGTAACATGCACGAAAACTCCAGAGTTTATTTCCCCAAACCAAAAAGCGCGTACTAGCTCAATTCCATGCCATAGAGGCAAAGCCATGATGACTTTTTCTAGCCAATCTGGATAAACAGAGATTGGGTAGAGAGAACCTGAGAATAAAGTCATGGGAAGTAAGACAAAGTTAATGAAGCCCATTTGTTGGTAAGTCTTAAAGTAAGAAGTGATCGCCATTCCAAATGAGGCAAAACCAAATGCAACAAGAGAAGCTGCAGGAATTGCCAAGATTGCCCAGAAGCTTGGCGTTAAACCAAGGGCTGTTACGACGGTCAGGAAGCCAATTGAGTACACAAGGCCTCTAATTAAAGCCCAAGTGATTTCACCCAGTGCTATATCAAGAGGCCCAAGTGGAGTTGAAAGCATTGTCTTATACAACTTTGATTCATTAAGTTTCCAGAAAACATTCCAGGTTGAATCATAAATTGCACCATTCATTGCACTATTTGCCAGTAACCCTGGTGCGATAAATAAGGTGTAATCAATAGTTTTGCTTCCTGTAGTTACATCTCCAACAAGGCTTCCCATTCCGTAGCCAAAGGCTAACAAGAAAAGAACCGGCTCAACAAAACCTGTAACAACTGGAACCCAATTGGTAGATCTAAAAGCAATCCAACCGCGCTCTAGCAATACATGAGGTCTACCAGCGTACATAGCTGTTGATCTACTGTTCATTGCAATATCTACAGCATTACTCACTTTGATAACCGCCGTTCAAATTGGCGAGTAGCAAGGACTAGACCAATTACCAGCAAGGTAAAGAGGAAAACAAGGTGAACAACAACCATTGCGGTGCTAATTCCGTAATCAAAAGCGGACTCACGGCCTAGCTCGGTTGCATGCCACAGTGGTGAAATCCATCCAATAGGCTGCAAATAAACTGGCATTGATGTCAAAGGAAAGAAAGTTCCAGAGAACAAGAACATCGGCATAATAACCAAGCGACCTAGAATGTTGAAGAATTGATCTTCTTTTTCAATTTTTGCTGCTGCAAACAACATTAGTGCGCCAAAAGCACCTCCACCTAGAACGGCAATTGGTACTAGCAAGATACTGATTCCAAAGTCAACAACATTAAAGGCAAGCAAGAGAATGTAGTAAGCGATTACCGCAAAGAGCGCGCGACATAGCGCAGCTAGGTAAACACCGATTGCAATTTGTCGACCAGTTATTGGAGTCGAGTTTTGCGCAAAGAAAAGCTTGCGCCACTTAAAGCCCTCAATAGTAGGAAAGACAGTTTCATCCATCACTCCTGTAATGGCGGTATTAGCCAATAGGGCAGGTGCGATGAAAGCTATGTATTTAATGCCATTTGTACCGCTTGTGCCCGATCCTTGTTCAACCATGACGCCAATACCAATACCCACTGCGATTAAGTAAAACAGCGGATTTCCGATATCCACCGCTGCGATGATGGTTCGCCACTTAGACATTGATTTCAAACGTGCCGAAGCTATATACAAAGCTCCAAAACGTTCAATAGTAGGAACATCAATACCCGCGTTCATTCAATCAATGTTCTTCCAGTTAGGCGCAAGAAGACATCTTCAAGTGAGCTTCTGCGAACAAGTGAAGTAGTTGCATGCATTCCTGCATGAGTGATCTTTTCAAGGAGTTTTTCGCCATCTTCTGTGTACATCAAGATGCGATCTGGCAGGGTCTCCATGCGCTCACACAACGTTGCAAGTTGCGGAGCAACCTCTTTATTGCGATCACTTCCGAATCGAACTTCTAGCACCTCTTTACTTGAATACTGCTTAATCAAAGATGCGGGAGATCCTTCAGCCATGATTGAACCTTTATCCATCACAACTAGGCGATCACATAATTGTTCAGCTTCATCCATAAAGTGCGTAGTTAGAACAAGGGTTACGCCTTGTTCCTTCAGACGGAATAAGCGATCCCAGAGAATATGGCGCGCTTGAGGATCTAAACCAGTAGTTGGTTCATCCAATAACAAAATATCTGGTTCACTCACAAGGCCGCGGGCAATTGTTAAACGGCGCTTCATTCCGCCACTGAGCGCTTCAACCTTCACATCACGCTTTTCTTCTAATTGTGCAAACTCAAGAAGCTCTTCGATCTTGTTTTTAATAAATTTCTTTGACAAACCAAAGTAACGCCCATAAATGTAGAGGTTTTCAGTCACAGTTAATTCGCCATCGAGATTGTCTTGCTGGGGTACAACTCCAAGGTGGGCACGTACAAGAGGCCCAAATAATTCAGGGTCTTTGCCAAGGATTTCTACGGTTCCACTTGTGCGCTGTGATGTTGCGGCAAGAACACGCATGATTGTTGATTTACCTGCACCGTTGGGTCCAAGCAAGCCAAAGGACTCACCCTTGGCCACATCGAAGTCCACGGCATCAACTGCGGTGAAATCTCCGAATTTCTTGGTCAAACCACGTGCTGAAATAAGTGGATTAGACATCCCTAAATCCTACATGAGTATAGTTCTGCTACGTGCGCTTCATAAATAATCCCACCCATGATCTCACCTATGACGATGTCTTCATGGTGCCAAGTGCCTCTGAACTCTCTAGCCGTATGGATGTGGATTTAGCTTCCACTGATGGTTCGGGAACAACAATTCCTTTAGTTGTAGCAAACATGACCGCTATTTCTGGTCGTCGAATGGCAGAAACTATTGCTAGACGCGGTGGCATTGCCGTTATTCCACAAGATATTCCACACGCAGTAGTTGATAGCGTTATTAACTGGGTTAAGACCCGTCACATATTCTTTGATACACCGATTACTTTAAACCCACATCAAACTGTGGCAGATGCGGTTTCTCTCTTACATAAGCGTGCCCACGGTGCAATCGTCATTGTTGATGGTGGAAAACCTGTAGGAATAGTTACAGAAGAAGATTGCAAGAGCGTTGATCGCTTTACACAGCTCCATCAAGTAATGAGTAAAGAACTCATCACGATGGCAGATAACCTTGATGCGCGTGCAGCATTTGAGTTCTTAAACCAACACCGACATAAGTTAGCCCCAGTAGTTTCAAGCAACGGCGACTTAGTAGGCATCATGACTCGCATTGGTGCATTACGCGGAACTCTTTATTCACCTGCCGTAGATGCAAACAACCACCTGCGTATTGCTGCAGCTGTTGGTATTAATGGAGATGTTGCCGCAAAGGCTGCAGCCCTCGTTGAATCAGGGGCAGATGTTCTAGTTGTTGATACTGCCCATGGTCACCAGAAGAAGATGATTGAAGCCCTCAAAGCAATTAAATCTCTAGGGCTCTCTGTTCCAATCGTTGCTGGCAACGTTGTTACTGCTGATGGTGTGAGGGATCTAGTTGCAGCTGGAGCATCAATTATTAAGGTGGGCGTTGGGCCAGGAGCTATGTGCACAACCCGTATGCAAACCGGTGTTGGTCGCCCGCAGTTCTCAGCAGTTTTGGAATGTGCCACAGAGGCGAAGAAGTTAGGTGCACACGTGTGGGCAGATGGAGGAGTGCGCCATCCACGAGATGTTGCACTGGCCTTAGCCGCAGGTGCATCGCAAGTAATGATTGGTTCTTGGTTTGCAGGCACATATGAATCACCTGGAGATTTACAGAGTGATGTCAATGGACGTTTGTTCAAAGAATCATTTGGAATGGCATCAGCACGCGCCGTTGCTGCTCGCACTTCGGGAGAAGATGCATTTGAGCGCGCTCGCAAAGCGCTTTTCGAAGAAGGAATTTCAACTTCGCGCATGTATTTAAATCCTGCGCGACCAGGTGTTGAAGATTTACTGGATGAAATCATTGCTGGGCTGCGCTCTTCTTGCACGTATGCAGGTGCACGAAATCTTGATGAGTTCGCTGAACGTGCCGTTATTGGAATTCAATCTTCTGCTGGTTATGCCGAAGGTCGTCCATTGCACTCTTCGTGGGGCAACTAATGTCTAAACCAACAATCATCCTTGCAACTAGTAATGGTGTTGGAATGGGCCACTTGGCACGAGCAAGCGCCGTGGCACTGGCATTAAAGCCAGTTGCTAATCCCATCATTGTTTCAATGGCTGGCGGCATTGCAGAGATTCCATCCTTTATGGGTATTCGCTGCGAATATATCCCTGGCCGCGATCGTTTATGGATGTCACGAGAAAAGTGGGATGCATACCTACGCGATCGTCTTTTAGCGCTAGTAGATGAAACAGATGCAAAAGTTTTATCTTTTGATGGTGTCGTTCCTTATCCAGGTGTAATAGCTGCACGTAATTCAAACCCGAAGTTAAAACTTGTCTGGGTTCGTCGTGGACTATGGCAAAAGAAGCCACAGCGCTTCATTTTAGGTTTACAAGCAAAGATGATGGATGCAATTGTTGAACCTGGAGATATTGCTCGTGCTTATGATTTTGGTCCAACGTCAAAGCGCAAAGACTCTGTTTTAACGTCGCCTGTTTCACTTTTTAGAAAAGAAGATGCGTTATCACGCGAAGATGCTCGCAAAGCGTTAGGTCTTGATCAAAAGCGTCCAGTTGCACTAGTTCAACTCGGCACAGGCGATAGCGATGTGAACCACAAGATGACTGCAGCTCTTGAAGGTCTACTTGGCTGGAAAGATTTACAAGTGATTTTGACTAAAGCTCCGATTGATAAAGATGGAAACTCTTTAGCTCCAGAGGGCCTAGACATTAAAGTGGCGCGCTATTTCCCACTGGCAAAAGTACTGCATGCATTTGATGCAGGTATTTGTGCAACGGGATATAACGGTGTGCACGAATTGTTGCCCGCACAAGTACCAACAGTCTTTGTTTCAAATATCCGTGGAACCGATGATCAAGAGGCTCGTGCTCGTTGGTGTCATGATTTTGGTTATGCACTACGTGCAGATCAAGCAGATTTAGCAGACATTACAAAGACAGTTAAGAAATTGCAGGACGCACAAGTGCGTGCAGCCTTATCAGCAAAGTGCGCAGAACTTCCTCAAACAACTGGTGGGCAAGAGATTGCAGATATTTTGTATGCACTTGCTACTGAGCAAGCAGCTGCAAAGGCCAAGACCTTTACTTTCATTCGTTTAATGGCACAAGATCACATCAATCGCGGATTGCGCCATGTTGCTAACTTAGGATTGCGAAGAGTTGCGCTCGTATATCGATTCCTGAACCCACATATTGTTGTTCAAGTTACTAAGCAAGATCCTCCTATATTTGGCGATTCAACAGATTCCGCCGAACTACAGAAGCTCATTAAATCTGCGAGTAGATTTGAACACCTGATTACTGGTGCATCACCTGCCTATGTGGCAAAGCGTAAAGAGATTGCAAAAACTGCTTATGGTGATTTAGTGGAGATCATTAAGAAGTAATTTCTAGCTGTTAGCAAAACATGCGAGATCTCTTGCCTGCACATAGAATATGTAAATGATGAGAGCACAGACTGCAGTAGAAATTAATGAAGTATTAGCCAGTAGACGTAGCCCACGCTCTTTAGATGCAACGGCAGTTCTATCAAAAGATGACCTATTGGCAGTTTTAGAAGCTGCACGCTGGGCCCCTTCGGCCTTTAATGGCCAACCTTGGAGATTTTATGTCGGCCAACGTGGGGACGAAGTGTTTACTCAAATACTTGATTCACTTGCTCCTTTTAATCAAGGTTGGGCATATCGCTCATCTGCGTTGATTCTTGTGGCTGGACTTCCTGCGCGTGAAGATGGAACACCTAATAAGGGCTATCTCTATGACTGTGGGTTAGCAGTTTCGCAGATGGTTGTTGAAACTCATCATCGCGGACTTGTGGCTCACCAAATGACTGGCTTTGATCCAGAAAAAGCTGCGCAAAATCTAGGAGTAGATACATCGCTCATTCCAGTTGCAGTTATAGCAATTGGTAAACAAGCAACAGCGGAGCAATTAGAGGGGCCTTTACTTGAGCGTGAAAACGCACCGCGAGAGCGCAAAGCGCTAGAAGAGATTGTGGTTAAAGGTTTACCGAGTTAAAAACGTGAACGGATCTCCCACAGATCTTTAAAGACTGGTGCAAACAAAGTACTCGCTAGATACTCCACACCGCTAGAACCACCGCTACCAATTTTGTGTCCAATGGTTCGTTCCACCATCTTTACGTGGCGATAGCGCCACTCCTGCATACCTTCGTCGATATCAACTAAGCGCTCACAAATCATTGCACTCTCTGGATCTTTAGTGTGAACTGCTAGTAGAACGTCCTGAACACGCAAGTTAGCCTCATAAGGCAAAGAGCGATCGCGTTCTAATACATCGGTTGGAATTGCATGGCCACGCTTTGCTAAATAAGCCAAAGCTGAATCCCAGACTGAATTACCTGAAGTAATCAGTGCAATCTCGGCTTGAATAGCCGGTGGCAGGTGTCCGGCCATTTTTGTATCGCGCCGACCAAGCAAAGCTTCTACTTTTCTAAATTGCGCGGATTGGAAACCACTTGAGGATGAAAGATATGAACGGAAAGCATTGAACTGCAAAGGTGTCATCGTTTCTAAGATATCAATCTGTGTTACACAAACTTTAAGAATCGTGCGGATACGTCCCAAAATCGCTAGAGAATAATGAGTATCACCAGATTCCATTGCACGCTGTGCTTCAGCAAATTCATGAATGATTTGTTTGAACCACAACTCATAAGTTTGGTGAATGATGATAAAAAGCATTTCATCATGTTCAGGTCCTTGCGAGAGTGGACGTTGCAGGCTTAAGAGTTCATCTACGGCTAAATAAGATGTGTATGTCAGTGCTGAATCGAAGTTTTCGCTCATGTGACTCGTGAACCGCCCTCTTTGATTGTTTTGTATTGGCCAGATGCGACTAGATCACGCGTTCTCGCAAAGCCATCCCACACTTCAACAAAGGAAGTTGGAAGCGGTGAGATTGCCAAACGGATTGAGTTAGGCGTGCGATAGTCAGGAATTACATTAGAAATCTCGCGCATAGCAACGCATATCTGAGCTGCATCTGGGTGCACCAATGAAATATGCCCGCCACGCTCTTTAGGGTCTCTTGAAGTATTGAGTACAAATCCAAGTGGAGCTAACCAGGCGTCATAGAGATCAATCATCATCTGTGTGCCAATTGCTGCCTTGTGTGCAATTGCATCTATGCCAGCCTCTTTAATCATTGAAAAAGCTGTCTGAACACAGCGAATACCAATCAGCGATGGACTAGCAATCTGGAAGCCACGAATGTTTTGTGCTCGCTCAAATACTGGCCCCATTTCAAACTGGGCATCTTGAGCAAACCAACCCTGAATAGGAACTTGCAATTCTTTTTGAATCTTCTTACTCACATATAACCAAGCAGGTGAACCTGGACCGGAGTTTCCATATTTATATGTGCAACCAACACAGAGATCAACTCCGTTTGCATCAAGGTTTAACTCAATTGCACCAACTGCGTGGCTGGCATCCCAAACCACTAAAGCACCAATTGCACGTACTTGATCGGTAATTGATTTGATATCAGTTCTAGCACCTGAGCGATATTGGATTACCTGTAACGTAACAAGTGCCACATCATCGTTGAGATACGGCGCAAGAATTTGGGTGGTGATGCGCTCATGTGTTGCAACTGTAGGGTCTTCATTTTGGATAAGAACAAGTTTTAACCCGAACTGCTTAGCGATTCCATCAAGGATGTATCGATCTGTTGGAAAGTTTGCTGCATCTGTAATGATTGTTTTGCGGCCAGGTCGTGCATGCACCGCTGCTAGGCAGAGTTGATAAAAGTTAACTGATGTTGTGTCACAGACAAGAATTTGTCCAGGGCCTGCGCCTAAGGCTGCTTGGCCTAACAAATCACCTGTTGGTTGAGCTTCATCAACCCAATGGCCCCAACCAGTTACAACTTCTGAGCCCCATTCACTCATCAGATTATTCACAGCAGAGATAGTCTCTTTTGGAAGACGACCTAATGAATTTCCATCCAAATAACACATCTCGGGGTCTGTGACCACGAATTGTGATTTGAAATGAGCGAGAGGATCGTTTTTATCTAGCTCTAAGGCGTACGCGCGGTCAGTGACGTTCATGAAGGAAAGGTACGCTCTCCCATCATGGCGCGCAATGTTGTAAATATCGAAGAGGTCTCAAAGGCCTTTGATATTAAAGAGCTTTTAATAGGCGTCTCTTTGGGTGTTTCTGAGGGCGATCGCATCGGCATTGTTGGTCGAAATGGCTCAGGAAAATCCACGCTCATGAAGATTATTGCAGGCGTTGAAACACCAGATTCTGGCCGTGTTACTAAATCAAACTCAGCACGCATAGGTCTTTTATCTCAAGTCGATTCAGCAAATCCGGAGAGCACTGTTGGAGAAGTTGTATTAGGAGATACCGCAAAACATGAGTGGGCAAGTGAGCCAAATATTCGTGAAGTTTTCACCGGACTCTTTGGTTCCTTTGATGATCATATTTTTGATCGCAAGTTCGGACAGTTATCTGGTGGAGAGCGCAGACGCGTTGGATTAGCAAAGCTACTGATTAATGAACTAGATCTAATTCTGCTGGATGAACCAACGAACCATTTAGATGTTGAGGGTGTTGCCTGGCTTGCGCAGTATTTGAACAATCGAAAAGGATTGGCCGTAACTGTTGTGACGCACGATCGATGGTTTCTAGATGCAGTCACCGATCGCACATGGGAAGTAGTTGGTGGAAAAGTTGAAGAATATGACGGTGGATACAGTGCTTTTGTTTTAGCTAAAGCTGAACGAGCCCGCCAAACATCAGTGATGGATCAGCGCCGGAATATGTTGATTAAGAAAGAACTTGCCTGGCTTCGCCGAGGAGCGCCTGCGCAAACAGTAAAGCCTAAGTTTCGAGTCGATGCCGCAAATGTTTTAATTGCAGGAGAGCCCGAACCGCGCAACCAAGGCGAACTTCTTAAATTTGCACTCAACCGTTTAGGTAAGACGGTTTATGAGGCCCACCATGTTCAGGTAAAGCTTGGAGATAATGAATTAATTAATGATTTGTATTGGAATGTTGGTCCAGGAGATCGCATCGGCATTGTGGGCATTAATGGCGCAGGTAAAACAACGTTAATGAAGACCCTGGTGGGTGAAATCCAACCGACGGCCGGAAAGCTTGTAACTGGAATTACTGTTAAAGCTGCATTCCTCACACAGCATCTAGATGAGCTAGATCCAACATGGCGAGTATTAGAAGCAGTTGAAAAAGTTGCTAACCGAGTTGAAATCGGTGGGGGACGTGAACTATCAGCTTCACAACTCTGTGAGCGTTTAGGTTTTGACCGTGAATCACAATGGACTCCGGTTGGTGACTTATCTGGTGGTGAAAAACGACGCCTACAACTCACGCGCTTACTCATGGATAGTCCCAATGTTTTGTTACTTGATGAGCCAACAAATGATTTTGATATTGAAACTCTGACTGAACTTGAAGATTTACTCGATGGCTACGGCGGAACATTGATCGTTATTTCACACGATAGGTATTTCTTAGAGCGTGTGTGTGATCGCTTTGTTGGTTTGTTGGGGGATAAGAATGTGAGAGATCTTCCACGAGGAGTAGATGAGTACTTAGAGCTTCGCCATGAAGCCTTACAACCCGACATCAGCGCTCCCAAAGAGAAGAAAACTTCTAGTGCGGCTGAAGAGCGTCAACTTAAGAAAGACAAAGTTCGCCTTGAGCGACAAATGGAGAAGGCGGATTCGCGGATAGCAGAACTTGAAGGCGAACAAGAAGGTGCCTCATTTGATGCAGAACGTTTGCTTGAAATTACCAATGAGATAGCGCAATTACGGGGAGAGAAAAACAGACTCGAGGAAGAATGGCTTCAGGTCACTGTTTTGCTCGAGGGATAAGTTAAAATCCTCTACATGAGTCAAATATCGCATATCGTTGAAGTAATCCTCTTTCGTTCTCGCTTTTTGCTTGCCCCGCTCTATTTGGGATTGGTTGGCGCACTAGTTCTCCTTGGTTACCGCTTCATCATCGAATTCATCCACTTGGCAGAAAAAATCGGGGATGCAACACCACAGAGCTTCACTTTGGATCTGCTCGCACTATTAGATTTAACTTTGCTTGCAAACCTTATTCTGATGGTTATTTTTGCAGGATACGAAAACTTCGTTTCTCGTATCGATGTTGCATCTGAATCTAAGGATCGTCCGCACTGGATGGGAACAATTGACTTTAGCGGTTTGAAAATTAAGTTAATTGGTTCATTAGTAGCGATTTCAGTAATTGAGCTACTTAAAGACTTTATTGAACTTGCTGGTCAGGATGATGTAGGTGGCGGAACTAAATGGCGAATCGTCATTCACCTTACATTCGTCGCCTCTGGTGTTTTGTTTGCTCTCATGGATTGGATCGCTGACAAGCGAGAATTCACTGGCACGCATCAGTAGATGCGTTTAGATTTACTAGCCGCGCTTTCAGGCTTAATGATTGCCTTGCAAGCGCGTGCAAATGGTGAGCTCTCACATCGACTCAATAATGGTCTAGAAGCAGCTCTTGTTTCTTTTGGTTCAGGATTAATCATTATTGCGGTGATTGCCGCCTTTAATCCAGCAATCAAAGAGGGCATAAGCAACCTACGTGCTGCTGTTGCCAACAAAGAGATTGCACGATGGAAACTACTTGCTGGAGCTTTGGGTGGAAGTTTTGTTGCGATTCAAACGCACATCGTTCCCCTCATTGGTGTTGCAATCTATTCAGTGGCATCTATTGCAGGACAAACAGCGATGTCACTTGTCGTGGATCGAATTGGGCTTACTGGTGGCGGTAAGAAGCTAATCTCAAAACGTCGGGTGGCAGCTGCGGTTTTAACTGTTCTAGCAGTCTTTGTTTCAGTCTTTGATCGCATTGACGCCAAGAACCTTTCACTATTCGCTGTGGTGTTGGGCTGCATAGCCGGAGCTGTGGTGGGTGTGCAGCGGGCACTTAATGGTCAGATAAATGAGCATTCACACCAAAGCTTCACCACATCACTTCTTAACTTCATTACAGGAACATCACTGCTTGTTATTCTCATTTTAGGTGGCGTTCTGATTGGAAAGATTGAACTTGTTCCACTTCCTGCCGGTCCCTGGTGGATATACACCGGCGGCGTAATTGGGGTCATCTACATTGCTTTTACATCAACAATTGTGCAACATCTAGGCGTTTTAACTTTCACACTCTTTAGTGTTGGCGGGCAACTAGTCGGATCATTAGTGATTGACTTGATTTCACCAACAAATGGTGTGAACGTGAGCGCTTATCTTGTTACTGGGATTGTGATGACGTACTTGGGTGTTATCGCCGGTGGCGTAAGTAGTTCACGAGTGCAGAAACCAAAGAGGCTGTAATAAAGAACGCTGCAATTGCATAAGACCAAGTTTTAACCCAAGGCAATGAAGCTGCGTAATATCCTGCAAGAGTTATCCCTACGCCCCATAACAGGGCCCCAAGAATGTTTGCTGAAAGAAATTTGTAGTAGTTCATCTTTGATGCACCGGCAATAGGTGGCACGAAGGTGCGAATCCATGGGAAGAATCGTGCAGCAACTACTGCCCACCATCCAGTTTGTTCGTAGAAGCGCTCTGAACGGGCAATCATCTTTTGCATGCGAGGGGAGTCATGCTTATCTAGATAAGGACGTCCAACTAAGCGACCGATTACGAAACCGACTTGATCTCCCAAGAACGCTGCGATGAAGATGACGCTGACAAGAATCACGATATTTACTTCACCGTGAGCAGCTGCAACCAAACCTGCACTAAAGAGGATTGAATCACCAGGCAGGAAAAAGGCAAATAAAACACCGGTTTCAAAGAAAACAATTGCACCAACAATTAAGTAGATCAAATATGGTGCAAGATTAGAAAGTTGAGAATCAAATGATGCGGCTAGTTCAATCACACTGACTTCTTAACCGCCGCAGCTACAGCTTTAGTCACATTTGGATCAAAGACGCTGGGCACAATAAAGGATGCGTTGAGTTGTTCTGGAGATACACAGTCAGCGATAGCTTCTGCTGCTGCAACTAATAATTGATCAGTGATTTTGTGGGCATTGGCATCGAGTAATCCGCGGAAGATTCCAGGAAATGCCAAAACATTATTAATTTGATTTGGTTGATCACTGCGACCTGTGGCAACCACAGTTGCGTATTTGCGCGCGACTATTGGATCAATCTCAGGGTCTGGATTGGCCAGAGCAAAAATAATTGAATCTTTAGCCATTGTTGCAATGTCAGCTTCTTTGAGAATGTTTGGTGCGCTCACACCGATGAATACATCAGCGCCAATGAGTGCCTCTGGCATTGTGCCAATAAAGTTATTTGGATTGCTGTGATCAATGAACCACTGCTGCATTGAATCTTCAGACTTCATTGAATTATGGATTACTCCGTGGTGATTAAAGCCAATAATATTTTTTGCCCCGCTAAGTGTGAGCAGTCGAGCAATTGCATTACCAGCAGCGCCAACGCCACTTAAAACAATTTTGACTGAGCCAAGATCTTTCTTTACAAACTTAAGAGCATTTCGAAGTGCAGCTAGAACAACAATTGCTGTTCCATGTTGATCATCATGGAAAACTGGAATATCAAGTAGCTCACGTAGGCGACGCTCAACTTCAAAGCATCGAGGAGCTGAGATATCTTCTAAGTTAATTCCGCCGTAGACAGGTGCGATCAACTGAACTGTGCGAACAATTTCATCTACATCTTGTGTATCCAGGCAAACAGGCCAGGCATCAACATCTGCAAAGCGCTTAAATAGCGCAGCCTTTCCTTCCATAACAGGCAAAGCTGCCGCTGGACCGATATTTCCAAGGCCTAGTACTGCAGATCCATCGGTAACAACTGCCACGGTATTGCGCTTAATAGTTAAGCGGCGAGCATCTGCTGGGTCAGCAACAATTGCTTGGCAAATACGGGCAACGCCAGGTGTGTAAGCACGGGAGAGGTCATCGCGGGTCTTTAGTGGGACTTTAGATTGAATTTCAATCTTTCCACCTAAGTGGAGCAAGAATGTTCTATCACTGACTTTGCGAACTGTCAGTTCAGGGTTCTTTGCAAGTGCAATTGTAATTTGGTCAGCGTGAGCTGAATCAATGGTGTCACACGTAATATCTAAAACAACTTTTTCTAAAAGAGACTCAACAACATCGAGTGCGGTAATAGTTGCACCAGCTGCAGTAATAACAGTAGTTGCAAGTGCTACAGGTTGAGCAGAAGGTGGACCCTCAACACGGATAGTAATTCCATATCCGGGGGAAGTGGCTGCCATTTATACCACTCCGTATAAACGATCGCCGGCATCGCCAAGTCCTGGAACGATGTAACCATGTTCATTTAACTTCTCATCAAGTGCACCAGTAACAATATTGATAGGCACTTTACTTGCAGAGAATTCATCCTCAACAGCTTTCACACCTTCAGGTGCTGACAAGATACAAATTGCGGTGATCTCAGTTGCTCCAAGGTCAAGCAGATAATGAAAAGCTGCAATTAAAGTTCCACCAGTTGCAAGCATTGGATCTAAAACAAATACATGACGACCTGATAAATCTTCAGGCAAACGATTTGCGTATGTGCTTGCCTTCAAAGTTTTTTCATCACGGACCATGCCAAGGAAACCAACTTCAGCATTTGGCATTAACTTGCTCATGCCTTCGAGCATTCCAAGGCCGGCACGCAAAATTGGAACTACTACTGGGCGAGGTTCGGCCATTTTTAGGCCCTTAGTCTTAGTAACTGGAGTTGTTATCTCAACAGTGTGTGTGCGAATTTCACGCGTGGCTTCATAAGCCAGAAGTGTTACGAGCTCTTCTACCAAACGACGAAATGTTGGGGAATCAGTACGTTCATCGCGCAAAACCGTCAATTTGTGGGCAATAAGCGGGTGATTGGCAACATGAACTTTCATAGGCATTACCTTACAGGGCTTTCAATCCTTTCCAATGAGTGGAATCATCTGAGCATGGCTGATTTCGATGATGACCTCGTAGAAGACATCGAAGAGTTTGACGTTTTAGCCGAAGATGCGCCAAAAGTAATCAGTGTCACAAATGAGTTAGATATAGCCGTAGCTGCATGGCATGAAGACGGGCGTTGGACTTTAGGGATACTTCCAGATCCAAATGACATTGGCCAAATAATTTCAAGGCTAAAAGCACAACAAACAAATGGTGGATCCATTGCACTTATTTCAATTGATGAAGAGTTCTTTATTTTAATTCGCGTTCTAGGTGCTCATATTTCTCTTTTCCTCAGTGATGCAACAGCCGCACTAGATTATGAAGTTGCTGAAGAGTTGTTAGAGATTGCAGACATTCCACTCCCAGAAGATGATGACGAATCATCTCCAATTGGGCAATTAGAAATTTTGGCAGATCTTGGTATGAATGGCATGGAGATTTCAGCACTCTGTGATGATGCAGAGTTATTTCCTGATGAACAACTTGAAGCGATTGCTAATCGATTAGGATTTGGCGATCAGTTTGCAGAGTTATTAGAACTGTGAACGATAAAGATTTAATGCGCGCAGCTTTAGCTGTTGCGCAACAAGCTAGTGCCAGTGGAGATGTTCCAGTCGGTGCTGTGATTGTTAATAGCTCGGGTGAAATAGTTGCAACTGGGCATAACGAGCGCGAATTAAATAATGATCCAACTGCACATGCAGAAATTGTTGCTATTCGAAAAGCCACACAAGCTTTGGGGCAATGGCGCTTAGAAGATCACACAATTGTTGTGACTCTTGAACCTTGTCCGATGTGTGCTGGTGCTATTGCACAATCTCGAATCTCCACATTAGTTTTTGGTGCCTGGGATGAAAAGGGCGGTGCTGTTGGCTCTGTTTGGGACGTTATTCGAGATCCTCGCGCTCTTAATAAGCTAGAAGTGCGCGGTGGGGTGCTTGAAGAAGAGTGCTCAGCGATGTTAAAAGAATTTATACAAGGAGTTCGTAAGAAGGATTAAGAATCACCATGGATCCTTCATCTTCACCGACCATACCTTCAGCACGCATCTGTGAACCTACTTCAAGACCTGCAATGTCTCGACGTCCAAGGAACTGCAAGGAGACTCCACCTGTTTCATCCCAAATCTCAATTTGAAGGGCTGGGGCAGCACCGCGTGGAGCTGTTTTAATTGATGTCACTCGACCTTGAACTTGAGCGCGCTTTCTCCACTGAATCTCACCGATTTTGGTGACATTTTCTGCGTAATGGCTGATTGGTTCGATGTTAACTGGCGCATCTGTCTTAGGAGTTGGCGTAGTTGATTTAACTACTTTTCTAACTTCACGTGGATGGCTTAGTTCAATCGTTGCACCGGAAGTAATACGAGCAACATCGAAAGGAACGATTGTTGCAACAACGCGTGGAAGCTGTGAAATTGGTGCAGCAATTTCTTCTGCAGTTTGATCATGCAGTAAACGACCTAAGAATCCTGAATAAGCACGACGTGGAAGTAAGAGAGTTAACTCAACATCTGGTTTTTCAGTCATACGAATTGCATAATCCAATGCTGCATTTGCAAGTCGACGATCAGGGCAATCAATTAATTCAAGTGTTACATCATCTAATGCATCTGATTTAGCCCAAGCTTTTTGAATTTGCTCAGCTCGGCGATCATCAATAACAAAGTGAACTGCAGTTAAATTGCGTGGCTTAAGGCTGCGTGCATAACGAATGGCACCAACAGTTGCAATATCAACGCTATCTACCAAGATTGTTACGTCATGGCGAGCAATTGAAGTGGCACGTTCTTGATGGCGTTTAACTGAAAGTGCTTCCTGCTCACGTGTGTACTGACGACGTAAACGTAGGAAAGCCATAACCAAAATTGGGGCGGTTATAAGAACGAGCCAAGCACCTTGCGTGAACTTAACTACAGAGAAAATAATTACAACAAGTAGAGAGATTGTTCCTGCAAGACCATTGATAAAGACCTTTGCTCGCCACTGACCTGTTTTATGGCGAAGTGCGTGGCGAGTCATTCCAAAGCCAGCCAAGGTAAATCCTGTAAATACGCCGAGTGCATAAAAAGCTACAAGGTGTTCAACTGAGCCAGCGGTGATAAGAACTAAGAAGATTCCACCACCAGCTAGAAGCAAGATTCCGTTAGAGAATGCAAGGCGGTGACCACGCTTAGTTAATTGACGTGGCAGATAACCATCTGTTGCAACAAAGTTAACCAAGAGTGGGAATGCGCTATAAGTCGTATTAGCTCCAGCAAAGAGAATAAGCATTGTTGCCAACTGAACCATCACGAACATAATCTGACCGACGGCCCCATCGCCCATAATTGCTTTGGCGATCTGAGAGATAACCGTTGGAGTTCCAGATTCATATGGGACAGCGTGGATTTTGTGAGCAAACCAAGAAACTCCAAGAACTAAAGTTCCAAGCAATGTGCTCATGATGTAGAGAGTTCTCCGAGCATTTACGTGCTCTGGAGTCTTAAATAGGGCAACTCCATCAGAGATAGCTTCAAGGCCAGTTAGAGATGAGCCACCATTAGCAAAAGCACGAAGCAGGATAAAGATGGCTGCAAATGTGAGAAGACCTTGCTCTTGGCCAATTTCAATTGCACCAGGTTGTTCAACGCTCAACTTAATCAAAGTGCCATTGAACTGCTTATAGAGCCCAACAGAGAAAACAATAAACATGCAACCAACGAAGAAATAAGTTGGAAGTGCAAAGGCCTTGCCGGCTTCTTTAACGCCGCGCAAATTTCCATACGTTAACAAGACAATGACAACCAAAATCATTGGAATCTTGTATGGGCTCAGCGATGGGAAAGTTGAAATAATTGCTGCGACTCCAGCTGCAGATTGAATTGCGATTGTCACGATGTAATCAAGCATTAGTGCGACAGCTGCAATTTGTGCAACGACAGGACCAAAGTTATCTCGCGAAACTATGTAAGCCCCACCAACTTTTGTGTAAACATTGATGACATCTCGATAAGACAAAGTAATGATCAGAAGAATGACTAAAACAATTGCAGTCATCGGCATTAATATTGCAAATGCTGCTAAGCCAAATGCAGGTAGCAATGCAATCAAAATCTGCTCTGAACCGTATGCTGAAGATGAAATACAGTCGCTAGATAAAATTCCTAATCCGTAGCGCTTACTAAGGCGCTGATGGTTAAGTGAGTGACGGTTAAGAGGATTACCTAGCAGTCGACGCTTGATTGTGTAGAAAA
The DNA here is from genome assembly GCA_044233685.1 of Candidatus Planktophila sp. GTDB lineage: Bacteria > Actinomycetota > Actinomycetes > Nanopelagicales > Nanopelagicaceae > Planktophila. The sequence goes on from JBIIJO010000112.1 coordinate 20,136, forward strand.
AGGAGTCTTTGAGATGAGCATGGTCTTTAAGAACTTCTGGGGCCTGCGCATCATCGGTCCACGACTTAGGCACTTATAACTCCTCTTTCAATTGCAATTAATGCAACTTAATGAGCATCACTCTACCTCAGCCCGCACAATCTTCACTGTTTTAAGCCTAAAGCGTATGCTTCACCTATGCATACACAGTTATATATCGATGGCCAGTGGGTTGAGGGTGCTAGCAAGGTCGCCGTCCATGATCCAAGTGATAACTCAGTAATTGCCGAAGTTTCTTTGGCCTCTGATGCACAGTGCGAAGCAGCTATCGCTGCCGCTGATGCAGCAGCAGAATCTTGGGCAAAGACTGCTCCGCGATATCGCTCTGAGATTTTGCGCAAAGCATTTGAAATTATGACTGGTGAAATTGAAGCGATTGCTACTTTAATTTCTCGCGAAAATGGAAAGGCGATGCCGGATGCTCGCGGTGAAGCGGCATATGCAGCTGAGTTTTTCCGTTGGTTTGCTGAAGAAACAGTTCGCACACCAGGGGATTTCCGTAAATCACCATCAGGGGACAAGCGAATCCTTGTTACACATCAACCAATTGGTCTTTCTATTCTTATTACGCCTTGGAATTTCCCAGCAGGTATGGCAACTCGAAAGATTGGACCGGCAGTTGCTGCTGGTTGCACAATGATTTTAAAGCCAGCAACTGAAACTCCTTTAACTGCGATGTATATCGTGGATTTAATGGAGCGCGCTGGTT
>JBIIJO010000015.1:0-15617 GCA_044233685.1 Candidatus Planktophila sp.
CACCGTATCCACCCTTCGCCGGACGTCGTCGACGCGCCAAGACTTCAACACCAGGTGCCATGCGGCGGCTTTGAATCAAGAATCCTGTGTGGCCAATCATTCGCTGTTGTGGTCGCACTGCTAAGCCTTCATGGTGCCATCCACGAACTAGGGTTTCACTGCTTTCAGGTTCAGTGAACCGACCATCTTCCTTAATTGCTTCTGCAGTTGCTGATAGTTGAGTTGTTGTCGCAACATATGACATGAATACACCGCCTGGGCGCAAAGCCCTTGCTGCAATGTCAACGCACTCCCACGGGGCCAGCATGTCCAAGATAACTCGATCGAATTCACTATCAAAGCTTTGATCCTGCAGATTCCCAACATCTAACTTCCAGTTTGCCGGTGCACCTTCAAAATAAGCATCCACATTTGAACGAGCATTGTCTGCAAAATCAGCTCTACGCTCAACAGAGTGCACGTATCCCTTTTCACCTGCTGCTCGCAATAGAGAAATAGTTAGAGCGCCGCTTCCAACGCCAGCTTCAAGGACTCGAGCGCTTGGATAAATATCGGCCATACCAATAATCATCGCGGCATCTTTGGGATAAACAATCGTTGCACCGCGTGGCATCGTTAACACGTAATCAGCAAGTAGCGGCTTAAACGCCGTGAACTTTAAACCAGCAGTCGTACTTACTACTGAACCCTCGGGCATCCCAATGAGGTCATCATGGGTAATCCAACCTTTGTGAGTGTGCCATTCCTTACCGGGAACTATCGTGAAGCTATAGAGCTTTCCTTTGGGGTCGGTGAGTTGAATGCGATCACCCGCAGCAAAGAAACCTTGATTCGACACGGGAGCATCTTAGGTCAAATAAAGGATGCAAGTGCGGGTATGTTGCCGTACGTGAGTAACCAGCCGTTGCGCCTATCCCCTAGTCGGGTGAGCGAGTTTGAGAACTGTCCGCAACTCTATAAATACCGAGTTATTGATCAACTCCCACAACCGCCCTCACTAGATGCTGAGCGCGGAACTTTAGTACACACAATTTTGCACGATCTTTTTGAGAATGCACCCAGTGATAGAACACCACAGAGTGCAATCGAACTTCTTCCATCACGCTGGCAGGCCCAAATGGCTGCGAAGCCTGAACTTATGGAGATGGTTACCAATGAGAAGGAATGGTTTGATCGCGCCGAATCATTGCTTCGCACCTATTTCACTTTGGAAGATCCACAGAGCTTTGAGGCAACACATCGTGAACTGCATCTAGAGAATGACTTCTCAGATGACATCTACTTACATGGATACGTCGATCGTCTTGATGTTGCACCAACTGGTGAAGTTCGAATCGTTGACTATAAAACAGGTAAAGCTCCCAAGCCTGGTTGGGAAGAGAAAGCCCTGTTTCAACTGCGCGTGTACGCCCTTCTTTACTTCAAGACTCACAATGTTCTCCCCCGTCTGCTGCAATTGATCTATTTAGGTGATGGAAAAGTTGTTAAAAGCGCACCGACCTTGACAGATCTTGCCACAACAGAAAAAATCCTAAAGCGTGTTGCGAGTGACATCTTTGCCTCTATTGAAAAGGATTACTGGCCACCTAAACCGAGTCGTTTATGCGATTGGTGCTACTTCAAGACAATCTGTCCTGCACACTCGAGTTAAATTGGCGCAGTGAAATCTGTATGAAGTCTGCATAACGTTTCAAAGCTCATCTGTTCCAGAGACTTAATCACACGCACTCTTTCAGATACTTCAACCTTTACAAGATGAGGCACGGCGATTAACCAAGCGCCGCTGCTAGTTGCCGCTCCCACACCGGTTAAAGAGTCCTCAAAAACTAAGCACTGTGAGATGTCGCTGTTTGTTAACAACGCCGCTTTCAAATATGCGTCTGGATACGGCTTAGTTCGTTCAACATCATCACTAGAAATAGAGAACGGAAAGAGATCAGCGCCAACGTTGTCCAAAACTGCGTCAACGATAATTCTTGGACTAGCTGATACCAACCCAGTCTTTACTCCATTTGATTGGAGTTCTGTGACTAATTCAAAAGCCCCTGGCATAAAGGGAGTGTGAGAGCGCATCTTCTCGGCCTGCACTTGAACTAGCTTGGTGGTGAAAAACTCTGGACTCTCTGCCTGATTGCACTTGTCATGCATGTATTGCCCAACTCTAGATAGTGGACCACCTAAGCAAGCCACCTGATCATCAGAGTTCCATTCATAGCCATATGCAGCCGTTATCTCACTCTCAGATTTGAGCCATTCAGGTTCAGAATCAACCAATAAGCCGTCCATATCAAAGAAGACTGCGTCAAAAAAACTCTTCACCCGTCTCCTTTGAGATATTCATCTAGCAGAACTCTGCAAGATTACCCTAAGGTTTAACCCTATGGAGATACATCACATCCCAGCTCTTCGAAATCCAATAATGGTGATGGCCTTTTCTGGATGGAATGATGCGGGTGAAGCAGCAACGGGCGCAGTCGAGCATCTACTTTCTGCTTGGCAAAATGAGCCAAATGATGTTGTCCCAGAACTTATAGCCGATATTGAATCGGAAGAGTTTTATGACTTTCAGGTAAATCGTCCTCACATCTTTGTTGATGACTCACAGATTAGAAACATCACCTGGCCCACAACAGAGATATTTGGCGTTGTGCTACCCCATTTTGACCGAGATCTAGTTATCGTGAAAGGAACAGAACCATCGATGCGCTGGAAGAGTTTTACTCGTGAACTTTTAGATCTAGCTGATGATCTTGAGGTTTCTCTCATCATCACTATGGGTTCGATGTTGGCCGATGTTCCGCACTCACGTCCCATCGCAGTGAGTGGAAGCAGCGCCCATCCTGATTTAGCCACTCGATTAGGAGTTGAAGTTTCAAGTTATGAAGGCCCAACTGGAATTTTAGGAATTATAAGTGATGGTTGCATGCGACGCGGTATCGATGCGGTTTCTCTATGGGCAGCTATTCCGCATTACGCATCCAGTTCACCTTCGCCTAAGGCAACCTTGTCACTTGTTAACTCTTTAGAAGATTTCCTAGAAATCACTATTCCGCCTGCGGATCTCTCTGAGGCCGCCGATGAGTGGGAGAAGGATGTAACAGAGATGGCCAAAGAAGATAGCGATGTGGCCGAGTATGTGAAGGCGTTAGAGGATTCTAAGGATGCTGCTGAACTACCTGATGTTTCTGGTGATTCAATAGCTAAAGAGTTTGAAAGATATTTGCGGCGTAGAACCAAGGATTAAAGTTCTAACCCAAGTAATGCATCTATTGCCAGGCAGAGTTCCTGCGCGTCTCCCCCGCTAGAGCCACTTAAAGTATCTGCGGCCCATTGATCGAGTGCTGCCAGGGCAGTTGGAGTATCTAGGTCATCACTTAAAGCTAGAACCAATTTTTCTATGACCGTTGAACTTGGTGCGACTGAGGATTTTGAAAGCGCATTTCGAATATCACTCACACGCTTGGTCGCTTGCATGAGAAGCTCATCAGTCCACATTCGATCTAATCTGTAGTGCTGTGACATCAGAGCGAATCGAATAACCATCGGGTCTGTTCCTGATGCAATGAGTTTTGATACAAAGACTAGATTGCCTTTGCTCTTGCTCATCTTTTCACCATCCAAACCGATCATTGCCGCGTGAACATATGTCGCAGCAAGATCTTTACCGGTAAGAACTTGTGCCTGAGATGCGCACATTTCATGATGAGGAAAAATCAAGTCACTTCCACCACCTTGAATGTCGATACATGTCGCATCCGAATCAAGTGGCTCTAAGTACTTCAGGGCTATTGCAGTGCATTCGATATGCCAACCTGGTCGACCAACTCCGTGGATAGATTCCCAGCCCGGTTCGTTCTCACGCTTTGCCATCCACACCAAACAATCTAGTGGGTCAGTCTTTCCGGCAAGTGTTGGATTACCTCCACGCTGAGAGAAAATCTCCTTCATATTTTCTTTGTCAAGATGTGAAAGGGAACCGAAATCTGGTGAGGAATAGTTCTTGAAGAAAAGATCCTGCTCGATGGAGTAGATGGTGCCAGCTGCTTGAAGGGCAGTGACAGCCTGACTTACTAGATCTATAGCCTCGACTGCTCCGATGTAATGAGCTGGCGGAAGAACACGCAAGTTCTCCATATCGCCTCTAAACAGATCGATTTGAGAGTTAGCTAAGTCTTCCCAATTCACGTTATCTCTTATTGCTCGTTCAAGAAGTGGATCATCAATATCTGTAATGTTTTGAACATAGAAAACCTCAGAGCCATTAGCTCGTAAGTATCGGTTGATCAGGTCAAACGTTAAGTAAGTCGCGGCATGACCAAGATGCGTTGCATCATATGGAGTGATTCCACAGACATACATGCGATAGATGTCTTTTTTAGAAACCAACTCTTTCTTGAAGGTTTTTGAGTTAGTCAGTGCTATCTGAGGAAACTTGATTGAACTGTTCAGTTGTGGAACGACAACTGACGACCAAGATTTCATGAGTGGATTCTAGTAACTTTGCCGCTAGAACGCAGGCCAAGGAATAGCTGGCCATTCCGGGTTTGGTAGCGGCATAACCCCATTTTCTAGCAATCTCGTTACACGGCCGCGCAATGCCTCGATCTCAATATCCGTTAGGTGCAGCGATAAGTCGAACTCTTTTCCTAATGCCTCTTTTAAAATGTTCAAAGAGTTTAATTCCTGGCTACTTAACTCATCGCCAGCCCATTGCCAAAGAACGGTTCGTAGTTTGTCCTCTTCATGAAATGTGACTCCATGATCGCAGCCATAGAGATGACCTTTCTCATCTGGCAATAGATGACCAATCTTGCGGTCTGTATTGTTAATAATCGCATCGAAGAAAGCCATAGAACGAAGCTGTGGTAGATCTTGGGAAAAGTAAGCGGCTAAATCGATTGATTCATCGATGTCAATCCACTCTTGGACCATGCCCATTCCATATGGACCCTCTCGCAAAATCGTTAGAGGCACTAAATCCAAACCTAGGAAATCACTAACTAGAAATGCGGCATATTCACGATCGGCCAAGGTGCCATCGGGGAAATCCCATAATGGCCGCTCCCCCGCCACAGGTTTATATATGCAGGCAATTTCTGTGGACTCGTAATTAACCCTTGCAAAAAGCGTTGCATTAGATGCATCAACCAATCGCCCCGTAACTGACATTTCGCCTAATGTCAGAATTGAACGGCTATCGTCTGTAGCCATTTGCCCTAGGACATAAGTGACCACGTGGATCAATTGGAATTGCGCAGAAAGGACATGGGATACGTCCAGCATTCACAACAGCGTTTGTTCTTGAGATAAAGGCTTTGGCTTGACCCAGTGTGATGTTTAAGGTTATCTCTGGGAGTTCATCCTCAACTTCGACTTCGTTGATGGAGAAAAGTTCAACACATACTTTCTTTGATTCATCATCCCAAGCAATCGATATCGCCCCAATGATGAAATCTCTCTCCACGGGTGACTCTAAGGCAGCATCATCTCGTTCAACACGATCGACAATTATCGTGACATCTTCCTTTGTGACCTGTTTGCAGAGAATCTCCAACCTTTGGGCAAAAGTGGAAGCTTGAGATTTTTCTAACGCGGCGCTTACTAGCGAACCTCCAGAGCGCATTTGCAGATAGAACTCACGCTCACCAGGCTCACCAATAGTCCCGCAGATAAAGCGGTCCACGGTTTCAAATTCGTGGCTCATTTTCCTGATCCACCACCGAGTAGATTCTTGGCTCGCTTAGGTCCAGATAGTGCTTCATTGAGATTTGAGCGAACATCGTTGAGCAGGGTTAAACGTGCTTTGCCATGTGAGTAATCCAAGATCGTGACAGAGGCTGGATCGATGACAATGCGCTGAAAATCATCAAGGTGCATTCCTAATGCACCGGCAACAATGGCTTTGATGACATCGCCATGACTAACAAGAACTCCTGCGCCTGATTTTTTCGATTTCAATGTCTCGTGCACTGCCTGCATAGCCCTTTGTTGCATGTGGGCTAAGCCTTCACCCTCTGGAAAATACATCGCAGACGGATTTGCTTGAACTGTCTTCCATAATTTATGGCGAGAGAGAACGGAGAGTTTCTTTCCACTCCAACTTCCATAATCTACCTCTGTCAGGTTTTGCTCAGTGACTAGAAGTTTTTGAGTAGCTTTAGGCAAAGCTGCCACCCACGGCGCAATAGTTTCATGGCATCGTTGCATGGGGCTTATGCGAATTTCGGCAACTGGGAAAACGCCTAATCGTGTTGCGAGATCGTGAGATTGCTTCACTCCCTTTTCAGAGAGTGAGATATTGGGCAGTCGACCAGATAAGACCCCTCGAGCATTTGCCTGAGAATGGGCATGTCTAATCAAAACTATCTGCATAACGCAAAGGCTATCGCAGGTTTTACTCTCATGACTTGCTAGGGTCACTCCATGCAAATGCGCAAAGCGGGAAATAGCGGGCTCATGCTCTCGCGTTTAGCGCTGGGAACGATGACATGGGGTCGAGATACCGACGAACATGAGGCTGCTGATCAATGTCGCGCTTTCATAGATGCTGGTGGAAACTTCATTGATACGGCTGCAACGTATGGCGACGGAGATAGTGAGCGAGTAATTGGTGGACTCATCGGCACTCTTTTTCAACGCGATGACGTTGTTATTGCCACTAAAGCTGGTGTGACTTTTCCCGATGGAGTAAGAACAGTTGATAATTCTCGTCACGCACTCATCGCTGACCTAGACCGTTCCTTAGCCAGACTTGGTACTGACTTTGTAGATATTTGGCAGGTTCACACCTGGGATCCGTTTTCACCCATCGATGACACGTTGTCGGCACTCGACTATGCATATAGCTCCGGACGAGCTCGATACGTTGGACTCTCAAACTTTACTGGCTGGCAACTTGCACAATCTGCAACAAAACAAATCAGCAATTCAGCCAAGGCACCTATCACTACGATTCAAAGTGAATACTCATTACTTAATCGCGATGTTGAAATTGAAATACTAGATAGCGCCCAAGCTTGTGGTGTTGGCTTTCTCGCCTGGGCCCCACTTGGTCGCGGTGTATTAACTGGAAAATATCGCAATGGGATTCCAAGTGATTCTCGCGGAGCAGCTCCGCACTTTGCCAAAGACATTGCTATGTATCTAGATTCACGAAGTAGCAGCATTGTTGAAGCAGTCTGTGTTGCAGCAAGTGGTTTAGGTTATTCCCCACTTGAAATAGCACTAGCGTGGGTGCGAGATGCACCTGGAGTTACCAGCACAATTATTGGAGCACGAACTGGCGCACAACTACGCGGTGTCTTAAAGAGTGAAGAGATTTCTCTTCCTGACATCGTTCGCAGTGCGTTAGATGATGTAAGCCTTTAAGCGTTTTCTAGGAAATCCTTCAACACTCTGACACCAAAAGTGAGTCCTTCAACCGGCACTCGCTCATCAACACCATGAAATAGCGCCATGAAGTCAAAATCTGCATCTAGTTTGAGCGGTGAAAAACCGTAACCAATAATTCCTAGTTCAGCCAAAGCCTTGTTATCAGTTCCGCCACTCATTACATATGGCACCGGCACCCCTTCTGGATCTTCGACCATGATCGCCGCACACATCGCATCTACCAAGTCGCCTTCAAAAGGAACTTCTAAAGCTTTATCGGTAGTAATAGTTTCAATCGTAATGTCAGGACCAATGAGAGATTTGATGGTGTCATTGAGTTCATCCTCAAAACCTGGGATAAAACGACCATCAACAACTGCACTAGCAGAACCAGGAATAACATTTGCCTTATAACCAGCTTCTAACATTGTTGGGTTAGCTGTGTTTTGCAAAGTTGCGCCAACCATGCGAGCAGCAAATCCCAACTCACTGAGCAACGGCGTCAAATCCTTTTCGTTGTATTCCTTGCCAGTTTCTGCTGCAACCTTTTTAAAGAAAGCCTTAACAGTTTGGCTATAGCGCTGTGGCCATTGGTGATTACCAATTTTTGCCACCGCTTCACTTAGACGAGTAAGAGCGTTCTCAGTATTTGTCACCGATCCATGTCCAGCACGTCCATGAGCTGTCAAGCGCATCCAGTGAATGCCTTTTTCTGCAGTCTCAATCAAATAAAGACGTTTGCCACCAGCAACCGTTACTGAGAACCCACCAACTTCTGAAACAGCTTCAGTACACCCAGCAAAAACTTCAGGGTGCTTATCGACCATCCAATGTGAACCATAGATACTTCCTGCTTCTTCATCAGCAAAGAACGCTAAAACAATGTCGCGCTTTGGTTTGTAACCAGTTCTTGCCCAGTCGCGAACAGTTGCCAAAATCATGGCATCCATATTTTTCATATCTACTGCCCCGCGGCCCCATATCATTCCATCGCGTATTTCTCCGCTGAAAGGATCAACTGACCAATCAGCTGCATTGGCTGGAACAACATCGATGTGACCGTGTAGAACTAATCCAGGACGTGTGGAATCAGTTCCCTTGATGCGTGCAATGACGTTGCAACGACCGGGTGCTGCTTCATACATCTTTGCTTCGATACCAACTTCGGTGAGCAGTTTCATCACATGTTCAGCTACTGCTTTTTCATCACCTTTTCCATCTCCGTAATTGACTGAGGGAATTCTGATCAATTCCTGGCAAATGCGGATGGCGTCATTTTCAAGTTCGGTGCGTGATGTTGTAGTCATTTCGCCATTCTCTCACCCAATTGCTATCCTTTCCCAGCACTTAGTCCGGGTGGCGGAATTGGCAGACGCGCTAGCTTGAGGTGTTAGTTCCCGTAAGGGATTAGGGGTTCAAGTCCCCTCTCGGACACATTCGTTAGGATGAGCACATGAACATTGATGAGGCTGTCTCACTCATCAGAGCAATCCCTGATTATCCAAAACCAGGAATTCTCTTCCAAGACATCACCCCACTTTTGGGCAACGGTGCAGCTTTCACGGCAGTAACAGATCACTTTGCCCAATTTGCTAGAGCTTCAACTTCTATTGCAGGCATTGAAGCTCGCGGATTTATCTTCGCGTCAGCATTAGCCAACTCAATGAAAACTGGATTCGTGCCAATTAGAAAAGCGGGAAAACTTCCACACGCTGTTTTCTCACAGAGCTATGGCCTTGAATATGGGACAGATATCTTAGAAATTCATGTCGATGCAATTCCATTTGCTGGCGAAGTTCTACTCATCGATGATGTTCTGGCCACTGGTGGAACTCTCGATGCAGCCATTCAACTTGTTAATCGAGCCGGCGGTAGCGTTTATCAAATTTTGGCTCTACTAGAAATCCAGGCCCTTGAAGGTCGAGCTCGACTAGCGGCGAAGTATCCACATATTCCAGTTCACTCACTGGTAGTTTCATAACTGTGCGCATCACCCAAATACAAGGCCTGCGCGCCGTAGCAGCAATATTGGTAACTGTTTTTCATGCACGTCTTGTTCCAGGTGGATTCATTGGCGTAGATATCTTCTATGTTATTTCTGGCTACCTCATCACAGGCCTGATCCTTCGAGAGATCGAAAAAACGGGAACTTTAGACCTTAGAAGTTTCTACCAGCGCCGCATTAAGCGTCTTCTCCCAACCTCGGTTTTCGTTCTGTTTGTGACAGCGATTTTTGCTTGGATTCTCTTTCCACCTATCACTCGTGATGCACTCGGTAGAGATCTCTTCGCTGCGGCTGCATATATCTCTAACTATCTTTTCGCCTGGTGGCAAAATGATTATCAGAATCTCAATGCCACACCTTCACCATTTATTCACTATTGGTCTCTGGCAGTTGAAGAACAGTTCTATATTGTCTGGCCACTTTTTATCCTTTTTCTAGCCCGTTATGGGAAAAAAGCAATCTTTGCCGGAATTGCAATCACAACTCTGCTATCACTCCTCTTTTCCATTTATCTCACTCAGGTTGCACCTATCTGGGCGTTTTACTCATTACCGACTCGTGCTTGGGAGTTAGGTTTTGGAGCGCTACTTCTCTTCTTACCGGAAACGAAGAGGAAGATTCGCATCCTTCCGTGGCTTGGTTTCTTTGGAATCGCACTATCTTCATTTAACTTCAATGAGAACACGGCTTTTCCTGGCAAGAACGCTTTGATACCAGTTCTAGCAACAGTTTTTCTCATGGCTTCAATCAAATACTGGCCTCCACTTTTCAACGATTTAGCTAATTCCAGGTTGAGCCAATGGTTAGGAGCAATCTCCTATCCGCTCTATCTCTGGCATTGGCCTGCGTTAGTACTTCCTAGCAGCGCAATGGGACGGCCATTGCGCTTCTATGAACGATTCTTATGCATTCTTTTAACTATCGTCCTGGCTCACTACACCAGCAAATATGTGGAAGAGCCTTTACGTCATAAGAACTTATCCCCCCGGACAATCTATAAAGGGGCTGCCTACACAACTGCGGTATCTCTTGTGGCTGGTGTGCTTATTTCATTTACATCCTCCTCCATCATTACTACCAAGGGTGAGGTTTCCTACCAATTTGATTTAGTTCAAGTGATGGAGAAACCAGCTGTGTATGGAGATGGCTGTCATGTGAACTACGGTGAAACCAAGTCTGGATATTGCACATACGGTGATAAAGAGTCTTCAAGCACGATTGTGCTCTATGGGGATTCACACGCTGCTCAATGGTTTCCAACGCTAGAAAAGATGGCCAAAGAACGTGGTTTTAAACTTGTCTCTCTCACCAAGTCTGCTTGCCCTGCAGTTGATGCCAAGCGCCCAGATCAAGGCGCATTCAAAATGGTGCATTGCACAAAGTGGCGTGAAAACTCCATCAAAAGAATCGCAGAGATCCAACCTTTGGCCGTCATCACAAGCAGCTTCCAATACTTCACACCCGCTAACAGTTCAATTTCTCGGGCGCAGTGGTGGAACGAGGGACAGCGAAAACTACTCAAGGGCCTCAGGGGTTCGACTAATAACCTGATCTACATCAGTGACACTCCCCGACCGCTGCGAGATATCCCCAACTGTTTAGCTTCGCGTGATTCAAAAGTCTGCGACTCAACGGAGCGATCCAAGGTTTCCGTCATCCCAGGTTTTGATGTTATCAATCCGAACCAATGGTTGTGTTCGTCATACTGCCCGGCAATAGTTGAAGGCACCGTCGCTTATCGCGATGCATCTCATATTTCGGTCGATATGGCATTAAAACTTTTACCTAAACTTGAAGCAGCCCTGATTGCAAAGGGGCTCTTTGCCTAACTCTGTGGCAAGATGCATTCCATGGCTGAACTGACCTATTACTGCGGAACAATGGACAGTGGAAAATCCACCCTTGCTCTACAGACCGCACACAATCATCAGAGTCGCGGTCGCACCGGTCTGATTTTCACTAACAAAGATCGCGCAGGCAGCGGCATTATCTCCTCTCGTTTAGGTCTTTCGTCTCCCGCAATTGAAGTAATCCCTGCGCTAGATATCCACAAATTTGTTGTTGATGCACTATCTGCAGGAGATCGTATTGATTACATCATCTGTGATGAGGCACAATTTTATGAACCAGTTCAAATCGAGCAACTCGCACGCATTGTTGATGGTCTTGGCATTGATGTTTACGCTTTTGGAATTTTGAGCGATTTTCGCACCATGCTCTTTCCTGGATCTGCACGTTTGGTTGAGCTTGCAGATCGCGTAAATACATTGCAGGTTGAGGCGTTGTGTTGGTGTGGCTCTCGTGCAACCCACAATGCTCGAACAGTTGGTGGCGTAATGGTTGTTGAAGGCGAGCAAGTTGTAGTTGGAGATGTTTCACCGGGCAGTGAAGTTGGGTATGAAGTTCTATGTCGCCGGCACCACATGCGCCAAGTTACAGCGCGCGCATCTCGCGCCGGTCATGTATCTTCGCAGCCTCTACCTTTTAATCAATAATTTGTTCAAGGAGTAATCATGAAAGCACGCGGATTAGCAGCGTTAACCCCCAAAGCAGCTCTCACACCATATGAGTTTGAACGCCGTGAGTTGGGTGCCCATGATGTAGCTCTAGACATCGCCTATGCAGGCATTTGCCACTCAGATATCCACCAGGTCCGAGAAGAATGGGGCCCTGCAATATTTCCAATGGTACCCGGCCATGAAATTGCCGGAAAGGTGAGTGCGATTGGTAGCGCCGTCACAAAGTTTAAAGTTGGAGATCCTATTGGCGTTGGTGTTTTCATCGATTCTTGCCGCAAGTGTGCAAGCTGCTTAGCAGGATTGCAACAGTATTGCGAAGAAGGAATGACTGGTACGTATAACACTATGGAACGCGACGGTAAGACAGTTGCACTGGGTGGGTATTCAAATCTCTTTGTTATTAATGAGGATTTTGCAGTTCATATTCCCGGCAATCTTTCACTCGACGGTGTAGCCCCACTTCTTTGTGCTGGAATCACTTTGTATTCCCCACTTCGCAAATGGAACACAGGCGCAGGTAGCAAAGTAGCTGTTATGGGGCTGGGCGGTCTTGGACACATGGGAGTTAAATTCGCCGTTGCGATGGGTGCTGAAGTCACCGTTCTCTCGCATTCACCTTCAAAGAAAGCTGACGCGTTAGCGATGGGTGCAAAGCACTTCATCGACACGAGTGTCCCCGGAGCACTCAAGCCCCTCTACAAATCTTTTGATCTAGTTCTCAATACCGTAAGCGCCTTTTTAGATATTAATGAGTACCTAGATCTTCTTAAACTCGATGCAACTCTGGTCGTCATTGGGCTGCCAGGAAAGCCTTATGAGGTTAATGCCGGCTCCTTGCTCAATGGCCGCAGACGAATAGCGGGCTCAATGATTGGCGGCATTCCAGAGATGCAGGAGATGTTGGATTTTTGTGGGAAGCATTCGATTGTTAGTGATATCGAAGTTATTGACGCCTCTTATGCAGATAAAGCCTATGAGCGCACGATTGCAAGCGATGTGAAATACCGATTTGTTATTGATGCATCAACTTTCTAGATAAAAGAATGCACCAGCATTGCTAGCAGCGGTGCTATGGCCAGTGCAGGTAACAGGTTGCCTACTGCTACTTGTTTGATGTTGAGAAGGCGCAGACCTATACCTATAAGCAGCACTCCTCCAACAATTGTCATCGCATCAACTTGGTATCCCGAAAGGATTTCCCCAAGAGCCAAACCGATAACAGTCCAGAATCCTTGATACAAAGCAACAGGAATTGCAGCAACAGCCACTCCCCAACCAAGAGATGATGCAAAGGCCATAGCTGCAAAGAAGTCGAGTGTGCTTTTTAGCAAAAGTTGATCAATTCCGTTAGACATTCCATCACTAATACTTCCAAGAATGGCCAGCGGACCAATTGCGAAGAGTAGAGATGCGGTAACAAAGCCCTCAACGAAAGGACTCTCTTTGGAGGCTTTGAACTTCCTGCGCAAGTTCTCCCCTAAGTGATCTAATCGATCCTCTAAACCAAGTGCAGAACCGATTAACCCACCAAAGATGAGCGAACCTAAAACAACGAGCAATGGCCAACCAGTTGGTAGTGATTCGACATAACGCGCAGACCACAGTGGAATGAGCGCTGAAGCTGCACCTAGAAGTGTTGCTAGGCCTAGGACATCGGTGAGGAGAGTTCTTGTTTTGCTACTGAGTCGATGTCCGACAAATATTCCAAGACCTGCTCCACCAATGATTGCGACAACATTGATGAGCGTGCCAATTCCTGGAAACATTGTTGAAGAATAGCCTGATGCGCCACATCTGGTTGCACTAGACTCCCCCAATGTCATCAAATGCATTAATGGAGTTTCTTCGCCCTCACCGAACTGTGCCTATTACTCCATGGACAGCGCAGTCAAAATGGGATCTAGGTATTAATCGTGTATTAATCCTCTGGGTTGGTCTCTTCATCTTCGGTCTTGGTGACGCATTTGTTATTCAAAGCAATATCGGAAATGGTCCTTGGTCGGTGTTAGCTCAGGGAATTTCCAAAAATCTAGATATCACTATGGGCTGGTCGACTTTTGGAATTAGTGCACTTGTTTTACTTGCTTGGATTCCACTTCGAGAAAGACCAGGCTTTGGAACAATCTCCAACATAGTCATCATTGCCCTGGCTATTGAAATTGGCGTTACATATATTCCACTCCAGGAAAATTACTTCATTGGAATCCTCTACACATTGCTAGGAATTGCAATGGTTGGAGCAGCTTCGGCCATCTACATCACATGCGGCCTGGGCCCTGGCCCACGTGATGGCCTAATGACTGGAATCCACTTCAAGACCGGGATCCGAGTGGGACGCGTGCGCCTGGCCATTGAAAGTACGGTCTTTGCCCTCGGATGGCTGCTCGGCGGCACCGTTGGGCTCGGCACACTCCTCTTTGCAGGCTTAATCGGCCAATCAATTGCCGTTGCCCTGGGTGTTGTTTCCCGGCTTACGAGCAAGTAACTACTACCCTCAAAGTATTCCCTCGGCGTGCGTTGGCCGTCTACTTCGCACGGGGTCGCAAACACCCCCGTTAACAAAATTAGAAAGGCGTTACTAATGCTGGATTCATATTTTAAAATCTCAGAACGCGGCTCATCTGTAGCCCAGGAGGTTCGAGGCGGACTCGTAACTTTCTTCACGATGGCCTACATCGTGGCTCTTAACCCATTGATCCTTGCGACAACAGATGGCGCTGGGCAGTTCATTGGTGGTGGCGATAGAACTAATGCAATCATCATTGTTGCTGCTGGTACTGCACTTGTCGCTGGAATTCTCACAATGCTCATGGGTGCTGTTGCTAACTTCCCGTTAGCTCTAGCTACAGGTTTAGGTCTTAACACTTTCGTAGCGGTTTCAATAGCCAAAAACTCAACGTGGGAACAAGCGATGGGATTGGTGTTAATCGAGGGAGTTTTGATTCTCATACTCGTGCTCACAGGCTTCCGAGTAGCTGTCTTCAAGGCAATTCCAACATCTCTTAAAGTTGCAATCTCTGTTGGTATCGGTCTTTTCATCGCATTAATCGGTCTAGTCGATGCCGGTTTCGTGCGTAGAACACCAAACGTTGTCTGGGGTAGCACCAACTCAAAGCCATCAGCTGTTCCGCTAGAACTAGGTGATGGCGGACAACTTGTTGGATGGCCGATTGTAGTCTTCGCCTTTGGCTTGTTCCTCACAATTATTCTCATGATTAAGAAGATTAAGGGATCTATTCTTATTGGAATCGTGACTTCAACCCTCGTAGCAATTGTGGTTGAAGCACAGTTCAAGGTTGGTAACAGCTTCCTCAGTCCGACAGAATCCAACTCTCGTGGATGGGCATTGAATAATCCAGTTCTTCCTAAAGACGCAGATGGAAACCTTAATCTGACTGACTCCCCACGCTTTGACACCCTCGGTATAGGTTTCAACGATATTTTCGGTGCATTCACAAATCCGAAAACTGGTTTCCTAGCTGCGCTACTTCTTGTATTCACATTGCTGCTTGCCGATTTCTTCGACACGATGGGAACGATGACCGCCATTGGAAATCAGGCTGGACTAGTTGATCGTGACGGCAATATTGAAGGCGCTAACAAGATCCTTATCGTGGATTCAATAGCCGCTGCTGCTGGTGGTGCTGCTGGTGTTTCTTCAAACACTAGTTACATCGAATCAGCTACAGGTGTGGGTGAAGGTGCACGTACTGGCCTTGCAT
>JBIIJO010000058.1:0-4991 GCA_044233685.1 Candidatus Planktophila sp.
TCCCTTACGAGGCAGCCACTCCAGCTCTGCTCGTAGTTGGATTCCTGATGATGAGTCAAGTAAAGAACATTGACTGGGATGATTTGGGAATTGGTATCCCATCATTCTTAACAATTATCTTGATGCCATTCTCCTACAACATCTCTGTAGGTATTGGCGCAGGATTTGTTACTCACGTTGTAATCCGCGTAGTTCAGGGTCGTGCAAAAGAAGTTCATCCCCTGCTACTACTTGTATCCGGATTATTCATGGTTTATTTCCTATCCTCACCAATTAATTCTTGGATCGGATAAACCCACAGTAAGTTCGCCACTAAGGCCCCGTAGAGAAATCTGCGGGGCTTTAGTTTTTCTTACCAGTTAATTTCTTTCTTACCGCTCTGACGAAGCAGGGCGTTGGTCTTTGAAAATGGAGCTGACCCGAAGAATCCTCTGTATGCCGATAACGGACTTGGATGCGCCGAAGAAATTGATAGTTTGGGATCAAAGTATTTGGCAAACTGCTGCGCCTTAGATCCCCAAAATATTCCGATAGCTCCAGATTCTCCAACTATTTTGGCCGTGGCCTCCGTGAACTCTTGCCAACCGTAATTCTCATGGGCAAGAGATTGAGTCGGACGGGTCGTAAGTATCTGATTGAGCAACAAAACGCCCTGATCAGCCCAGCGATGGAGGTCTCCGTTAGCAACTGGCTTCACTCCGCAATCATTCTCAAGCTCCTTAAAAATATTTCTCAGTGATGCAGGAAGTAGTTGCGTGTGTGCTGAAAAAGAAAAAGCTAAACCATGAGCATAGCCAGGTGTGGGGTATGGATCTTGCCCAAATATTGCGACCTTAATGTCATCCGGTGGCAGTTGATACGCCGCAAAGATGTTTTCATAAGCCGGAGCAACATCGTTTTTGTCAATCAGTGAATCTATTCTTGCCACTAACGGTTTGAAACCAGCTAAACGCTTTTGCCACTCTGAATGAAGCTGGTAAAAAATCCCCATGGTTTATTGATATGAACGCGCGAAGAACCGCCCCGCGTCTTGAGTTACCGAGATCTTTTCGTTAAAGATTGCAGATATGTGTTCTGAGGTGATTACAGCCTCCACTGGACCAGAGACGGCTATCTGACCATCCTTGAGCAACAGGGCATGTGTGGTTCCTATAGGAATCTCTTCAATATGATGCGTAACCAATATCGTTGCTGGCGCAGTTGGATCTGCTGCAAAATTTGCAAAGCGACGAAGCAAATCTTCTCGCCCTCCAACATCTAATCCCCCAGCGGGTTCATCTAGAAGTAGAAGTTCAGGATCGGCCATCAGAGCCCTTGCAATTTGGGTCCGCTTCTTCTCACCTTCACTCAGTGATCCATAGAGACGATCGCCCAACTCACGGACACCAAAAGTTGTCAGCAAAGCTATAGCTCGAGACTCATCCCATAAATCGTAATCTTCATTCCAGCGACCTAAAATCGCATAAGCAGCAGTGAGGACAACATCTTTTACCTTCTCATCACCTGGAATATCTTCGGCAATAGGTGCTCCGCAAATGCCAATACGAGTGCGCAATTCAAAAAGATCCACACGACCCATTTGCTTTCCCAAAACGCTTACGGTTCCATGTGTTGGGAAAATCTTCGTTGCAAGAATCTGCAATAAAGTGGATTTACCCGCACCATTCGGTCCCAAAATGACCCAACGCTCCCCCTGCGTGATTTGGAAATTCAAAGGTCCCAGAATGAGCTTTTCACCACGACGTACTGAAACATCGCTTAATTGAAGAACCGGTGAAGTGGTCATAGAGCAAGAAGATACTGGTTAGAGAGCATCAATGGCCTAATTAATGGCGATTACGCGATGTGATTTTAAGATAATCTTGGCCTCATCATGAGTACTAGCGCAGATACAGAGCAATACACCGGTCTCATCCTTCTTAGTGGCGTAGACAAGCCTGGTATCACCGCATCCCTCTTTGAGGTCCTTTCACCCTTTTCCATAACTATCGTCGATATCGAACAAGTGGTTATCAAAGATCGACTCATTCTCACAGTGTTGATCACCCTTAATCCGGCTCATGAAGATGCGATAGCTAGTGATTTAGAAGCCTGCGCAGCGAGTCTGGATGTGGACATCGCCTCTCTCTTCTCATATGCAGATAATTCAACGTTGAATATCAAAACAGACCGTGTGCGCGTTTCACTTTCCTCCGTGAAGATTCTTCCCAAGGCTATTGAAGAACTTGCAGAGGTGATTCATCAGAACGGTGCAAACATTGAAAGTGTTACTCGTCTTGCATCAAATCCTGTAACAACCATTGAGTTTGTAATCTCTGGGGCTAAGAAAGAGGCTCTCAACCAAGCTCTCTCCCCAATTGCATCTAGTAATGGCGCAGAGGTAACTGTTCAATAAGGGCTTAAAGACGACAAGCGTGGATGTCAGTAACTAAGATTCCACGAGCACCGAGCGCCCATAGTTCATCCATAACATCATTAGTTTCCTTACGCTTGACCATGGCGCGCACTGCGACCCAATCAGCATTTTGCAGTGGAGAAATGGTTGGTGACTCTAAGCCAGGCGTAATGGCGCAAGCCTTATCAACTAAAGATTTCGGAATGTCATAGTCCAAAAGAACATACATTCGCGCAGTGACAACACCTTGCAGACGTCGAATCAAAATCTCTAACTCTGCTGGGATTGCGGTATCTTTTCTGGAGATAACAACAGCCTCACTCGTAAGAATGGCATCACCAAATATCTTTAATCCAGCCTGACGCAACGTGTTACCGGTGCTCACAACATCTGCGATCAAATCTGCAACGCCTAAGCGAACACTGCTCTCAACAGCGCCATCTAATCTCACCACATCTGCTTTGATGTTTAATTGAGCCAAGTGGTGATTGACCAGACCTGGATATGCCGTTGCAACGCGCTTTCTTGCAATATCGGAGATCTTCCATTCGCGATCTGCTGGACCTGCGAACCTAAATGTCGATGCACCGAAATTAAGCGAGAGACGTTCCTCGGCACTTGCCGCTGAATCAATCAAGAGATCACGACCGGTGATACCAGCTTCTAACTCTCCAGAGCCGACGTAGATAGCGATATCGCGGGGACGAAGGTAGTAAAACTCAACGCTGTTGTCGTTATCAATAAGAACTAAATCGCGACTATCAGTGCGCTGGCGATATCCAGCCTCTTTCAGAATCGCAATAGATTCTTCAGCAAGTGAACCTTTATTGGGGACGGCTATGCGCAACATGTGTGAACTCGATTCGCTTAAAGGTAGGTATAGACATCATCAAGAGTCAGACCACGCGCTAACATCAATGTTTGCACGTGATAAATCAGCTGACTAATCTCTTCGGCTAAAGCTTCATCACTCTCGTGCTCAGCAGCCAACCACACTTCACCTGCTTCTTCCAAAATCTTCTTACCTATTGCGTGAACTCCAGCATCTAATGCTGCAACAGTTCCTGAACCATCAGGACGTTGAAGGGCTTTTTCATTTAACTCAGCCCATAAAGATTCAAAGGTTTTCATGGTCTTAGTTTACTAGAGAGCCTTGTGCCAGCGTTGCCAATTTTTCTCCTACTAATACTGCTTACGAACTAGCCTTCTGTGCAAGTGAACGTAAGGCATCAACCATGTTGGCTGGGTCATCTGAGTTAAAGACCGCGCTTCCTGCGACAAAGGTGTCAGCTCCAGCCTCGACTGCAATTTCGATAGTTTCAAGAGATATCCCACCGTCTACTTGCAGCCATATAGGGCGATCACCAATTACTCGGCGAACTGCTCGGACTTTCTCCATCATCTGACTCATAAACTTCTGACCGCCAAAACCGGGTTCGACGGTCATTACTAGAAACATATCTACAAGATCGCTGAATTGTTCGTACTCATCAATCGCAGTATTTGGCTTAACTGCTAAGCCAGAGCGTGCTCCTTCGCTTCGGATAGCACGCAGAGTCTTGGCAATGTTCTCACTGGCTTCAGCATGAATGGTCACACTTGCACAACCTATTTCGGCATAACGAGGGCCAATTTCATCGACATTAGAAACCATAAGATGAGCATCAACCCCAATAGGACAACCCTTAATGATTGCGCTGGCGCTTTCAAAATCAAAAGTGAAGTTAGGAACGAAAATATTGTCCATCACATCTAGGTGTATCAGATCTGAGACACCTGCAATTTTTGCGATTTCTTGATCTAGGTGATCAAAATCAGCGTTGAGAATGCTGGGCGTAATCCGAATCTCACGAGTCATATCTCTAGCCTAACTGCCATGGTGCTACTTCTTTCGTAGCAAAGCCAGAAACATCGCATCCGTGCCGTGTTTATGGGTCCAGAGAGACATTGATTTGCCACGTACGGCGTCCTGCAAGTTAGCTGGTAGAAATTGAGCAATATCTAACTGCTCCAACTCTGGATGCTTCTTCAAGATGTCTAAAACTTGAACAGTTGTTTCGGCCAGGTGGGGTGAACATGTTGCATAGCCCAAGATCGCTCCAGGATTTAAAACAGCAACAGCTGCATCTATGAGTTCTCTCTGCAACGAGGTGAGTTCACGAAGATCACTCAGAGTTCTTCGCCATCTAACTTCAGGGCGACGGCGCAAAGCTCCCAAACCCGTGCAGGGAGCATCAATAATCACCGCATCAAATCTCTGATCGTGAGAAGCGATATCACGTCCATCACCACACCAAACAGTTGCTCCATGCACAACTTTCCTAACTAGATCTGCGCGAGGTTCTGAAACTTCATTTGCAGTAAAATCGATTCCTCGCTCTTTAGCAATACTCGAAAGAAGTGCCGCTTTCCCTCCAGGTCCAGCGCACAGATCAAGCCACGACTTACCAGTTGCTGCTGCGGCAAAAACAGTGGCAACTAACTGCGAACCTTCATCCTGCACGCCAGCCAGGCGATGCTGAATCAAATCTAGATTTCCTGGATTGTTCTTAAGACGTGCGCCTAACTGGGAGTAAATCGTAGGTTCTGCGCCAAG
>JBIIJO010000056.1:0-5352 GCA_044233685.1 Candidatus Planktophila sp.
AACGCGCGCACGCAGATCTTCGATTTTCCCGGCAGTTGTATGCAGATCACGGCTCATACCCCTACGGTACATGTCATGGGCATTGAAATGCTAAGAGGGGCACTTGATAAGTCACTTATCAACTCTTTGGTTACGCAGTACTGGCGAGTAAGCGTGGTTGATGTCACCGCCTCTACACAAACTGATCTTGCCGCTTTAGCGCGAGCTGGAAAAACAAAAGCTGGTGATGTGATTGCCGCCAATTATCAAAGCGCGGGCCGAGGAAGATTATCAAGAACTTTTGAAGCTCCAAAAAACTCTGCACTTCTATTTTCTTTCTATATCGAACCAAAAAGGAAAAAGGAAGATTGGGGATGGATTGCCCTGATTGCCGGTGCTTCTGTTGCGCAAGCCTTAGATGAAGTTAAGGCAACCGTTAAGTGGCCAAACGATATTCTGGTACATGAAAAAAAGATTTCTGGATTGATTGCAGAAATAGTCGGTGAAGGAGTTGTCATTGGAATTGGTATTAATGTTGGAATGTCCCTAGAAGAACTTCCTGTTTTAACCGCGACCTCTCTGTCAATAGAGGGTGTTAGCAATACAAATAGAAACGAGATATTGGCAAAAGTTTTGTCTCAATTTGAAAGCAACTTCACCACATGGGATGAAGGCGATAATTCAATTGCGCAGATCTACACATCCCTGAGCTCAACCCTTGGAACCAAGGTTCAGATTCACTATCCAAACGAAAAGATTGAAAAAGGCATAGCCGTTGCAATCTCACCCCGCGGAGAGTTGATTCTGGATACAGGATCTCATGTTCAAGCCGGCGACGTAGTTCATCTACGATAAGCCAGTGAGTAATCATTTTCCAACAGTCGGCGTAATTGGTGCTGGGCAACTAGCACGCATGAGCGTTGCTCCTGCCGCAGCACTTGGAGTCAATCTCTTATTACTCGCAAATGATGCTCAAGATAGTGGAGCACAGATCACAAACCACTTAGTCGGTGACTACAAAGATCTAGAAACAGTCCGTGCATTTGCCCGTAAGTGCGATGTAATCACTTTTGAGCATGAACTAATTCCCCTAAGCATTGTTAAGGTACTGGAAGCAGATGGAGTTGTAGTCCGTCCAAGCTCTGCCAGCTTTATTTATTCGCAAGACAAAGCGCAAATGCGTGCGCGACTGAGTAGTTTTCCTTCACCAAAAAATGCAGTGGTAACTAAATCTGAAGAAGTACATGATTTTCCAGTAATTGCTAAAGCTATCTCAGGTGGTTATGACGGCCGCGGAGTATGGAAAATCAATAGCCAAACAGAGCTCGCTGCAGTATTGAAAGAAGTTGGCAAAGTCTTAATTGAAGAACTGATTGATTTTGATTATGAAATAGCTGTCATGGTGGCTAGATCTCCGCATGGACAGGCAACAACCTGGGCTCCAACGCAAACAATTCAGCGTGATGGCATATGCGTAATGACAATTACACCGGCCCCACAACTCTCAAATGATTTAAGTGAGAAAGCTCAGAAGTTGGCCCTTGATATTGCCAATGAAATTGGTGTCATTGGTGTTATGGCAGTTGAAATCTTTGTTAAGGGCCAAGAGTTATTCATCAATGAATTAGCCATGCGCCCTCATAATTCTGGACACTGGACAATTGAAGGTTCTCTAACATCTCAGTTTGAACAACATCTGCGAGCTGTATTAGATCTTCCTCTTGGAAATCCGCAGATGACTGCCCCCATTGCCGTCATGGGCAACATTTTGGGAGGAGATAAGGAAGATATGTATCGGCCATATCTTCATCTCATGGCCCGCACGCCAGAGTTGAAATTCCACCACTATAAGAAGGAAGTACGCCCTGGGCGCAAGATTGGCCATGTTAATTTACTGGGAGATAACCTCCTAGAATTAACCCAGGAAGTTCAGCATGCCCTTGATTACATGAGCGGAGAAATTGATGAGTGATGTAGCAATCATCATGGGATCAGATTCTGATTGGCCGGTAATGGAAGAGGCTGCGAAAGTTCTAGATCAATTGGGAATTTCTCATGAGGCAGATGTTGTTTCAGCTCATCGCATGCCACTTGAAATGGTTGAGTTTGCACAAAGCGCCGCAGGCAAAGGATTTAAAGTAATCATTGCTGGCGCTGGTGGCGCAGCACATTTACCTGGGATGGTTGCTTCATTAACCACTCTTCCAGTAATTGGTGTTCCAGTTGCACTTAAAAACCTTGATGGAATGGATTCACTTCTCTCTATTGTGCAGATGCCTGCAGGTGTTCCCGTGGCAACTGTTGGAGTGGGTAATGCCAAGAACGCAGCCTTACTGGCGGCCAGAATTCTAGGAATCTCTGATTCAGTAATTAGCGCCAAAGTTGCAGATGCATTAAAGGAGATTAATACTGAAGCTAAAGCTAAAGGCGCGAACTTAAATTCACGCCGTGGACAAAAAACTGGTTTCTAGCTTTTCTTTCTATATTCAATAGCTGGGCAACGATCCATCACTGTTATCAACCCAGCAGCTTGTGCACGCGCAATTGCATCGTTATCAATAACATCTAATTGCAACCATACTGCTTTGGCACCAATAGCGATTGCTTCATCCACAACTTTGCCAACAAGAGTGGAATTAACAAAACAATCAACAACATCTACAGGCCCTGGAATCTCTGAAAGAGTTTTATAGCCAACCTCACCATGCACGGTTTCTGCACGAGGATAAACGGGAATGATGCGGTGACCTTTATCTTGTAAAAGCTTTGCCACACCGAATGCTGCGCGCTCTGGGTTATTTCCAAGCCCAACAACAGCCCAGGTTTTCATTGCAAGGACTGCATCAATGCTTTCTTGCTCGTTAATCAGTGCGTCCTAAAGCATGGAACTTCCAACCAGCTTTGCGCCATAGTTCTCGGTCGAGCATATTGCGACCATCGATAATGATTTTACTTTTAACTAATGAAGAAAGAGTTGATGGATCGATTGCTCGATATTCTTTCCACTCAGTTAAGTGCAAGATTAAGTCAGCGTCTTTAACAGCATTTGTGACTACTTCTGCATATTCAAGCTTTGGAAAACGCTTGCGTGCAGGTTCAATTCCTTTGGGATCATGAACAACCACAGCTGCTCCAGCTGCTTGTAACTGAACAGCGATGTCGAGTGCTGGGGAGTCACGCACATCATCACTATCTGGTTTGAAGGTAGCTCCAAGAACAGCGATCTTGTATTGAGTTAAATCCTCTGAAAGTTCGTTTCGAACAACATCGATAACACGCTGGCGTGCGCGCAAGTTAATAGCATCGATTTCACGCAAGAACTCAAGGGCTTGCTTGGCTCCTAATTCTTCTGCACGTGCCATGAATGCTCGAATGTCTTTTGGAAGGCAACCGCCACCAAAACCGATACCAGCTTGCAAGAACTTGTTTCCAATACGTGGGTCATATCCAATTGCTTGTGCAAGGACTGTTACGTCACCGCCAGCAGCTTCACATACTTCAGCCATAGCGTTGATGAAAGAAATCTTTGTTGCAAGGAATGAGTTTGCTGCAACTTTGACAAGCTCTGCTGTTGGAAGATCCGCTCTAATCCATGGAGTACCTAAGTCAATAATTGGCTTATAAACTTCCTTGAGTATCTGCTCAGCGCGATCGTTAGCAACACCGACGACTAAGCGATTAGGTGTGAGTGTGTCTTCAACAGCGAAACCTTCACGCAAGAACTCTGGATTCCAGGCTAGATCTGCTTGCGGCGCCGTTTTTGCAAGCTCATCACGAAGTGATTGCGCGGTTCCAACTGGAACAGTTGATTTTCCAACAACTAAAGAGCCATCTTTCAAATGCGGTGCTATTTCAGCAACTGCAGAACGCACGTAAGTCAGATCAGCAGCAAGTCCATCTTTACTCTGTGGAGTTCCAACGCAAACAAAGTGAATATCAGCATCTTTAACCGCAGAGAAATCAGTAGTAAATGAAAGTCGACCTGTCTTCATTTCTTGCGCTAGCAAAGTATCCAGACCTGGTTCATAGAAAGGAAGCTCGCCATTTTGCAGCATCGCCACTTTATTGGGATCGGTATCAACACCAATAACGGTAAAGCCAAGAGAAGACATGCATGCGGCGTGTGTTGCGCCTAGATAGCCGCAGCCAACTACTGAGAGAGTCAAAGTCATGGGCGCGAGTTTACTTCAGTGCTCCGCAAGGATTTTCATCAGCGGTACGAGTCTTGAATTTATCAATCACAGTTGGTGATGCTGAAGCGCTCGATGATGCTGAAGGTGAAGGGGTTACCTCATCAACTAGCGGTAGATCTTCACGCAAACGGTTGAATAGATCAGGTGCAAGCACTGAATCCCAGGTCACAACCGATCCAAGCCCTGGCACGCGAGCGTTTGCATTACCCAAAGGAATTGTCAGAGTGCGGACCTTACTTGGGGAGAGATTCTTAAGTTGCTTAGCCAAAACAATTAAGTCATTTCGATTGAGCTCAGAATCTGTTCGAACTGTTGCAATGGTGGCATTGAAGAAATTGACTAACTTAACTGGATTGAGAAGAACGCCAGTACTTGTCACTTTTCTTAGCACTGCGCTCATGAATTGCTGTTGGCGTTGCATGCGCCCAAGGTCACCCATGCCGTCAAAGTCACGCGTGCGAACATACTTGAGCGATTCAATTCCATTAAGAGTGTGAACTCCAGCGCTCAAAACAAGGTGGCTATTTGGGTCATCAATGTCGCGTTTTGTGCAAACATCAATTCCGCCTAGTGCATCAACCATTCCTGCGAAACCTGCAAAGCCAATTTCAATATAGTGGTCAATTTTAATGTTTGTTTCTTGTTCAATAGTTTGAATTAAAAGTGGTGCTCCGCCCCAAGCAAAAGCCGCGTTGATTTTTCCTTTTGCTGCAGGAACAATCTTTTCCTTGTTTAAGGACGAAGGATGTTCTGGAATAGTCACCAGCGAATCTCGCGGAATAGAGATGATGGTTGCTTTATCTCGAGATTTACTGATGTGAACAAGAAGCATGGTGTCTGATCGTGCACCTGCTGCTGACTTGGTAGTTCCTACTCGCAACAACTTTGATTGTTCTTTAGTTAAACCCTCACGTGTATCTGAACCGACCAACAAATAATTGAGTGCTGAGCTTGGCTTATCTGGGCGGTTATCGAGTGAGCCAAATACATCGATACGGTTAATTGCTCCGCTGACTTGGCCTAATCCCAACCAAGAAAATGCCGAGATTGCGACGACAGCAAGGGATAGGGAAGTAATAATGCGTATTGGTCGCGTCGCTTTCACCGTGTAAGAGTACTTGGACGATACGGTGTAGGGGTTATGACGACATCAGCAAATGAGTTATATGGCTCACCGGAG
>JBIIJO010000010.1:0-19548 GCA_044233685.1 Candidatus Planktophila sp.
AGTGCCCCTCTTAGCATTTCAATGCCCATGACATGTACCGTAGGGGTATGAGCCGTGATCTGCATACAACTGCCGGGAAAATCGAAGATCTGCGTGCGCGCGTTGAGGAAGCCGTCCACGCTGGTTCGGCACGCGCCGTTGAAAAGCAGCATGCTAAAGGCAAGAACACTGCCCGTGAGCGTATTGAAATGTTGGTTGATCCAGATTCATTTACGGAAATTGATGAGTTCGCGCGCCACCGCTCAACACAATTCGGGATGGAAAATAATCGCCCATACGGTGATGGTGTTGTAATTGGAACAGCGACTGTAGATGGACGACCTATTGCTTTGTACTCACAAGATTTCACCATCATGGGTGGATCACTGGGTGAAGTTCATGCCGAAAAGATTGTAAAGATTGCTGAGTTTGCTTTAAAGAGTGGAATTCCACTTATTGGAATTAATGACTCCGGTGGTGCGCGCATTCAAGAAGGCGTTGCATCACTTTCAGGCTATGGAAAAATCTTCCGCCTTAACACTCGCTCATCTGGTGTGATTCCTCAAATCTCATTGATTCTTGGCCCTTGCGCTGGAGGCTCTGCATACTCTCCCGCACTCACAGATTTCACTGTGATGGTTAATGAGACTTCGCATATGTTTATTACTGGTCCAGATGTTATTAAGACAGTGACTGGCGAAGAAGTGGGAATGGAAGAGTTGGGTGGCGCTCGTACTCACAATGTTCGAACCGGTAACTCTCACTACTTAGCTGAAAATGAAGCTGATGCAATTGATTACGTTAAAGCGCTACTTTCATATTTGCCATCAAATAATATGGACAGAGCTCCGCATCTTCCGCCAACAGAGGTTTTGGAAAAGAATGCAAAAGATATTGCACTAGATACTTTGATTCCAGATAGCCCTAACCAGCCATATGACATGAAGGTTCTGATTCAAGCATTGGTAGATGAAGCAGAGTTCTTAGAAGTCCATGCACTCTATGCACCAAACATTGTTGTTGGATTTGCCCGAATTGAGGGTGAAACCATTGGAATCATTGCAAACCAGCCTAATCAATTGGCTGGAACACTAGATATTAACTCCAGCGAGAAAGCTGCACGTTTCTTGCGCTTCTGTGATGCATTCAATATCCCCATCCTGACACTTGTTGATGTGCCTGGTTTCTTGCCTGGCACTGAACAGGAATGGGATGGAATCATTCGCCGTGGAGCGAAGTTGCTCTACGCCTACGCAGAAGCATCTGTGCCACTTGTAACACTCATCACTCGTAAAGCGTATGGCGGCGCATTTATCGTTATGGGCTCTAAGTATCTTGGTAGCGATATCAACTTTGCGTGGCCAAGTGCAGAGATTGCAGTTATGGGTGCACAAGGTGCAGTAAATATCTTGTATCGCAAGGAAATTGCTGAAGCCAAAGATCCAGTTGCTGCAAGAGCTGAGTTAATCGATGAATACAACGAATCACTTGCAAATCCATATTTAGCTGCTGAGCGCGGAACAATCGACACAGTTATTGAACCAAATCAGTCACGTGCATACATCACGAAGGCTTTTAGAACTTTGCGTACAAAGCGCGACACATTGCCAGCCCGCAAACACGGAAATATTCCGCTGTAATGGAGTTTTCAATCATCAAAGGCAATCCAACTCCTGAAGAGTTAGCGGCACTTAAAACTGCTTTGGCTCAACATAAGCGTGAAGAGCTAAAGCCTGTGATCCGCAGAAGTGTTTACGGTTTACCGCAACTACGAGAAGCATTGCCTCATCAAATTACTTTCGGCGCTCGAAAGAATTCATAAACGATGCCAAAAATAGTTTTAGCTTCTGCATCCGTGTCCAGACGACGCTTACTTGAGTCAGCTGGATTAAAGCCCACCATTATGGTCAGCCATGTTGATGAGGAGACTGATTTTTTCAATGCAATGACACCAGCCGACATGGTGATTGCTCTAGCAATAACTAAGGCACACACAATTCGAGAGCAAATAGATTTTCCAGCAATAATTATTGGTTGTGATTCAACCTTTGAGTTTGATTCACAGTCCTTAGGTAAGCCAGAAACTCCAGAGATTGCAATTGAACGTGCTTCAAGAGTTCGTGGAAATTCCGGACTACTCCATACTGGCCACTGCATTATTGATACAACAAAGGATAAAGAGATTTCAAGTATCGTCACAACAAAAGTGACCTTTGACAATATGACTGATGCAGAGATTGCAGACTATGTTGCTACCGGTGAACCGTTACATGTTGCTGGTGGATTCACTCTTGATGGGTTTAGCTCCCCTTTTATTCCTTCAATTGAAGGTGACTACACAAACGTAGTTGGAATCTCTATGCCTTTTGTGAGAAAAGCTTTTGAGCAACTTGGCTACTCCTGGCCTGAGGTTAAGGTGATGCAATGAAGCGCGTGTTAATTGCCAACCGTGGTGAAATTGCAGTACGTGTAATTCGCGCATGTAAAGATCATGGGTTGGAAAGTGTTGCGGTTTATTCAGAGGAAGATCGCAATGCAATTCATTCCCAGATGGCTGATACTGCTTATTCTCTGCATGGCACAACCGCGACTGAAACATATTTGAATATTGAAAAACTCATTGAAGTTGCTAAGCAATCAGGTGCAGACGCCGTTCATCCTGGTTATGGATTCTTATCTGAAAATGCAAACTTTGCGCAGGCCGTTATAGATGCTGGTCTTATTTGGATTGGACCTCCTCCTGCTGCAATTCGGGCACTGGGCGATAAAGTCTCTGCACGCAAAATCGCAGCTAAAGCAGGTGCACCACTAGTTGCTGGAACTAAAGATCCAGTGGAAGGACATGAAGAAGTTTTAGCTTTTGCTAAGGAACATGGATTACCTGTTGCCATTAAAGCTGCCCATGGTGGTGGTGGACGTGGTTTAAAGGTCGCCCATACGATGGAAGAGATTCCAGAACTATTCGCATCTGCTGTGCGTGAAGCAATTAGCGGTTTTGGCCGCGGTGAATGCTTTGTTGAACGCTATTTAGATAAGCCCCGCCACGTTGAAACCCAAGTTTTAGTTGATAAACATGGACATGCAGTGGTTGTTAGTACACGCGATTGTTCACTGCAACGCCGCCACCAAAAACTAGTTGAAGAAGCACCTGCTCCATTTTTAAGTCAAGCCCAGATTGATGAGCTCTATCGATCCAGTAAAGCGATTATGAAAGAGGCTGGATATATCGGTGCAGGCACTTGTGAATTTTTAATTGGACTTGATGGCACTATTTCATTCCTAGAAGTAAATACTCGCTTGCAAGTAGAGCATCCGGTGAGCGAAGAAATCACAGGCATTGATTTAGTGCGTGAGCAATTTAGAATTGCAATGGGTGAAGCACTTGGCTTTGATGATCCAGTTATCCGTGGACACTCAATTGAATTTCGTATTAACGGTGAAGATCCAGGCCGCTCATTCTTGCCTGCGCCAGGCCGAATTACTGAATGGGTTATTCCAACTGGTCCTGGCGTAAGAGTCGATGCTGGCTTTAGAAATGGTGACACTATCGGCGGCAACTTTGATTCATTACTAGCAAAACTTATTGTTACGGGTGCAACTCGCGAACAAGCAATAGACCGTGCTCGTCGCGCACTAGCTGAATTCTCAATTGAAGGTTTAGCTACCGCCCTGCCTTTCCACCGTGCGATTATGGAAGATCCTGCGTTTACACAAGATTTCAAGATTTACACCAGCTATATTGAAAATGAATTTAACAATGACATTACTATGTATCACGCACCGGTCGTGCCTCTTGAAACACATATGGCACCTGAGCAATTAGTTGCTGAAGTAAATGGGAAGCGTTTTGAGGTTTTAGTACATGCTCCTAAGCCTGTAGTTAAGCGCCATCGGGCAAAACAATCGATGGCAGGAGGCGCTGGTGGCTCTGCACTTGCCAGCCCAATGCAGGGAACTGTTGTGAAGATTGCAGTCAATGAAGGTGACCGAGTTGAAATTGGCGATTTAGTAATCGTTCTAGAAGCGATGAAAATGGAACAGCCGTTAGTGGCACATAAAGCTGGTGTGATTAGTAATTTGAGCGCGGTCATAGGGGCCACAGTTTCTAGTGGAACAGCTCTTTGTGACATCATTGATGCATGACAAATAGCGAGCTCCTCTATTCCGATCCATTAGCCGCAGCGGCTGCTGCCGCTAAAGAAATCACAGAACGCACAGGGGTTGCATCTCATGATGTTGCCTTAGTAATGGGTTCTGGTTGGGTGAGCGCGGTTGATGCTTTGGGAACTCCAGCATATGAATGTAATGCTGAAGATATAACTGGATTTCTTCCTCCAACTGTTGAAGGTCACTCAGGAAAAGTTCGCTCTTATGAAATTGAATCAAATGGCAAGAAACTACGAGCACTTGTATTTTTAGGGCGCACACACCTCTATGAAGGCAAAGGTGTTGAACCTGTAGTGCATAGCGTGCGAACAGCGGTTAAAGCTGGATGCAAGGTTGTCATTTTAACTAATGCCTGTGGTGGCATAAACAAGGCTTACAAAGTTGGCCAGCCAGTACTTATTCGTGATCACATTTCATTAACAGCAGTCTCTCCACTATCTGGTGCCACTTTTGTTGATTTAACAGATCTCTATAGCAAGCGAATTCGCGAAATTGTTAAGAAAGAAGATTCATCACTTGAAGAAGGTGTCTACGTACACTGGCGTGGTCCAACCTATGAAACTCCTGCAGAGATTTTAATGATGCGCACTATGGGGGCAGATTTGGTGGGTATGTCCACAGTGCCTGAAGCAATTGCTGCTCACGCACTTGGCGCTGAAGTTCTTGGAATCTCATTAGTTACTAACGCAGCTGCCGGTGTTACTGGTGAGAAACTAAACCACGAAGAAGTTATTGCCGCTGGAAAGGCCGCTGCAGATCGAATGGGCGCTCTTCTCAAAGGGGTAATCCCGAAGTTATTCTAAGAACATGGATCTGACTCAAGAAGTTCAAGCATGGATTGCTGATGATCCAGATCCAAAGACCGCTGCCCAATTACAGCAATGGCTCGATTCCAATAATGAAGTAGAACTACGCGCATCATTTAACGGCTTTTTGCAGTTTGGCACTGCAGGTTTGCGTGGACCTATTCGCCCAGGGCCCTCTGGCATGAATCGCGCAGTAGTTGGTCGTACTGCTGCAGGATTAGTCGCTTATATGAAAGAGCGGAATTTAACTTCCGTAGTAATTGGTCGCGATGCCCGTTATGGCTCTGAAGATTTCACTTTTGAAACCGCTGAAATTATGAGTGGTGCTGGCATGAAGGTTTATGTCTTGCCCCGCCCGCTTCCAACACCAGTATTGGCTTTTGCGACCAATGAGTTGAAATGTGATGTGGGAATTATGGTTACAGCTAGCCATAATCCACCGCAAGATAACGGCTACAAAGTTTATTTAGGTGGCACCGTTGATGGAATTCATTATCGTGGATCACAAATAATCTCTCCAACAGATGAATCAATCGCCAAAAAGATTGATTCGATTACTTCTCTTGCCTCGCAACCCCGTGGCAAAGAATGGACAGTTCTTGGTGAAGAAGTTGTTCACAAATATGTCGGGATTACCGCTGCTCTTGCCCAACGCCCTGGAAACCTAAAAATTGTTTATACGGCTATGCATGGTGTTGGAACCCAGACTCTTCAACATGTTTTTCATAAAGCAGGATTTCCTCAACCTATTCTTGTGGATGCACAAGCACAACCAGATCCAGATTTTCCAACTGTTGCATTTCCTAACCCGGAAGAGCCAGGTGCAATTGATTTAGCTCTCGAGACAGCACGTACATTTGATGCTGATTTAGTGATTGCTAATGATCCAGATGCAGACCGCTGCGCTGCTGCAGTTAAGGATCCAGTTAAAGACTGGAGAATGCTACGTGGGGATGAGTTAGGTGTAATCCTTGGTGAAACCATCGCCCGAACAACAAGTAAGGGCATCCTCGCAAACTCTATTGTTTCATCATCAATTCTGAGCAAGATTGCTGCCCACTACAAACTGGAGTTCAAAGAAACGCTCACCGGCTTTAAGTGGTTAGCAAAAATTGAAGGATTAACTTTTGGCTACGAAGAAGCCTTGGGTTATGCCGTTGATGCAATAACAGTTAACGATAAGGATGGAATCTCTGCTGCAATCAAACTAGCTCAGATCGCCACTGATTTAGCGGCCGAGGACAAGACACTTCTTGATTTACTCGATGAAGTTTGGGTTCGTCATGGGTTCCATGCAACTGAACAAATCTCAATTCGCCTGACCGATCTTTCGCAAGTGGGTGTGATCATGGGAGGTTTGCGCAGCAACTCCCCTAAGGAAATCGCTGGCCGTTCAGTTACATCCATTGATGACCTCGCTAATCCAAGTGATGGTTTGCCTCCCACTGATGGTTTGCGTATTTGGCTAGATGGTGGAATTCGAATCATCATTCGTCCAAGTGGCACAGAAGCAAAGATGAAGTGTTACATTGAGGCAATTGCAAAGGATTCTGCAACTGCGCAAACAGTTCTGGATCAGTTACGAGCCCCACTGAAGGAATTGCTATCGTGAGTTTTTATGGTTTAGTCGATGGTACTGAAGCCTCCCTAAAAAAATATTTGGGGTCGCTATCAGGGGTTGATCAAGTTGGTGCAGATGCTCGTGCAGCCATGCTTGCTACTCGCAGCATTAAGACAACTTCTAAGCGCTGGGCAATCGACACTGCAATCACCATGGTGGATCTAACAACTCTAGAAGGAGCAGATACTCCTGGAAAAGTTAAAGCGCTGTGCACAAAAGCGGTTCGTCCTGATCCAACAGATTCAACAGTCCCAAGTGTTGGCGCAGTGTGTGTTTACAACGATATGGTTGAAATTGCCCGCACACATTTAGATCTTATTGGCGGCCAACATGTTGGTGTGGCGGCTGTTTCAACTGCTTTTCCTTCTGGTCGTGCATCAATGGCAGTAAAGATTCAAGATACAAAAGATGCCGTCGATGCTGGTGCATCTGAAATAGATATGGTCATTGACCGGGGCGCATTTCTCTCAGGTCGATACATCGAAGTTTTTGATGAGATCGTAAAGATTCGTGAAGTTTGTGGCACCAAGGCCCATTTGAAAGTTATCTTTGAGACAGGCGAGCTCGTTACTTATGACAATGTTCGTAAAGCTTCCTTCTTGGCAATGGCTGCTGGAGCAGATTTCATTAAAACTTCCACAGGCAAAGTGGCACCAGCTGCTACCGCCCCTGTTGTTCTTGTGATGCTTGAAGCGGTGAGAGATTTTTATGCAATGACCCAGGTACGAATTGGTGTGAAACCAGCCGGTGGTATCAGAAACACAAAAGATGCCATTAAGCAGCTAGTCCTAGTTAATGAGACGGCAGGACCAGAGTGGCTCAAGCCTTCACTATTTCGTATCGGGGCAAGTGCTCTACTTAATGATTTGTTAATGCAACGCATGAAAATGGATGATGGCTACTACGCTAGCCCTCAGTACGTGACGATCGACTAATGGAGGAAAAATTGTCTTTTGAATACGCGCCGGCTCCAGAGTCACGCGCCCTCGTTACGATCAAGCCTAAGTATGGCCACTTCATCGGCGGAAAGTTTGTTGCAGGAAGTAAGCACTTCCCCACAATTAACCCAGCAACTGAAGAAGTTCTATCTCAAATTTCACTAGCCGGAAAAGCTGATGTTGATGCTGCTGTAAAGGCTGCACGCAAGGCATACACAACTACGTGGTCAAAAATGTCTGGCAAAGAGCGTGGAAAGTACCTGTTTCGTATCGCCCGCATCATGCAAGAGCGCTCACGTGAGTTCGCAGTTCTTGAGACCCTAGATAACGGTAAGCCGATTCGTGAATCACGCGATGTTGATGTTCCACTTGCTGCCGCACACTTCTTTTATCACGCAGGCTGGGCTGACAAGCTTGAATATGCAGGTCTTGGAACAACACCTAAAGCTCATGGTGTTGCAGGACAGATCATTCCTTGGAACTTCCCATTATTGATGTTGGCGTGGAAAGTTGCACCGGCACTTGCTGCTGGAAACACTGTTGTACTAAAGCCAGCTGAAACAACCTCACTCACCGCACTTTTGTTTGCCGAAGTATGCCAACAGGCAGAACTTCCAGCAGGTGTTGTAAACATCGTAACTGGTGATGGTTCAACTGGTGCACTCATTGTTAATCACCCAGGAATCGACAAGATTGCATTTACTGGATCTACTGAGGTCGGCAAGATTATTGCTCGAGCAGTTGCTCCTACCAATAAAAGTGTGACTTTGGAACTTGGTGGGAAAGCTGCCAATATCATCTTTGAAGATGCCGCAATTGATGAGAGCGTAGAAGGTATTGTTAATGGAATTTTCTTTAATCAAGGCCATGTCTGCTGTGCTGGTTCACGCTTAATTCTTCAAGAGAGTATTGCTGATGAAGTTATTGAGAAGCTAAAAAATAGAATGGCTAAGATCCGTGTCGGTGATCCCATGGATAAGAACACTGATTTGGGAGCCATTAACAGCAAGGAACAACTATTAAAGATTCGTGAACTTACTGCTGCCGGAGATTCTGAAGGCGCCGAGCGTTGGAGTGCACCGTGTGATTTGCCAGGTAAAGGGTTCTGGTTCGCGCCAACAATCTTTACTGGTGTGACTCAAACCCACCGCATTGCACGCGAAGAAATCTTCGGTCCAGTGCTTTCAGTATTAACTTTTAGAACACCTCAGGAAGCTATAGATAAAGCCAATAACACTCCTTTTGGACTCTCTGCGGGTATCTGGAGTGAAAAGGGATCCAAGGTCTTATGGGCATCCCAACAACTTCGTGCTGGTGTTATCTGGGCGAATACCTTCAATAAATTTGATCCTACTTCCCCATTTGGTGGATACAAGGAATCTGGTTGGGGTCGTGAAGGCGGACGACATGGTTTATCTGCGTATTTGAAGGGAGTCTCACATGAGTAATCGAATTGATGTGAAAAAGACATACAAAATATTTATTAATGGGGCATTCCCTCGCACAGAATCTGGTCGCACCTATGAAGTGAAGAACACTAAAGGTGTATTTATTGCAAACCCATGTCTAGCATCTCGTAAAGACCTAAAGGATGCAGTTGTAGCAGCACGCGCAGCCCAACATGGATGGAACAAGGCAACTGCCTATAACAAGGGACAAATTCTTTACCGACTTGCAGAAATGCTTGAGGGTCGTCGCGCACAGTTTGTAGATGAGATAGTCACAGTCACTGGTGTATCAAGAGCCAAAGCTGAAAAGGAAGTTACTGATTCAGTTGATCGACTCGTTTGGTATGCGGGATGGAGCGACAAGATCTCTTCACTTTCAGGTGCTCTCAACCCTGTTGCTGGTCCTTATTACAACTTCACAATCCCAGAGAGCATGGGCGTGATTGCTGCGATTGCTCCAGAGACACCCTCTCTGCTCGGTTTAATTGATTCAATTGCACCAATCATTGTTGGTGGTAACACTGTGGTTGTTCTTGCTAGTACCAAAGCTCCACTTTCTGCCATGAGCTTTGCTGAAGTCATTGCCACAAGTGATGTTCCAGCCGGTGTAATTAACATTTTGACTGGTAAGAAAGATGAAATAGCCCCATGGATGGCTTCACACATGGATATTGATGGCTTAGATATCTCTGGTTTAGGTGCTAAAAAGCATGCAGACGTTAAAACAGCTGGAACTGAAAACCTGAAGAGAATCTATAGCTTCAAGAGCGCTGATCCTGGACGCATTCTGGCATTCATGGAGAACAAGACGGTCTGGCACCCAATAGGGCTATAGCCAGCCTTTATCAATGGTTTTAAACCACAATTGCTCAACTGCTGCTACATCTAAATCTAGAACTACTCGGACTGCAGCAGAATCAGTTAAATCATTAGGCTCGATGGACTTTAGAAATGGTGCTCTGCGATCGCAGATGGTTTGACCACGCGCTGGGCCTTGGGAAGTGTCGACAACAACATCAAAGACTTCAGTTGTAAATAGCTCTGGATGAATCACACATGCAACTGCCCCATAGTCGCCCAAAGTAATGGGAGAGACATGCAAGCGCTCAATAAATGCTTGAATCAAAGTGGCAGCAAATTGCGGTGCTGGTTCTGAAGATTTCAATAATTGTGTAGCGTTTTCACTTGTTGCACCTGGGCGCATAAAGACATCTAATCCATACATGGTTATTGGAACACCGCTTTGGAAAACAATTGCGGCTGCTTCCGGATCGTGCCAAACATTGAATTCGGCTGCAGCTGTTGCATTACCAGCTGATGCTGATCCGCCCATTAAAACAATTCGATGTAGTTTCTTCGCGGTTTCTGGAAACGCTCGCAAGAACAAAGCAATGTTTGTAAGCGGAGCAATGGGAACAAGTGTTACAGGCTCTTTTGATTCTTCAATCAAATCGCGAAGGAGTTCAATGGCAGAGCGAGAATCAACTTTTCGATGAGAGGGCGTAATCCCAAGATCACCCATTCCATCCGCGCCATGCACATACTCGGCATACTCAGATTTACCGAGTAGCGGACGAACAGCACCTCTAGCAACTGGAATATCTCCAGCACCAGCTGCATCTAAAACTTTCAAAGTGTTGGCAATAACCTGGTCAACATTTGTGTTGCCATCCACGCAGGTAACTCCAAGTAAGTTGATTGCTGGATGCATTGCGGCAAAAAGGACTGCAAAGGCATCATCAACGCCGGTATCAACATCAAGAATGATTGAAGTTTTTTCCATAAGCGATAGCCTAGCGGTATGAGCAAAGCAGTAATAGCGGTAGTTGGCAGTGCAATGATTGATTTAACTGCCTATGCCACAGTGATTCCGGCTCCTGGGCAAACCTTAGAAGGTGATCTATTTACTACTGGTTTTGGCGGTAAAGGAGCCAATCAAGCCATTATTGCCGCCCATTGCGGAGCCGAAGTTCACTTTGTTGGAAAGCTAGGACGAGATCTATTCGGTGACTCAATAGCTGAAAATTTCAAAAAGCTTGGTATTGATTCAGAATATGTGGAACGTAGTGATACTCCAAATGGAGTGGCACATATCTGGGTCGATGCCAATGGTGAAAATAGAATCATTATCATTCCTGGTGCCAATCATGAGATTGAATCTAAAAAGGCTATTGAAGCAATCGAGTCAATCGCAGGCTTAGCGGTCGTTGTTGCACAGTGTGAAATAAAACAAGAAGTGACACTGGCTGCATTTTCTGCCGCTAAAAAGCGAGGATGTGTAACAATCTTGAATCCAGCACCATACCAACCACTGAGTAAAGAACTATTGGCAGTGACCGACTGGATTATTCCTAATGAAACCGAATTCAAAGAACTCCATGGTCAAGCCCCAACAAGTGATGACGTACTCAAGAGCTTTAGACCGGGTAAGAATTCAATTGTGACCTTGGGATCAGAAGGTGCCGTGTTAATTACTTCCGAAGGAAACCTCACTCGAGTGAGTGCTCCAAAAGTTAATGCCGTAGACACCACTGGTGCAGGTGATGCATTTGTTGGCGTTTTTGCTTTTGGCTTAGCCAGTGGAAAGAATCCAGAAGATGCGATGAAGTTAGGGATTAAAGTTGCATCTATGAGTGTTACGCGCAAAGGTGCGCAATCCTCATATCCTTCTCAAGCAGAGATAGAAACGCTTTCATAACCTCGTAATACAAAAGTAGGTCTGCGCACTGGTGCGCCAGCCAACTCCATATTTGGATACTTCTCCCACAGCGCTGGTAGTGAGACGCTCATTTCTAGGCGAGCAAGAGGTGCGCCCAAACAAAAATGAATTCCTGCTCCGAAACCGATATGTGGGTTTGGATCACGAGTTAAATTCATTTCATCTGCACGCTCAAACACTGCAGAATCACGATTAGCAGAACCAATCAGGGCCGCAATCTTCTGTCCCTCCTCTATCCTCACGCCTCCCAACTCCGTATCAACCGTTGCTGTGCGCTCAAATAAGTGAAGAGGGGCATCAAATCGCATGAATTCTTCAAGGGCTGTATCAGTGATTGCTCGTGAGTTTTTGCGTAGAAGCTCGGCCTGATCTGGGCGCTCAAGGGCTGCAACCATTCCATTTCCAAATGCATTCACACTTGCTTCATGTCCGGCATTGAGTAGAAGCACACACGTTGCCACTAGTTCATGAGAGTTTAGCTTTTCCCCATTTTCTTCAACCATTGCTAAATCAGTGATGAGATCTTGACCAGGATTCTTCTTACGGTGTTCAGCCAAAGAGCGCACATATTCAGCAAATTCGGCCGCTGCTTTCTTAGCTTCCCTTTGATACTGCTCGGATGGATTGACTTCATACATCTTCACGATTGATTGTGACCAAGGACGAAGTAAGTGCTCTTCAGACTCTGGAAAACCTAGCAAGTCAGCAATAATTTTCACAGGTAGCGGTTCTGCATAATCTGCAATCAAGTCGAAAGTCTCTCTTGATTTAACCTTCTCATCTATGGCATCCAATAGTTGTTGCGTGATGCGTTCAACGGCTGGTCGCATACCTTCTATCTTGTTTCGATTAAAAGCTTTTGCAACTAAGGATCGAAGACGTGTGTGTTTAGGCGGTTCGCTATCCAATATCGAATCTGAGTGAAGCCAGTTGAATGTTTCCCATTCAAAATCTGGCTTCTTATCTGTGAAAATACGGCCTAATGACTTATTTCTAAATACGTCGTTGGCATCGCTATGGCGAGCAGCTAAAAATATCTGCATTCCCTCGTGCCAAACGGGCTTGCCAAATGCGCGAAGTTCTTTTAACTGCTCGTATGGATCAGCGACAAAAGTAGGATTATTGAAATCAATCATTACTCAGCAGAGATTTTCGCATAGCCAGGTTTGATGACTCCATCAATGATCTTTAAGCGCTCTGGGTATGGAATAAACGCGCTTTTCATCGCATTAATGGTGATGCGCTGTAGCTCTGCAAAATCCCAACCAAAAGCTTTTACTGCTTCTTCCATCTCAAATGACATAGAAGTCTGGCTCATTAAGCGATTATCTGTATTGAGTGTGACTCTAAAGCGCAAGCGGGCCAAGGCTCCGATTGGGTGCTCTGCATAACTTTTTGCCGCACCTGTTTGAAGATTAGAAGTTGGACATAGTTCAAGTGGAATTCTGCGATCACGAACGTAGGAAGCTAGTTGACCTAACTTTGGCTCAGGGCCTGAGAAGTCAATGTCATCGATGATTCGAACGCCATGACCTAAGCGCTCTGCACCACAGAGTTGAATTGCCTCCCAAATAGAAGGAAGCCCGTATGCCTCACCTGCGTGGATTGTGAAGTGAGCATCTTCTTTGCGTAGGTAATCAAAAGATTCTTTTTGATCACTAGGTGGAAAACCATCTTCAGGACCGGCGATATCAAAGCCGACAACACCCTTATCGCGATACTTAACTACTAACTCAGCAACCTCTTGTGAGAGTTTGTTTTGGCGCATGCCACACAGCAACGAGAAGACCTGAATCTCAT
The DNA here is from genome assembly GCA_044233685.1 of Candidatus Planktophila sp. GTDB lineage: Bacteria > Actinomycetota > Actinomycetes > Nanopelagicales > Nanopelagicaceae > Planktophila. Next base: position 13,479 of record JBIIJO010000010.1, read on the forward strand.
GACCTTCAGCTTTTGCCTCTACCATTCCTTGCCTATAACCTTCAATTGTTGCATCAACAACATCGGCCATGGACAAACCTTTTTCAGTAAAGAGTTCTGGTGCACCGCGAACTTCAGCATAAACAACACCATCTCGTGCTAAATCCAATGCGCACTCACGAGCAACTCGAATAATGTCTTCACGTCGCTGCATCACTGCAATAGTGTGGGAAAAAGTCTCCAGGTAGCGAACTAGTGAACCTGAATCACATGATTCACGGAACCATGTTGCAAGCTCGAGAGCATCATGAGTTGGAAGTGCGGTGTAACCAATTTCTTGTGCAATATCAATAATAGTTTGAGGTCGTAATCCGCCATCTAGGTGATCATGTAGCAGTACTTTTGGGACGCGCTTAATCTGGGCTGGTGATGGTTTACTTGTAAGACTCACCTTAAAGCTCTCAATCCGTAATTCGCTCGACTACTAGTGGCAATCTATCGATTTTTCCATCTTTTGGTAAATCGCCAATAGTCACTGAATTAGTTAGTGATTCTTGCGCACGGGCAAAAGCTGCTGGCGTATCAGTGTGCAATGTGTAGAGCGGTGCTCCTGCGGCCACAACATCGCCTGGTTTTGCGTGAATTTCTATTCCAGCCCCAGCCTGAACTGCCTCGCCTTGGCGTGATCGGCCTGCACCTAAGCGCCAAGCAGCCAATCCCACTTTCATTGCATCCATTGAAAGAATCGTTCCACTTGATTGGGCAGTAACAGTTAAATTCTCTTTTGCAGTTGGAAGTTTTGCATCAGGATCTCCACCTTGGGCACTAATCATCTGGCGCCATACATCCATTGCTTTTCCATTTTTTAACATATCAGCTGGATCAACCTTTGTAATTCCAACTATTTCTAACATCTCACGCGCAAGTAGAACAGTGAGTTCGACGATGTCTGACGGACCTCCACCTGCTAAAACTTCAACAGATTCACGCACCTCTAAAGCATTTCCTGCAGTTAGTCCTAATGGAATATCCATAGCTGTTACAAGTGCAATTGTTTTAACGCCAGCACGTTTTCCAAGACCCACCATGACATGAGCTAACTCTTTAGCCTTTTGTGGATCACTCATAAATGCGCCAGCACCAGTCTTAACATCAAGTACTAGTGCACTCGTTCCTTCAGCAATCTTCTTACTCATAATCGATGATGCAATGAGTGGAATAGCCTCCACTGTCGCAGTCACATCACGCAGTGCATACAACTTCTTATCTGCCGGAGCCAGCCCTGCTCCTGCCGCACAAATTACTGCTCCGCAATCTTGCAAAACTTTAAGCATCTCTTCATTTGATAGTGAGGCTCGCCAACCAGGAATAGATTCCAACTTATCTAGAGTTCCGCCCGTATGGCCAAGACCTCGACCAGAAAGTTGTGGGACCGCAGCACCGCAAGCAGCAACTAGCGGTGCAAGAGGCAAAGTAATTTTGTCTCCCACTCCACCTGTTGAGTGTTTATCCACTGTTGGTCGCGATAATGCTGACCAACTCATGCGCTCACCGCTATTGATCATTGCATCGGTCCAACGAGAAATTTCACGGGATTCCATGCCATTAAGCAAAATAGCCATTAACAATGCAGACATTTGTTCATCGGCAACTGCGCCGCGGGTGTATGCGTCAATCACCCAATCAATTTGTGGATCAGTTAATGAATGTCGATCACGTTTTGCAGCAATTACCTCGGCCGCTGAGAAAGCCTCAACCTGCGACATTTAGCGCTCGTTGCGGTCTAAATCATCAGGACCAAAAGCCCAAGGCAACATTGCAGCCATTGTCTGAGGTCCATCATCGGTCATCAAGAGTGCATTCGATCCACCATGCTCAAACAACAGTTGGCGACAACGCCCACATGGTGCCAAGTGATTTCCCTGTCCATCAACGCATGAGATCGCAACTAAACGACCTCCGCCTGTTGCAACGAGGTTTGAAACTAAACCACACTCTGCACAAAGTCCTAAGCCATAACTGGCATTTTCAACATTACATCCAGAGACTATGCGTCCATCATCTACTAGCGCAGCAACACCAACTGGAAACTTTGAATAAGGAGCATAGGCCGTTTTCATTGCTGCAACTGCAGCATTGTGCAACGCATCCCAATCTACAGCCTTCATTACATTCCACCACGACGGTATGGAATACCGTCAGCTGCTGGCATTCGAAGTCGCTGTGATGCAAGGGATAGAACAAGAAGAGTTGCAATATATGGAGTCATTGTTACTAATTGACCTGGAAGCTCATCGACTGCCAAGTAGAACCATAGGAATCCAGCTGACATAACACCACTAATCGCTGCAGAAACTAACTTGCCCTTGCGCACATCACGATAAACAAGGTAGGCAAGAGTTGCAACAATCAAAAGAATCAGGGCATGGATTGCCGCTGAATCGCGTAACTGCAGCGCATCAGCGAATCCAAATAAACCAGCACCCATCAAAATTCCACCTGGGCGATAATTTCCAAAGAGTAATGCTGCAAGACCGATATATCCTCGTCCGGCTACCTGATTTTCTTGATAGTGGTTTGCAGCGACAATTGCTAAGAATCCACCACCTAATCCAGCCAAACCACCTGAGATGAGAACACCTGAATACTTCATGAGGTAAACATTTACACCCAGTGATTCAGCGGCAATTGGTGCCTCACCAGCGCTGCGTAGTCGAAGTCCGAATGATGTTTTCCAAAGAATAAAGAACGAGATTGGAACTATTGCTACTGCAATTGCAGTTACATAGGAAAGATCTCCGGTGAAACCACGAAGAATTGATGCTACATCAGAGATGAAAAACCATTGTTTTTCAGCGATTGGCGTCAAAATATCAGGGCTCTTCCAACCAAAGTAAGTTCCACCTGAAAGTACAGGCAACCCATTGTTTGAGATTGGGCCAACATCTGGTGATTGCGATGGCCCTGGCCAGGAGCCACCTTGATAAAGGATTGTTGAAAGGTAGCGAACTAATCCAGCAGCGATAATGTTGATAGCAACACCTGAGACCACATGGTCTACACCGAAAGAAATTGTTGCAATTGCATGCACAAGTGCACCCACTGCGCCAAAGAAAATTGCAGCTGCCAAACCTAGCCACGGACCATGTTTAGAACCAATAAATCCACCAGCCCAGGCGCCAAGAATCATCATGCCTTCAAGACCGATGTTTACAACTCCCGCGCGTTCAGAAAACAAACCACCTAGTCCTGCTAAAACAATTGGGACTGAGAGCAGAAGCGCTGCGGATGCAGTTCCAACACTAGTTAAGTCACTTGCACCAGTAATCAAGCGAATTATCGAAATGATAAGTAAAACGAGCGTTGCGTTAAGTAAGAGTTTGGTTGCTTTAGTTTTCATGCTACCGCCACCTTTGCTAGTTCTTTGCTCTGCAGTGTTATCTTGTAGCGACGAATAACTTCATAAGCAATGACTGAGCTAAGTAGAATAGAACCTTGCATGATCACATAAGTCTCAGGAGCAATATCGATAAGCTCAAGTGAACGTGAGCTCACTTCAAGGAAAGCGAACAATACTGCGCTGATTGCCATTCCAACTGCGCCATTTCGACCTAGTAGCGCTACAGCAATAGCTGTGAACCCTACTCCAGATCTAAATCCCATGGTGTAGGAATGAGTGTCACCGAGAATATCTGGAAGTCCAGCCAATCCAGCTATTGCACCTGAAATAACTAAAGCAAAAAAAGTCATTTTCTTTGAATTTACACCGCTCACACGAGCCGCTATTGGGTTGGCACCGGAAGCTCTTAATTCAAAACCAAAACGTGTGCGGTTAACAATGAACCAGAAAGCAATTCCAAGTGCAATCGCGACCAACAACATTCCATAAACGCCGCCACCAGGTTGATCTTCTACGCCTAATTTGTTCAATAATGGCATCAAATCTGGAATGTGCGCAGAGGGTGGAAGAACCTTGGTTGTTAAATTATTAGAGCCTTCAACAATGTCTGCAAAATATTGAGCGAAGAGAAAAGAGGTTAAACCTACGGCGAGGGAGTTCAACATGATTGTTGAGATAACTTCGCTCACACCCCGCTTAACCTTGAGATATGCAGCGATTGCAGCCCATAAGCCACCAACAGTCATAGCAATCAAAAAGACTGCCAGCACGTGAAGAACGGGTGGTAAAACAAACTTAGCAGCCAGGTAGGCACTAAAAAGGGCACCTAAACGCAGTTGGCCTTCAATACCAATATTAAACAAACCTGCTCTAAAAGTTACGGCGATCGCAATTGCTGCAATGTAATAAGGGGTTGCAATGTTGAGAACCTCAAGTAAAGAGCCGGCTTGTGTACCAAACTCCCACATAGTCTTGTAAGCATCCATCGGAGATTTCTTCGATGCTAAAACTGCAAAGCTAGAGACAACAATTGAAACGACAGCTGCAGCTATCGGCGCTGCGACTGCTAGAAGTACCTTTGAGGTTGATGGTTTTTTCATTGTGCACCAGTCATCGCAGAACCAAGTTGCTCAGGAGTTGTCTTTTGAGGATTAAGTTCTGCTGTAATCGCACCACGCAGCATCACCAAAAGTCGATCAGACATTCCAATGAGCTCTTCCAGGTCAGCTGAGATTAATACGATTGCCATTCCCTTTTCGCGCGCACGGCGAAGTTCATCCCAAATTGCCGCTTGCGCACCCACATCCACGCCACGTGTTGGGTGTGATGCAACAAGGAGTGCAGGGGCCTTACTCATTTCACGTCCTACGATAAATTTTTGTTGGTTACCACCTGATAACGCAGTGGCCAAAGTGTGTGGTCCTGGTGCGCGGACATCAAACTCATCCATGATTACTCGAGTATCTGCAATTGTGGCTTTCTTATCTAAGATAAAACCACGCATAACGGGCTTACTTCTTTGATGCCCAAGAATTCTATTTTCCCACAGTGGTGAATTCATCATTAATGCCTGTCGTTGGCGATCCTCTGGAATCAAGCCAATACCTGCATCATGGCGGTGAGCCACCGAGTAGTGATCTATGTTTTTGCCTTTAAATTCAACCTGGCCAGTGTATTCACGCAAGCCCATAATCGCTTCAACTAATTCAGCTTGGCCATTTCCCTCAACTCCAGCTATGCCAATAACTTCACCGGCCTGTAAGTCAAAAGAGATGTGAGAAATCAAATCGCGGCTACCTGATTTAGTAGGAACCGAAACATCCTTTAGTGAAAGTGTCACTTCAGGGCGGCGAGTATCACCATGAGTAGTTGGCTGTGGAAGTTCGCTGCCAACCATGAGTTCAGCTAGCTGTCTTGCAGTGACATCTTTAGATTTCACTTGGGCAACAGTTGACCCGGCACGAACCACAGTCACATCATCGGCAACGCGCAATACCTCATCAAGTTTGTGTGAGATAAAGATAATTGCCATTCCTTCGGCGCGCAGACCTTTGAGTGCATTGAACAGGTCATCTACTTCCTGAGGAACTAGCACCGCTGTTGGCTCATCAAAAATCAAAATTCGAGCACCACGATAAAGAACTTTCAATATTTCAACACGTTGGCGCTGCCCAACGCCTAGCTCTTCCACCAAAACATCTGGATCAACTTCTAAGCCATACGCTGCAGACATGTCAGCAACTTTCTTACGAGCTGCAGCAAAATCAATCGTAATTCCATGTTTAGGTTCAGCACCTAAAATGATATTTTCTAAAACAGTAAAGTTATCTGCCAACATAAAGTGCTGGTGAACCATTCCAATGCTGGCATCGATGGCATCGTTAGGGTTTTTGAAATTAACGGCCTGGCCATTTACTAAAATCTCGCCACCATCTGGGCGTTGCATGCCATACAAAATCTTCATAACGGTGGACTTGCCTGCACCGTTTTCGCCAACAAGGGCGTGGACTGTTCCTGTTTCAACTTTCATCGAAACGTCTTTATTGGCGATTACGCCCGGGAAGCGCTTGGAGATGTGTCGCAGTTCAACAGCTACTGACACTTAATGACTCTCCTTTGAGTTGATAATTAAAAAACATTTGGCCCAACAAGGAGATTTAACTCCATTGTTGGGCCAAATGCCACTATTTA
>JBIIJO010000057.1:0-5160 GCA_044233685.1 Candidatus Planktophila sp.
CACCACCAACAACAGATGTTGTTCTGCCTGGAATTATTCGTCAGATTCTTATTGAGAACGAGCTAGTTGCCATCGAGAGCATCCCAGCAGATCGGCTAGCTGAAATCACCTCTGCCTTCTTTATTAGTAGTTTGCGTTTATCTCACGCTATTTCATCGATTGATTCACGGCCGTTGCATCTTTCACACGCCTTCGGAGAAGAAATAAAGGCGTTGGCACATAAGTATTCGGTAGGCTAGCCACATGATTCAGGTAACCGTTGATGGTGCATCACGCTCCATAGAGGCAGATCAACGCCCTACCCACCTCTTTGCAGATAATAAAGAGGTAGTCGTTTGCCGCATTAATGGCGTTCTTAAAGATTTATGGACCGACCTGCAAGAAGGCGATGTCGTTGAATCTGTCCTCATCAATTCTCCTGATGGTCTCTTTGTCCTTCGCCACTCAACTGCCCATGTTATGGCACAGGCTGTGCAAGAGGTTTTCGCTGATACAAAGCTTGGAATCGGACCACCAATCAAAGATGGTTTTTATTACGACTTTGATCCAAAGACTCCTTTTAATCCAGATGATTTCATCAAGATTGAAAGCGTTATGCGCAAGATTGTTAAAGATGGCCAGCGCTTTCGTCGACGTGTTGTCACTGAAAAAGAGGCGCTAGCTGAACTCTCACATGAGCCATATAAGTGCGAACTCATTGGCATAAAAGGCCCAGCGGGTGAAGAGGCAAGTGTTGAAGTTGGGGGAGCAGAGCTCACCATCTATGACAATTTAGGTAGAGATGGAAATCCAGTATGGGGAGATCTTTGTAGAGGACCTCACCTTCCATCCACAAAACACATTCCTGCATTTAAATTAATGCGAAGTGCTGCAGCGTATTGGCGCGGATCTGAAAAGAACCCCATGCTCCAGCGCATCTATGGCACAGCGTGGCCATCACAAGATGAACTCAACGCTCATTTAGAACTACTCGCAGAGGCAGAAAAGCGCGATCACCGCCGTCTTGGTACTGAGTTGGATCTCTTTTCATTTCCAGAAGAGATTGGTTCAGGTTTAGCGGTCTTTCATCCCAAGGGCGGAATCATTCGCCGAGCGATGGAGGATTACTCACGCAAGCGCCATGAGGAAGAAGATTATGAGTTTGTTTATTCGCCTCACTTAACCAAAGCTGCCCTGTTTGAAAAATCAGGTCACTTGGATTGGTACTCAGAGGGAATGTATCCACCGATGATCATGGATGAAGAGCTCCATGCCGATGGGACGATCAAAAAGCCTGGCCAGCAGTACTACATGAAGCCAATGAACTGCCCATTCCACAACCTTATTTTCCAAGCCCGTCAGCGCTCATATCGTGAACTTCCACTTCGACTCTTTGAATTTGGAACTGTTTATCGTTATGAAAAATCTGGTGTGCTACACGGCATCACTCGTGCTCGTGGCTTTACTCAAGATGATGCCCACATCTATTGCACAAAAGAGCAGATGGCAGATGAGTTAGATTCACTTCTAACTTTCGTTCTTAACCTTTTGCGCGATTATGGTCTCAATGATTTCTATCTTGAGCTCTCAACGAAGAACCCTGAAAAGTTTGTGGGCGCAGATGCTGATTGGGAAGAGGCAACTGAGACATTGCGCAAAGCTGCAGTTGCTCAAAAACTAGAATTAGTTCTAGATGAGGGCGGCGCAGCGTTCTACGGACCAAAGATTTCCGTGCAAGCAAAAGATGCCATCGGTCGCACATGGCAGATGTCTACGATTCAAGTGGACTTCCAACTTCCACAACGCTTTGAACTGGAATATTCAGCGGCCGACGGATCACGTCAGCGCCCAGTAATGATTCACCGCGCTCTCTTTGGTTCTATTGAAAGATTCTTTGGCGTTTTAACTGAGCATTACTCAGGTGCTTTCCCACCATGGCTTGCACCGGTTCAAGTAGTCGGTATTCCTGTTGCTGAAGCGTTTGCAGATTATTTGGCTGATGTCATTAAGCAGATGAGGAAAGCTGGCATTCGTGCAGAGCTAGATGCATCTGATGATCGCATGCAGAAGAAGGTGCGCAACGCACAGATGCAAAAGGTGCCGTTTATGGTTATTGCAGGTGAAGAAGACATGGCAGCAGGAGCTGTCTCATTCCGCTATCGCAATGGCGAGCAGAAAAACGGAATTCCTATCAAGGATGCAATTGCCGAAATTCAAAAAGTAGTAGCAGAGCGCACTCAGGTTTAGCAATGCATATCGATGGCGCAGGAATGCCTGATGGTTGGCAACGTTTATGGGCACCTCATCGTCTTGAATACTTACGCGGAGAAAACCGCCCATTAGAGGGCAATGAAGTTGAATGTCCGTTCTGCCGTATTCCCAAGCTATCTGATGAAGAAGGCCTCATCGTTCATAGGGGCGCAACGGCCTATGTCGTCATGAATTTGTATCCATACAACCCAGGCCACTTATTGGTTTGTGCTAACAGGCACGTTGCAGACTTGACTGACTTAAGTGAAGAAGAGCGCAACGAGATTTCATCACTCACTGCACATGCGATGAAAACTATTCGAAAAGTGTCATCCCCTGCAGGCTTTAACTTAGGAATGAATCAAGGTGCTATTTCAGGTGCTGGGGTGGCAGAACACATTCACCAACACATCGTTCCGCGCTGGAGCGGTGATGCAAACTTCATGCCGATTATTGGAAAAACAAAGGTGCTTCCACAGTTACTTACTTTGTCCAGAGAAGAGATCAGTGCTGCTTGGTAGCACTAGTTGAGTTCAGCGAGATATTTCTTTATAACATCAAGGCCAATTCCTTTTTCCATCACAAGTGGAATTGCTGGGAATAGAACACCTGCTGCGAATGCACCTTCACCCATTGATGTGACGAGCTCTAAATACTCATCACGAAACTCTTGAACTAAAGTTTCATGCTCCGGCTCACAGGGATTTTTAGTTGGGGGAGTTGTTGAGTAATCCGTGATGACCATATCCGAGAGTGAGATAAGAGCTCTAGGTGATCCATCATCATCATGGAGAACTAAGTAAGGCGTGGCAATCTGATCAAAAACTCGGTTAGCCAACATGACCGCATCATCAAAGTCGGCATTGTTTCCATCAAGCTGTGTAACAACAATCATGCGAGGTGTTAGGAACTCATCAAAGGATTGCCATTGATCAATAGTTGCCTGGTCGATTCCGGTGTTGGGGTTAACAACAAAGAGGGCGCAGGAAATATCACCGGTGGCTTGAGTTCCAACTGCTGCCCCTAGCGCCGTAGCAACTTCACCAGGGTTGGCTGAAGGGTGGCCAAAGACGCAGAGATTGAGAGGCGATGTGGGATTCTGCACTGGGTCAGCCTACGATGTGCAGTGATGCTAAGTCGCTCTTTAAAACCTGCGGTTACGAGATTAATAACACCCGTAGCCGCATCTGCCCTGCGTATTGGGATAACACCCAATGCAGTCACATGGGTGGGAGCTGTGGGAGTGATTGCATCAGCGTTGTTTTTCTATCCTCGTGGAGATTTCTTTCTTGGCACCGCAGTCATTTCCTTCTTTGCCTTGAGTGATCTCTTTGATGGCACCATGGCTCGAATCTCGAAAGCCGGAGCAAGTAAATGGGGAAGTTTCCTAGATTCCACAATCGATCGCGTAACGGATTCAGCGATTCTTCTAGGTGTAAGCATTTACTTAATCAACAATGATGACCAGTTAAGTTTTGTCGTAATCGCAACTTTAGTAACAGGAATGCTTGTTCCATACATTCGTGCCAAAGCCGAGAGTTTTGGCGTTGAATGCAGCGGGGGAATAGCAGAGCGCACCGAGCGGTTAATCATGGCAATGTCTGCAATTGCACTTGATGGCCTTGGGGTTCCATATGTATTGGCCGGTGGAATGTGGTTACTCGCAGGACTTGGAGCAGTTACGGTTGTGCAACGTATGTTGATAGTTCGCAAGGCCTTTAAATAATGATTCAAACTGTGAGTGCGTGGGGTTATTTTGCCGCTTGGCGCATTTTGCGTTGGCTACCTGAGAATTTTGTTTATGCCAGAGCTAATGCTGTGGCCGATTATTTAGTGAAGCGAAACGGAAAGAGTGTTGCCAGACTTCGCTCCAACCTTGCTCGCACCCAACCCAACATCACTGCCCTTGATTTAGATTTACTTGTTTATTCCGGAATGCGCTCAGCCCTTAGATATTGGTGTGACACATTTAGATTTCCTGATTGGTCCAGGAAGCGAATTCTTGGCACGGTCACATTTAATGATGAAAGCATTCTGATGGACGCTGTTGCTGCCGGAAACGGAGCAATTGTCACCTTGCCGCACTGTGGTAATTACGATCACGCCGCAGCTTATTTCTGTGCTCGCGGAGCCAAGATTGTCACGGTTGCTGAGCATTTAAAGCCGGAGAAGTTGTTTAAGAAGTTCATGCAATACCGCTCAGATTTTGGGATGGAATCACTGCCACTAGATGGTCGCGTGATTCCTACCTTGATGCAGCGCATTAGAACAGGTTGCGTTATTGCATTAGCTGCCGATCGCGATCTCTCCAAATCTGGAATAGATGTGAATTTCTTCGGTGGGCCAGCCAGAATGCCGGCAGGTCCTGCACTACTTGCAATTCGCACGGGTGCACCACTTATAAGTGCATATGTTTCTTACACTCCAACTGGAATTCATATTGATTTCACTCGAATGGAAATACCAACGCAGGGAAGTGAAACAGAGAGGGTTGCTGCACTCGTCCAGAAAAGCGCCGATCTATTTGCAGAAGGTATTGCCAAGTACCCACAAGATTGGCACATGATGCAGCGCATTTGGATTGATGGCGATTTCAAGGATCGCGAATAATGCTTACTAAGAAACTTAAAATTGGAATTGTTTGCCCTTATGGTTGGGACACACCGGGTGGTGTGCAAAACCATGTGCGCGATTTAGCTGAATTTCTCATCGCTGCTGGACACAAGGTTTCAGTTTTAGCACCAGCCATTGATGAGCAGGAGTTACCTGACTATGTCGTCAGTGCAGGTAAGCCAATTTCTATTCCATATAACGGCGCAGTTGCTCGTGTTCTATTCGGTCCTATTGCATATGCGCGTGTGCGCCAATGGATTGGTAGTGGAGAGTTTGATCTCTTGCATCTGCATGAGCCAGCGATTCCATCAATCTCAC
>JBIIJO010000116.1:0-5020 GCA_044233685.1 Candidatus Planktophila sp.
GCATATGTGAAAGATGCTTGAGAACGTAAGGGTCGATGGTTGCCATCGCGCTATCCGGCCTTGACCGGAATCACCCCTTCAATCACTACTCGTAGTTGGCCCGGGTCCTCCGGAACCTAACCCCACAACGCAGATTTTCTTAAACAACCTGTAGTTCGTTGTGGACTGGCTAAAGGTTACCGGTTTTTCTTTCTTTTTACTAGTTGCCCCGCAATAACTATGGCTAAAGCTAAGAAAAACATCGCAGAACCAATCACGTTGGCTTGTGCAGGGATTCCACGTGCGGCAGAAACATAGACAAACTTAGGGAAAGTTATGAGAGTTCCAGAGTTGAAATTAGTAATAATAAAGTCATCAAAAGAAAGACTGAAGGCTAATAAGGCAGCCCCTGCAATTCCAGGTGCTACTAATGGCAAAGTCACTTTGCGGAATGTTTCAAGTTCATTGGCGTAGAGATCCATTGCAGCTTGTTCGAGCCGTGGATCCAGGGATGCAATACGGGCCTTTACGGTAACCACTACAAAGGAAACACAAAACACTACGTGAGCAATAACTGTTGGCCAGAAGCCTGGGTTAATTTTGAATACCAAGAACAGTGAAAGTAGTGAAGCACCGAGAACGATTTCAGGTGTTGCCATCGGTAAGAAGATAAGTAAGTTTGAACTTGAGCGGCCCTTGAACTTATAGCGTCCAATTGCAAAAGCAATCATTGTGCCAAGAATTGTCGAAAAGATAGTGGCGAGCAAACCAATCTTGATTGAGTTTCCAAGAGCGTTACAAACCTCAGGTGCCCCACAAGGATTTTTCCAGTTATCTAAGGTGAAACCCTTCCAGATTAAATTACTCTTACCTGAGTCATTAAATGAGAAGGCAAATGTGTAAGCAACTGGAATAAAGAGATAGGTGAAACCAAAGATCATGTAGATGCGCAGCAAGTTGCGCCCAAACCAGCGGGAGAAGCGGGCCTTGAATGGAATGGTTGGGATGGAGGCATCTTTAATCTTCTGGCTCATACCAACTCCTCCGTTCCTGCTTTGCGAATATACAAAGTAACAAGAATCAAGATCGCAACCATCAAAGTGAAGGAAAGAGCAGCAGCGGTTGGATAATCAACAATCTTGAAATAACGTGACTCAATCACATTACCAATCATCTTTGTATTAGGGCTTCCCAAAATGGCAGCGTTGACATAGTCACCTGCAGCTGGAATAAATGTGAGAAGAGTTCCAGCAACGACGCCTGGCATAGAAAGTGGAACAGTAACCCTGCGAAAAGCTGTTATTCCATTGGCATAGAGATCCCCCGCCGCTTCAATTGTGCGAGGATCAATGCGCTCTAGTGATGCATACAACGGCAGAGTCATAAATGGTAAGAAGTTATAGGTCATACCAGCAACGACTGCAATAGAGGTCGAAGTCAGCGTGGTCTGTTCCCCAATGATGTTGAGGCTGCGAAGTCCTGGAACAACGAAACCTTCTTCACCAAGAATTTGCTTCCAAGCGACAGTTCTTAGTAGGAAAGAAGTAAAGAAAGGTGCAACAACTAATACAAGAAGGATGTTTTTAAACTTTCCTGCTTTAAAGGCGATTGCATAGGCAAGCGGATAGGCAATAGCTAGAGCAAAAATCGTAGCCAAGCTTGCGTACATAAACGATCGACCAAACTGTTCCTTATTCTCTACAAATGCTTGAATGTAGTTACCAAAGGCAAGGGTTTGTTCGTATTCACCTGTGTCGCCACCAGCTACTGGTGTCTGGGTAGATGTCTGTGCAAGATTAATGATTGGCAGAATAAAGAAAGTAAAGAGGAAAGCAAAACCTGGGAGAAGAAGCAGGTAAGGAACACGTACCTTCGGAAAGGACACGTTATTCCTCCTCTAATTCCTCAGGATTAACTTCTGTACCGGCTTCGATATCTTCATCTCCGCGCAGACCAAATGTGAAGTTCGGTTCCCATGAAATATTGACATCATCGCCCTTATCAAATGGTGCAACACCGTCATCGTTTTGCTCAAAGACCATAACTTCCTGGCCCCAAGGCATAGCCACTACATATTGCGTGCTCACGCCAATGTAGGAAACATCTTCGATGTGTCCGCCGGTTAAAGTGTTTCCCTTAACCGGAGTTCCTAGGCGAGAAATTCGAAACTTCTCTGGGCGAATTCCTGCATAGAGTGAACTATCAACTGCATGGCTGCGCTTTTTTGGCATGGAAATCTTTTGGCCATAGAGATCAACTACTAAATTATCGCCATCATTTCCATCGATTTTGCCCTTAATTAAATTAGATTGACCGAGGAAGTTAGCAACAAATGCGGTTTCAGGATTGTCATAGAGATCAGCTGGTGATCCCATCTGCTCAATCTTTCCCTCATTCATAACTGCAATCGTGTCCGCCATAGTCATGGCTTCTTCTTGATCGTGTGTTACGTGAACGAAAGTTAAGCCAACTTCACGCTGAATCCACTTGAGTTCGATCTGCATCTGACGACGTAGCTTGAGATCAAGTGCACCTAAGGGTTCATCAAGAAGCAAAAGAGCTGGGCGGTTAACAATTGCGCGAGCAAGTGCGATGCGCTGTTGTTGACCACCTGATAGTTGAGTTGGCTTGCGCTCAGCTAAATGTGGAAGCTCAACAAGGTTGAGGACTTTATCGACCTGTTCCTTAACATCTTTGATGCCGCGACGGCGAAGACCGAAAGCGATATTTTCAAAGATGGTGAGGTGAGGAAATAGCGCATAGTTTTGAAAAACAGTATTAATTGGGCGTTGATACGGACGCGTCGTTGTAATGTCCGTATCACCCAAATGAATACTTCCAACTGTTGGCTCTTCAAGACCTGCGACCATGCGAAGTGTTGTGGTTTTGCCACAACCTGAAGGGCCAAGCAGTGCAAAGAAAGATCCTTTTGGAATCGTAAGAGTTAAATCATCTACCGCAGTGAAGTCACCATAGGACTTGGTAATGCGAGTTAGACGAAGATCTCCCCTTGCAGTAATTGGGTCTTTCGACACTAGTTTCCTTGAGCTTGTTGGAACGCTTCAGCCCACTTTGCCTCTTCATCTGGTGTGAGAGAACGGAAGACATTAAGACGAGATGATGTCTTTTCAGTTGGGAAGATGTACTCGCTTGTTGCAAGCTCTGGAGCAATCTTTTCCATCTCAGCTTGTGCACCCTTTACTGGGCACACATAGTTCACATATGCAGCAACTTCTGCAGCAACTGCTGGGTCGTAATAGTAATTAATCATCTTCTCGCCATTTGCCTTACCAGCAGCAGATGCGGTTGAAGGAATAATCAAGTTATCACCTGAGATAGTTCCGCCTGATTCTGGAATTGCGAAGTCAAACTTTCCTTCATTTTCTGAGGCAAGAATGAACATATCTCCAGACCAACCGATAACAGCGGTTGCATCACCTGAGGTGAGGTCTTCAGCGTATTCATTGCCCTTAACGCCGCGAATCCATCCATCAGAGATCTTCTTAGCCATGAAATCAACGGCATTCATATACTCATCTTCAGTTACCTTAGTGATATCAACACCTTGGCCAAGCAAAATCACACCGATTGTGTCGCGCATTTCAGAAAGAACAACAATCTTTCCCTTGTTCTGTGGCGCAAATAGATCATCAAGTGTGCGAATTCCCTTTGGATTCTTTTCAACGTTCCAACCGAATCCACCCATGATGCCTTGCCATGTAAGAGTTGATTCACGGTTAGGGTCATATGAAGGTGAAGCAAGTGAATCAAGAATGTTTACCTTGTTTGGAATGTTTGCAGCATCAAACTTTTGTGTGTATCCCAAGCGAATCCAGCGAGCTGCCATCCAGTCAGTTGGTGTGACTACGTCATAACCAATGTCTTCTCCAAGCTTTAACTGCGCTTGAACTTTTCCATAGAACTCATCATTATCGTTGTAATCTTCAAAGTACTTTGCTTCAATTCCTGTTTGCTCTGAGAACTTAACAAGAGTTGGATATGTCTTTGATTCTTCATCAAAATCTAAATACAAAGGCCAGTTACCCCAGCGCACAGTGTTTTCTGCAGACGCACCATTTCCGCCACCGCATGCAGCTAGTAATCCTGCTGCACCAACACCACCTGCTCCTGCTAAAACAGCACGACGTGAAATCTGAGTTCCAAGTATTGAACGTGCCTCAGGTGAAAGTGACCGCTCTTTTGCCATTGCTTTACTCCTTAGTGATTAGGGTTCTTGGGCGAAATACTACGCCCCAAGGTTGGTCATGACGTGCTTGATTCGTGTGTAATCTTCAAATCCATAGGCAGAAAGATCCTTGCCATAGCCTGAGCGCTTGAATCCGCCGTGCGGCATCTCGGCAACCACAGGGATATGGGTATTGATCCAGACACAACCAAAGTCAAAGGCCTTAGCCATTCTCATCGCACGGCCATGGTCCTTGGTCCAGACGCTAGAGGCCAAGCCATACTCAACCCCGTTGGCCTTTGAGATTGCATCTGCTTCATCGCTAAATTTTTGAACAGTAATGACTGGACCAAAGATTTCACTCTGGATCATCTCGTCATCTTGCTTCAGGTCGGCAACAACAGTTGCTGGGAAGAAGAAGCCTGGCTTATCCAGAGCCTTTCCACCGGTCATCACCTTTGCGTGAGAAGGCAGGCGATCAAAGAAGGCGCTAACACGGGCTAACTGGTTTGCATTATTAACTGGCCCCAAGAAAACATCTTCAGATGGGGAACCAATAGCAATGCCCTTAGCTTGCTCGGTTAAAAGAGCAACAAATTCATCATAAACACTGGCTTCAACAATTACGCGTGTGGCAGCTGTGCAGTCCTGGCCGGCGTTGAAATAACCTGCAACGGCAATTCCTTCAGCTGCAGCGGCTAAATCTGCATCAGCAAAAACAACTACAGGTGCTTTACCACCGAGTTCAAGGTGCACTCGCTTGAGTTGTGTAGCTGCAGATTGTGCAACTTGAATTCCAGCACCGACTGAACCAGTGATTGAAACCATGTCAGGGCGCTTGTGTTCCACAACCAT
>JBIIJO010000059.1:0-4966 GCA_044233685.1 Candidatus Planktophila sp.
TTAAAAGGAGTACCGCTGTGGCATCAACATGCGATATCTGTGGCAAAGGGCCCAGCTTTGGCAATAACGTTTCACACTCTCAGGTAAAGACACGTCGCCGCTGGAATCCAAATATTCAGCGCATCCGTACCTTGGTAAACGGAAACACAAAGCGTCAAAACGTCTGTACTTCATGCCTTAAGGCTGGAAAAGTTACACGCTAACTAATTTTGCTTAACTGAAATGGCGCCAGGTATCTGGCGCTTTTTTCATTTCTAAACCAATTACTCCACTGCCAGCTTTAACCACTCCCACACACAGCCCAGGTAGATCTTTTCCTGTGGCCAGGAAAACATGATCTTCTCCCCCTGCAAAAATCCATTGCCAGACATCTACTCCGCTAGCTTCTGCTAATTCAGATAACTGTGCAAACTCTTCACTTGCCTTAAAGGCCGCGGCATCAAAAACTAACTGCACACCAGATGCTTGAGCTAACTGCTCGGCTTGGATTACTAGCGCATCACTGACATCACACATCGCATGAGCACCTTTATGTGCAAAGGCAACTGCCATTGAATAATCAAGAGTTGGGGAACAGAACTCTTCCACCGCATAGCTTTCTAAATCATTTAACTCGCTCTTCTCAATACAGGAAAGCCCAGCTGCAGACCAACCTGGAAGTGAAGACACATAGATTGAGTCACCCACTTGTGCGCCAGAACGCGTAACTGCCTTGTCGACTTCACCGAGCGCGCTCATTGAGATTACTTTTATTGCCCCGCGCGCTAAATCTCCACCCACCACAACTGCCCCACAAGAACTAGCCTCATGTTTTATTCCTTGCGCCAATTCCGAAATCCACTCCATGGTCTCGTCGCCGCTCAAGGTAACCGCTGCAACGAGATATGTAGGAGTAGCACCCATGGCATAGATATCTGCAAGGTTTGCAGCCGTTATCTTTCGACCGATCTCAAAAGCACCTGACCACTGGCAATTAAAGTGCGTTCCCTCTACTGCCATGTCAGTTGTAATCACCGTGTGTTCACCTGTGGCAACAACTGCAGCATCATCGCCGATTCCAACCTGGACACCTCGATGGTTACTGCCAAAGATCTCGGCAAGTACGCCGATTATTTGGGCTTCATTCAAGGTCATAGTGAGAAGAGTAATCGACTAGCCATCTGGCATATCTCTGAAGTAGCCTGTACCCACCAACGAAAGGAAACTCTTATGTCAGTTCAGGCCTACATTTTGATTCAAACCGAGGTCGGCAAAGCGTCATCCGTAGCAAAGGCTGTTTCAGCTATCGCTGGTGTAAGTCTGGCCGAAGGCGTCACTGGTCCTTACGATGTCATCATGCGTGCAGAAGCACCCAGCATGGAAGATTTCGGTCGTTTAATTCTCTCTAAGGTCCAAGGTGTTGCAGGCATTACTCGCACACTGACCTGCCCAGTTACTTACCAATAAAAATCTTTCTCATATGAGCACGCTTTATACAAACGCGCGCTTTTGGTCTTCTGGCAAAGAAATCTTTCACGACTTACTAGTTAAAGATTCCCTCATTCTTGCCGTAGGTGAAGATGTTAAGAATTTCACGGCAGAGACAACAATTGATTTAGATGATGCCTTTGTCATCCCAGCATTTCTAGATGGCCATGCCCATCCAATTTTTGCAGGACGCGAAGCTGCAGGGCCAAAAATTAATGGCATCACCAGCATTGAAGATATCAAAGTGCAAGTGAAAGCTTTCGCAGATGCAAACCCCTCCATAACCTGGATTATTGGCGGTGCTTATGAGGCTGCCATTGTTGAAGGCGGAGACTTTGATGCAAAGTGGCTGGATGAAGTAGTGAGTGATCGCCCAGTTGTATTACACGCCGTTGATCACCACACCATCTGGGTTAATTCCAAAGCACTTGAATTAGCTGGAATCACTAGTGCAACCAAGGATCCCCAAGGTGGAACTATCGCGCGAAATAGCGATGGAAGTGCAAAGGGAACCTTGCGTGAGCCATCTGCTATGGCCTTAGTTCTAGATCACGCCCCTGCTAACACCCTTGAAAGTGATATTGCTGCAATCAAATATGCCTGCAAGGAATACAGAAAAGTCGGTGTAATCGCTGCTATTGATTCATGGTGTGAGAAAGATATGGCGCGGGCATATATCGCTGCTGCGCAAACTAAAGAGTTAACAATTGCTTTCAATCTTTCATTGCTTGCAACTCCCACCACTTGGTCTGGCGACATTGATGATTTCAATGAGATTCGCGAGCAGTGTTTAGAGCTTGATAATCCATCACAGCTACAAGCCAATAGCATCAAGTTTTTACTCGATGGTGCATTATCTGCCGGAACTGCCCATTTAATGCATGCCTATGAAGATGATCCAACCTCACGTGGAATTGCTATCTGGAGCGATGAAGAACTTCTCAATGCCCTTGTTGCATACGATGCGTTGCAATACCAAGTTCATTTACACGCCATTGGAGATGCTGCTGTGAAGCAGGCATTAGATGCGCTTGAAGCCATGCAAAGCATCAATCCCCCATGGGATCGGCGCTCAGTAATCGTTCATGCCCAATTAATTCGCGATGAAGATCTGCCTCGCTTTGCTCAACTTGGCGTTATCGCAAATATTCAACCGCTCTGGTGCTACTTAGATCCCATGAATAAGGAACTTATTGCGCCACGTATTGGGAATGAGCGAAACAACCAGCAATACCGTTTGCGCTCAATGGTAAAGGCCGGTGCCATGATTGCCTTTGGTAGTGATTGGCCTGTTACAAGTCATGTGCCGATGCACGCTATTGGTGTGCCAGTTACTCGCTCAAACCCGGCCGATGGTGTTAATCAAGCTTGGGTAATTGAAGAAGCGCTCACCATGGATGAATCACTTACCTTCTATACAAAAAACGCTGCCTACCAACTCTTTCGTGAAAATGAGTATGGTGATTTAGAAGTTGGGAAAAGGGCCGCGTTCTTAGTTTTAGACTCAGATCCTGCGCAAAACCCCGCAGCAAAGATTATTGAACTAGTTTCCTAAAACGCCGTTTGTTCGAAGTAAAGCGGTCTCAATCAAAGCTGTAATCAGGCTCTTGTAATCAACTCCAGTGGCAGCCCAGAGTTTTGGATACATAGATGTTCCCGTGAAGCCTGGCATTGTGTTTATTTCATTAATAATGATTTCGCCCTTATCGGTATAGAAGAAATCACACCGAGCAAGTCCGCTGCATCCCAACGCCGTAAATGCCTGCACTGCCTTTACACGAATTTCCTCAGCTGCAGCTGCTGGAATATCAGCAGGAATCTTTACAGTGGTTGCACCATCTAAGTACTTGGCTTCAAAATCATAAAACTCAAACTTGCTATCGATAACAATCTCACCAACTACTGATGCCTTTGCCACGCCATTAGATTCAAGTACTGCGCACTCAATCTCCCGGCCCACTACTGCCTGCTCAATCATTACTTTGTGGTCAAATAGAAATGCATCCTTGAGCGCAGTATTTAGCGCATCAACTGACTTCACCTTATGTGTACCGCGACTTGAGCCTCCGCGCGCAGGTTTAACAAAGACTGGGTATGCCAAGTCATCAATTGATACTTGCTTGTCTTTGCTCGTTACAACAATTCCATCAGCAACCTTCATGCCAGCTGCAGCAAAGATTGGCTTGGCAAAAGACTTATCCATCGCTACTGCTGATGCTAAAACCCCGCTGCCGACATAGGCAAGGTTTGCAATTTCAAGCAGGCCTTGAATCGTTCCATCTTCACCATAAGGCCCATGCAATACAGGAAAAACAACATCGATCTGCAGCGCTTTGCCCGCAACCGAAAAACCATGAACATCAGCCACAACTGCTGGTGCGCTCTCATCAACCGTAGGGAGCTTTCCACCAACAATTTCAAGTGGGTAATCATTAGGCAATAAAACCCAATTGCCCGCTTTTGTAATTCCAATAAGGATAGGGTTGTATTTACTTGAATCTAATCCTTTAAGGACTCCCCCGGCAGAAACGCAGGAGATCTCATGTTCACTACTGATTCCACCGCAAACAACTGCAACGTTAATCATCGTGACCTCTTTTTCTTGAAATTACCGGTTCGAGGCAAAGCAGAGTTGTGAGGATCGAATATCTCAACTGGGCGTTTCTCACCCCGTAATTCTTCCAGTAAATCAGTTATTGCTCTCATCACAAAAGCTGTGGCTTCAATTAATGCCGCTGGATCATTTTCCTTGCCATACCAGGGTGATAAATCAACCGGCTTACCAGCTAATATCTTTATGGGCGTGCGGGGAAAGAGCTTTAATTTCTTTTCATATGTGGGCATAACAATCTGTGAACCCCATTGGGCAATTGGAATAATTGGCGTGCGAGTAGTTATCGCTAAACGCGCTAGCCCAGTTTTTGCAACCATGGGCCAACCGTTGGGATCGCGGGTGAGCGTGCCCTCTGGATACACCCCAACACAGTGCCCAATTTCTAATAATCGAAGCGCATGATCTAAAGCCTTTGAGGCATCTTTACTCTCACGGGCCACTGGAACCATTCCTGCAGCAAGAATGATTTTTCCAATAACAGGAACTTTAAAAACGCCTTCTTTGCCGATGTAGCGAGGAGCGCGTCCGTTTCTAAACAAAAAATGAGTAAGAAACAAAACATCTAAATATGAAAGGTGATTACTAGCAACGATCGTCTTGCCGCTCTTGGGGATATTTTCTCCCCCGCGCCACACTTTCTTTCCCACAAGATTAAGAAGTGGAATAACTACCTTGGTTCCGATCTTGAATGCAAAATTTGTTCCGTGTGGCTTTCCCTTTGGCGGTGCATATGAAACCTTGTAATCCGCCATGTGAGCAATACTAACGAATAAGCATAAGAAAACGGGGCCGGCGTGAGCCGACCCCGTTAACTAATAACTAAGCGAATTACTTCTTCTTAGCCTTCTTTGCTGGCTTGCGCTTTGCAGGTGCCTTCTTGGCAAC
>JBIIJO010000060.1:0-4923 GCA_044233685.1 Candidatus Planktophila sp.
TTTGGATCTAAGAGAGATTACCAAAGTAAGTGGAGTAACTGTCGATGACATCGCAAAGCGGTTGATGGATTATGGATTCCACGCCCCAACAATGAGTTTTCCTGTTGCAGGAACGCTGATGATTGAACCAACTGAAAGTGAAGACATTGCTGAGATTGATCGTTTTATCGCCGCAATGACTGCCATTCACGCAGAAATCCAAGAGATCATGGACGGCAAGATCTCGGTGGAGGAGTCTGCTCTGCGCCATGCACCACACACCATTGAAAGTGTTGTGGCAGCTAATTGGGAGCGCTCTTACTCACGTGAAGTGGGCGGAACACCATCGGTGCGAAATGGCCTTGTGAGCGGTGAAATCATTGGAATGCAGGGCAAGTACTGGCCAACGGTGGGCCGTATCGATGGAGCCCACGGGGATAGGAACCTGATTTGCTCCTGCCCACCCATATCTGAGTTCGCCTAACTTTACATAATGTAACTTATCGGCGATAAATATACGCTCGACGGGTGACTATCAGCAGCCAGATCAGCGTCATTACTAAGGCCCAATCCCCATATCTATCTCTTGGCGATACGTTGGAAATCAATCCTATTTCGGCATAGAGATGTTGCGCAGTTCCCATGTCGCTCTTTTGCAGAACTTTTCCGTTGTAATCAATCACGGCTGAATAACCCGTTGTCGACACCGAAAGAATGTTTCGTGAATGCTCTATCGCTCTAACACGAGTCATCTGTAACTGCTGGGCGCTTTGTGCAGAATCCCCAAATGTTGCACTGTTAGTTTGTACGGCAAGAAGATTTGATGATTTTGCTGCCTTTTCAAGAATTTGATCATCAAGTAATTCATAACAGATGACTGGCGCAATTTTGGCCTTATCTACTGTAAATATTGTCGACTCATTTCCTGGTGAGAAATCCCGAACATCATCAACAAAAGGTGAGATTTTTGAGGCCAGGGATCGCAAGGGAATGTATTCACCAAATGGTGTGAGGTGTTGCTTTATGTAGACATTTTGTGACTCTTTTGTCCATAATATCGATGTATTCAAAATGTCATTATCTCTTCCAACAATAGCCCCAATAATCAGTGGAACTTTGTAGCTATTGAGAGCTTCGAAAACTTCCGGATTACGGAATGGATCTACATCGACTGAGTTTTCGGGCCAAAGGATAAAGTCGACTTTCCTATTTTCCTTTAACGCAATGTCTGTTTCTTTCACGTGATTAAAGAAAACTTCTTTTGCTCTAGAGTTAAAATCCAATCCTAATTTTGGAACATTACCTTGAATCATTAACGCCTGTGTTGTCTGATTCATTTGAACATCAATTGGCACTAAAACAATAAGTAATGGCAAAAGGATGAGAATCTGAAATTGTTTTTGAAACAGGAAGAAAAGTACAAGTCCAATGAGCACCGTAATTGCAGAAAGGGCAACCGCTCCCCCGTGTACTGCGATCTTGGCGTAGGGAGCATCGGCCTGTGAGTAAGCGATTCTGGCCCAACCGAAACCTTGAAAAGGAAATCTGTTACGAATCTCCTCCAAAACGGTAAAAATCAAAGGAAAAAACGCAATCCCTAGACGTTTTACAGCTACCAAAGGCAGGTAGAAAATACTTAATCCCGCAGCAAGAATTACCCACGGCACAGATCCCACATACGTACTTGTCCAGTGCAGTAAAACAAGATTAAAGGTAAGTGCGAAGGCTAGAACGCTGAGATATTTCCGCTCACTTCGTGAAAGTGCAAACATTTCTAAGGCAAGTGCAATTGGTGCAACCCACCACAGGGATATTGGTTCGAAAGCAGCGCTAAGAAGTAGCCCGCTTAAGGCTGATAAAAGTAGATTTACCAACCTAATGCACTGATCAAACGATCAACGCTGGCACCTAATCCATAGCGTTCCTTGAATTGATAAATCTCTGACAGATCTTTGGGAGTTTTAGGCATTGCTAAATCAACTTGTGGAAGTGGTGCATTTCGAGCAACCTGAACAACTGTTGGAGCTATCTTCAAATAATCCGTACCAGCAATAATCTTTTTCGCTAGTGCAGGAGGCAAGGACTCATGGGCAGAGTGTGCACCGGCCAGCGCTTCATCAACTGTTGCAAAATTGTTGGCAATAAGCGCAGCACCCTTTTCGCCAATACCTTTCACACCAGGCAAGCCATCGGATGGATCACCGCGAAACATCGCAAATAATGAATAGCGATCTCCCGGAATTGCGTATTTATTTGCAACATAGGCGTAATCGACTAAATCGTGTTGCGAAATACCTTTAGCTAAATACACAACCTTAATATCGCGCTTGTCATCAACCATCTGAAATAGGTCTCTATCCCCAGTAACAATTCGGATAGGCCCCTTTTCAGTTTCAGCATACGTTGCCATCACATCATCTGCTTCATAGTCATCAACGCCCACAACAGGTATGCCAAAGAGGTCTAACAAGTCCAAGAGAATAGGAATTTGCGGTGTGAGAGTTTCAGGCTCTTCCTCCTCATCGCCCTCTTCTTCTAAACGATTTGCTTTGTAATCTGGGAAAAGTTCCACTCTCCAACTAGGACGCCAATCTCCATCAAGACAAGCAACCAAGCGATTGGGTTTATAGACTGATAACAAACGTGATGTCATATCGATATACCCACGAATAGCGTTAACAGGAGTTCCATCAGGTCCGGTTAATGTGTCAGGCATTCCGTAATAAGCGCGATACCAAAGGGATGCGCTATCTAGAAGCATTAATGTCATAGATCTCCCATAAGGAATGCAACCACTCCCCTGTCGATGCGCTTAACTGCATCTTTGCATACTGGCCGAAGCTTTTCACTTGCAGCAGCGATTTGATTGAGCAAATCTGAAAGTTGCTTAGTACTTCGCACAAAATCTCCCACAGACATATCCGTGCCTTTGAGAACGTTTTGTAGCGAGTTTCCATTAGCCCAACGATATGAAACCCAGCAGAAACCAGCATCTGGTTGGCGCTGTGTCTTGACTCCATACTCGGTTTCAAGTTCTTCTAACTCTGCCCAGATGGAAATCACATCGGCAAGTGCGCTCGAAACTCGCGGACTTGGCATCTTAGGAGCAACATTGTCGGCGTTGCGAGATTCAAAAATCATCGTTGACACAACTGATAGCAGCTCTGGGGCATTTAGTTCATCGAGAATTCCTCGACGTATTGCCTCGGTCAAGAGAAGATCTGATTCTGCATAGATTTTGGTAAGAATTTTGCCCTGCGAAGTTGGTTTTTCTCCTTCGATGTAACCAAGATGGGTCAGAACCTGGCAGATTTGATCAAAGGTCTTTGCAATAACGTGTGTGCGACTTTGCACGCGAGTGCGAAGACCATCATTCTCACGGTTGAGGCGACCTGCTTTTTCGGCAAAGCGTGAATGGTCTTCGCGCTGGGCACACGAATGGCAGCTGTGATTTCTAAGGCTCTTACGTAGATCCGTAAGATCTCCTTCAAGACGTGCTCGCTGTCTGTTATCAAAAGTCTTCTTGTGATCACGCTTTGAAAGAAGAGTTTCAACTTCCTTAATTTCACGACGAATGCCCGCATACTCTAGAAAATCCCCCAGGTGACAGACTGCCTGTGAGAGTAGTTCTTCAATTGCCGCTTCATTCTTGGCAATCTGTCGCGATAAACCAACGACAGCGCGATCTGCTTGGAACTGCGCAAAAGATGACTCTAAGGAACGACGTGCGCGTTCGCGACCGAATCTTGCAATGAGATTGATTGACATGTTGTATGTGGGAGCAAAAGATGAACGCAGTGGATATGTACGTGTAGATGCCAGACCAGCAGCTGAAGCCGAATCAACAGTTGGAGACCATTGAATGACCGCGTTGCCTTCAATATCAATGCCACGTCGGCCAGCTCGTCCAGTTAACTGTGTGTACTCCCCTGGTGTTATTGGCACATGTGACTCTCCGTTGTATTTGATCAACTTCTCTAGCACGACAGTTCTGGCTGGCATGTTGATACCTAGTGCAAGTGTTTCAGTTGCAAAAACAGCTTTGATCAAACCTTTTTGAAATAGCTCCTCGACTGCTGACTTAAAACTCGGTAACAATCCAGCATGGTGGGCGGCAATTCCACGCTCTAATGCGCTCAACCACTCATCAAAGCCCAAGACCACTAAGTCTTCTTCTGCAATATTTTGTGTGTACTTGAGTGCTGTAGCACGAATCTCTTCACGCTCAGCAGTTGAGGTTAGACGCAGACCAGCGTGCAGGCACTGCTTCACCGCTGCGTCGCATCCGATTCTTGAGAAGATAAAAGTGATTGCCGGAAGTAAGTTTTGATTGGCTAGTTTTTCGATGATGTCGGCTCGAGACAATCGATCTTGAGCTTCGTTAAAGCGGCCTCGGCGATGTCTACTAATGGCAGCTTTGCGCACAGCTTCTCTCTCACGCTGGAGAATTTCAGGATTTATCTGTCCTGGCTTATCAAAAAGATCTAGCAGTCGATTGCCGATAAGAACATGCTGATACAGCGGAATAGGTCGGATTTCACTAACAATAACTTGTGTATTGCCCCGAACTTCACCCAGCCACTCACCAAACTCTTCCGCATTAGAAACCGTTGCTGAAAGGGAAATAACCTGCACACTCTCCATCAGATGGATCAGGACTTCTTCCCAGACGGCGCCTCTAAACTTATCTGCCAAGTAGTGCACTTCATCCATGACTACATAACCCAAGTTGGTAAGGGTATTTGAGCCGGCATAGAGCATGTTGCGCAAAACCTCGGTCGTCATTACTAAAACATCTGCTTCACCATTAATGCTGGTGTCTCCTGTGAGCAGACCTACTCGATCTTCACCAAACATTGCAACAAACTCTGAATATTTCTGATTAGAAAGCGCCTTAATCGGTGTTGTGTAGAAACACTTCTTCCCAAGTTTGAGAGCTAAGTG
>JBIIJO010000062.1:0-4922 GCA_044233685.1 Candidatus Planktophila sp.
TTGGCAGGTCATCTACGAAAAATAGAGTCAACATTATTTGGTGAACGCGCCTTTGATCTTGGAAAAGATTCCACCATCAGGGTTTTTCACGTGGGCATCTCCTGATTTTTCCCCACGCAGATCTGCAAACTTCTTCAGTAGCTCTTCCTCTTCACGGCTAAGTTTTGTGGGAGTTTGAACTTCAACGTGAACAACTAAATCTCCACGTCCGCCATGGCGCAAGCGAGTCATACCTTTGCCCTTAATGGCAATCGGTGTTCCACTTTGCGTGCCGGCTTTAACATTAACTTCTACTGGGCCATCTAAAGATTCAACTGTAACTGTTGTGCCAATAGCTGCAGCGCTCATAGAAACTGAGAGTGACATATGCAAAGTATCGCCTTCGCGAATCAAATAGTCATGTTCAATCTCAACGATTTCAACATATAAATCTCCTGCTGGTCCCCCGCCATGTCCCACTTCGCCGCGGCCAGATAGTTGAATGCGATTTCCTGTTTCAACTCCAGCAGGGATCTTTACCTGAATATTCTGGCGAGATCGAACTCGACCTTCACCAGCGCATTCACGGCATGGATTTTGAATAACACTTCCATAACCACCGCAAGCATTACATGGGCGCGATGTCATCACTTGGCCAATAACTGAGCGAACTACTTGTTGAGTTTCACCACGTCCTCTACACACCGCACACGTTGATGGTTGCCCGCCATCAATACAGCCACTGCCTGTGCACTTAGGACACACAACTGCGCTTTCAACAGTTATCTCGCGCTCTGTTCCAAAGCACGCTTCATGCAAATCTACTTGCACACGAATCAAAGAATCTTGCCCAGCGCGCATACGTGGACGTGGCCCACGTGATCCACCGCCACCAAAGAATGCATCCATGATGTCGCTAAAGCCACCACCAAAACCACCACCACCAAATGCGCTTCCGCCCATGTCATATGACTGACGCTTTTGGGAATCACTTAAAACTTCATAGGCAGCAGTGATTTCTTTGAATTTATCCTGCACCGCTGGATCTGGATTCACATCTGGGTGCAGTTCACGGGCTAACTTGCGATAAGCCTTCTTGATTTCATCGGCTGAAGCTTCACGTGAGACCCCTAACGTTTGGTAATGATCGCTCAACTTATGCACCTTCATCAATGAAACGACCGACATAACGAGCAACTGCAGAAACCGCAGCAATTGAGCCTGCGTAATCCATACGAGTTGGCCCTAAGACACCCACTGCGCCATGTTGTGCTGACTCCACACCGTAACCAACTGTGACCAGTGATGTTGATTGCAAATTTGTCTCGTTCTGCTCACTACCGATTCGAACGTGCACTGTTGAACGCGCCTCATCTAGCAAACGCAAGATAACAACTTGTTCTTCAAGCGCCTCAAGAATCGGCGAAAGAGTAAGACCTAAATCTTCACCAGATCGAGCCAAGTTTGCAGTTCCTGAGATTGCCATCTTCTCTCGGCCTTCACCAATAATCGGGAATGTAACAACAGCAACTTGTTTTGTAATATCTGCTAATAACTTGGCAGATCTTTTCAATAACTCTTCTAAATCATTAGAACCCTGAAGAAATGTTTCAATCGCACGGCGCTCAGCTGAGGATAAAGGCTTAACTGTTGCTAACTTATCAACAAAGACTCTGTATCCAAGATCAGTTGGAATGCGGCCAGCGCTTGTGTGAGGTTGAGTAATCAAACCCTCTTCCTCAAGAACAGCCATTTCATTTCGAATAGTTGCAGGTGAAATTCCGAGTCCATGGTGATCGGCAATTGACTTTGAGCCGACCGGCTCCTGCGTCGAGACATACTCGTCGACAATTGCACGGAGGATTTCAAGACGGCGTGATGACATAGTGGGCCTAGGTTACTAGAAAGTTATTTCTCGCACGATTCGATCTGCAATCAAGCGCCCCACTGGAGTCAACAAGACGCGATCATCACGCAGTTCGATATATCCATTTTCACGATAAGTCCCCAGAAGATCTAGCTGATGCGGCTCCAGCACTGAAATCTGCAAACCATCTCGCATGCGAATTCCAAGCATGATTGATTCACGAGCTTTTTGTTCTGAGGTTAAATCTTCACTTTCATGAATGGGCGATTGTGAAGCAAATAGTTTTTCTTTGTAAGCATTAGGGTGTTTAACATTCCAAAAGCGTTTTCCATCAACGTGGGAATGTGCTCCTGGCCCAAGTCCCCACCAGTTTCTATTTTCCCAGTAGGCAATGTTGTGACGGCATTCATGAGAAGGCTTTGACCAGTTTGAGAGTTCATACCAACTAAGCCCACGCTCTCCACACATCTGATCCACCAGCAAATACATATCGGCCATCAAATCATCATCTGGCATTGATAGATCGCCTCGTTTAATCTGGGCAGCTAACTTTGTGCCAGTTTCAACGATGAGGGCATATGCACTGATGTGATCGATATCTAGATCAAGTGCAGCTTGGACGCTTTCGCGCCAATCATCTAATGATTCCCCTGGAGTTCCATAAATTAAATCAACGCTAATACTTTTAAATCCTGCAGCACGTGCCATATCAACTGCGCGCTTAACATTCTCTGGGTTGTGTGTGCGATCAAGAACTGCCAAAACATGTGGTTTAGCAGATTGCATTCCAAATGAGATGCGATTAAATCCCACCTCTAGATAGCGCTCTAGCTTCTCTTTCGTTACTGAATCAGGATTGGCTTCAAGGGTTATTTCACAATCTGCACTCAAACCATTGCGAGCTTTAATTGCGGTAATCACTCGCCCTAGATCATCGGCTGGAAGCAAAGATGGTGTTCCTCCCCCAAAGAAGATTGTGGGAACTGGATCTTTGGGCGAAGCATCTAACTCTTTTAAGACGGCATCGATGTAGTCATTACTGACGATTTCAAGAGTTGCACCATCTTGAAGTTCTGATGGAGTGTAAGTGTTAAAGTCACAGTAGCCGCAGCGCTTAATGCAGTACGGGATATGTACGTAAAAATGGAGCGTCATTGCCCTGCTTTGCGAGCAGCCTTGACCTTTTCAATATCTGCATCGGTTGCAAGTGCTGCTACGAAAGCCTCTTGTGGAACTTCAACGCGTCCCACCATCTTCATGCGCTTCTTACCTTCTTTTTGCTTCTCCAAAAGCTTTCGCTTACGTGAGATATCTCCGCCGTAACACTTAGCCAAAACATCCTTGCGGATAGCTCGGATACTTTCGCGAGCAATAATACGAGAGCCAATTGCTGCCTGAATAGGAACTTCAAACTGCTGACGCGGGATTAGTTCGCGTAACTTGCCAGTCATCATCACGCCATAGGCATAAGCCTTATCGCGGTGAACGATTGCGCTAAACGCATCAACGGCTTCACCTTGAAGCAAAATATCAACCTTTACCAAATTGCCTTCAGCATCACCCTTTTCTTCATAATCTAAGGATGCATAACCCTTGGTGCGAGATTTAAGTTGATCAAAGAAGTCAAAGACAATTTCAGCTAGTGGCAAGTCATAACGGATTTCAACTCGCTCTTCCGAGATGTAATCCATGCCTAGCAAGATTCCGCGGCGCTCCTGGCATAGCTCCATGATTGTTCCAATGAACTCAGAAGGAGCAAGAATCGTTGATTTAACAATAGGTTCATAAACAGTTGCAACTTTGCCTTCAGGAAACTCTGAAGGGTTAGTAACGCGAATCTCTTTGCCATCATCCATCACTACGTTGTAAACAACGTTTGGCGCAGTTGAGATTAAATTGAGTTTGTGTTCGCGCTCTAGGCGCTCACGCACAATCTCCATGTGCAGCAAGCCCAGAAAACCGCAACGGAAACCAAAACCTAGAGCTGCAGAGCTCTCAGGTTCATAAACAAGTGCTGCATCATTGAGTTGTAATTTATCGAGTGCTTCACGAAGCACAGGAAAATCTGCACCATCTAGTGGAAAGAGTCCAGAGAAAACCATTGGCTTTGGATCTTTATATCCAGCAAGTGCTGTCTTTGTTGGGTTGTTATAGGTAGTAATCGTGTCGCCCACACGTGATTGGCGCACATCTTTAACCCCAGTAATTAAATAACCTACTTCGCCAACACCTAAGCCTTTAGAAGCAAGGGGTTCTGGTGAAATAACGCCAACTTCAAGGGCTTCATGTCGAACACCAGTTGAAAACATTTGAATTTGTTCACGTGGAGACAAGTGACCGTCAATCACACGAACGTATGTAACAACACCGCGATAGGCATCATAAACAGAGTCAAAGATAAGTGCGCGAGCTGGAGCGCTTGCATCACCAACAGGTGCTGGGATTTGGGCAATGATTTGATCAAGTAGCTCTGCAACTCCATCACCAGTTTTACCTGAAACACGCAAACAATCCTCTGGCTCACAACCAATGAGCTTTGCTAACTCGGCAGCAAACTTTTCAGGTTGGGCATTAGGAAGATCGATTTTGTTGAGCACAGGAATAATTGTTAGGTTATTTTCCATCGCTAAATAAAGATTTGCCAGAGTCTGGGCTTCAATTCCCTGTGCACAATCCACAAGAAGAACTGCGCCTTCACAGGCTGCAAGTGAGCGCGAAACTTCATAGGTGAAGTCAACGTGACCTGGTGTGTCAATCATGTTCAGGATGTATTCCTGTCCATCGATTCCACTGCGCCATGGCAGACGTACTGCTTGAGATTTGATTGTGATTCCGCGTTCGCGTTCGATATCCATGCGATCGAGATACTGTGCACGCATATTGCGAGCTTCTACTACTTCGGTAATTCCCAACATACGATCGGCAAGAGTTGATTTACCGTGATCAATATGGGCAATGATGCAGAAGTTACGTATCTGCGCCGGATTAGTTGCTGCTGGTTGCGGCGCCTTAGCAAGTGAAATTGCAGGCATGAACCTAGCCTCGCTTTAAGATCGAAGAAAAATTAACGTGCGCC
>JBIIJO010000061.1:0-4922 GCA_044233685.1 Candidatus Planktophila sp.
CACGAATGTAATTCTCATGATCATTGAGGGTTAAAACAACAACTCCCATCTCTTGGGAGATGCTTCTGATCCAGCTCACTAATTCAAAGCCGCTGCCATCTGGAAGGTTTATATCGATAGTCACAACATCGGGTTGTAAGGCTGCGATAGAGCCGCGGGCTTCAAGAACAGATGAGGCCTCTGTGATGTCACTAAAGCCTTCATGGGTAAGTGCGCGCTTTAATCCCTCACGCACTAGGGCATGATCATCAACTATCAATAATCTGCTCATGGTGTAAGTAAGTCCAATGAAATTGCAACGTTAGTGCCGGTGAAATCAGAGTGAATATCAACTTGACCACCTAAAGCCATAATCCGCTCAGAGATCCCTGGTATTCCATAATGATTCTCGACCTCTGTAGCTCCACCAATTCCATTATCAATGAATGTCACATCCAGGCGAGTCGCATGTGAATGCTCAGTGACATTGTTGATGATTTCGCTAAAAACCTTATTGAGCTCAAAGGTCAGTTCTGATTGAGAAGCAAGTGGCTCTAGCTTGTTGTGCTCTGTGCGAAGTTCAAGAATTTCACTACGCACTTTTTCTATCAATGTGTTGATATCAAAGCGCACAGAGCGCAAAGCGGCACGCTTAGTCTCATCATCTTCTAGAAACAACAAAGAATCCAACCCATAGCCCAACCCCACGAGATCTTGGGCTATGCCATCGTGGAGCTCTTGTGCGAGTTTTACTCGCTGTGTGAGGCTCACATAATTACTTTGTGAAGAGCTGCTCAATCTCCTTTGCGAATTCCTTCGCAACGACGTGTCGCTTGATTGAGAGTTTCTGGGTTAAGTGCCCACCAGCGATTGTGAAATCTGTTGTAAGAATTGTGAACTTACGGATTGATTCCGCCTTGCTCACTGCCTTATTTGCATCATCAACTGCAGTTTGGATAACAGCAATCAAATCAGGGTCATTAGCAAGGTCGGCCATTGAAGCACCTTCCTTCTTGTGATTTGTTACCCAGCCCTTGAGTGAATCCTGGTCAATAGTTACAAGTGCTGCAATGAATGGTTGATTATCGCCAACTACCAAGCACTGGCTTACTAGTGGATGTGCACGCAATCGATCTTCTAGAACAGCAGGGGCAACGTTCTTTCCACCTGCAGTAACAATAAGTTCTTTTTTGCGGCCAACGATATAGAGGAAGCCTTCATCATCGAGCTTTCCTAAGTCACCTGACTTAAACCAACCTTCAGAGTCAAATACTTCAGCGTTTGCGGCATCATTTTGCCAGTATCCGCGCATAACAATCGCACCACGGATTAGAACTTCGCCATCTTCAGCAATCTTGATTGAAGTGCCTGGGATTGGACGACCAACAGAACCAACGCGATGTGCACCAGTTAAGTTCAAAGTCGCACCCGCAGTTGTTTCAGTTAAACCGTAGCCTTCTAAAATTGTTACGCCAGCACCACGATAGAAGTGGCCTAAACGCACACCTAGCGGTGCACCACCAGAGATAGCCGCTTCAACGCGTCCACCCATACCCGCACGAATCTTTGAGTAGACCAACTTGTCAAAGAGGCCATGCTTGAGTTTAAGGACAGGAGAGATTCTCTTTTTATCCAATGCCTCTGAATAAGCGATTGCTACATCTGCTGCTTTTCTAAAAATCTTTCCCTTACCAGCAGCTTCAGCGCGAGCTTCAGCTCCGTTATAAATCTTTTCGAAAATACGAGGAACTGCCAAAACAAATGTTGGCTTAAAGGACGCTAGATCAATTGGAAGACGTCCAAGTGGGTCACTGCAGTGCGCAAGGTGTAGACCTGAATTAATTGCACCAATTTGAACCATGCGACCAAAGACGTGAGCTACAGGTAAGAAAAGCAAAGTTGATCCGCCTGGTTTTAGGAAGAGATCGCTTGCACCTTGCACAACATTTCCGCACTCAGCTAAGAAGTTGCCATGTGTGAGTGAAACACCCTTAGGTTTTCCAGTAGTACCTGAAGTGTAGATAAGTGTTGCCAAAGTATCTGGGCCAAGTGCTGCGCGACGACGCTCGATTTCATCATCTGATACTTGAGCACCTGCATTGCGAAGCACTGTAAGAACATCCTCAGTCATCACCCAGACATGCTTAGTGTGTGCAGGTTGAACTGTTTGGACTAATTCACGCAGTGCTGGAGTTTCAACAATGATTCCAACAGTTGAAGAGTCATTGAGAATCCAATCAATCTGCTCTGCAGATGATGTGTCATAGATTGGCACTACGACAGCTCCTGCATACCAAATAGCAAAATCAAGAATGGTCCACTCATATCGAGTACGAGCCATGATGGCCACACGATCACCAATTTGTATGCCCGCAGCGATTAAGCCTTTGGCAGTTGCTCGCACCTCCTCGTCAACTTCACGGGCAGTGACACTTTGCCATCCATCGCCGAGTGGGCGAGACATGGTGATGCGCTCTGGCTCAAACCAGGCGCGTTCAGCAATCAGATTTGTCAGATTGCCAGCAGTAGCTGAAGGGACGAGGGCGGGAGTTGTGACTTCATTCATGGGGCTAACGCTAGCGTGAGAAATATGAAATACGGAAGAGGGTAACCTTCTCCCATGAGCGATTTGAGCAGTTCAACAATCACGATCGATGCCCCATTAGCCGATGTCCAAGGCGCACTTTTTGCCCTTGACCAATATCCATCCTGGTCGAGTGCGATTAAGTCCAGCGAGGTCGTTGAAAGTGATGACCAGGGCCGTGCCACCAAGGTGAAAATGACCATTGATGCAGGAATGATGAAAGATCGCGTGATTTTAGATTACGACTGGAGCCAAGCTCCGGGGCAACTTTCATTCTCACTCGATGATGCAGATTTACTCACTGGGATGGATGGTTCTTATTCCATTAAAGCAATCGATGAAGATACAACCCAAGTTACCTATCAATTGGGTGTTTCACTTTCAATGCCAATCCCAGCAATGATGCGTCAAAAAGCTGAGAAAGCAACAATTGATCAAGCACTAGCACAACTTAAAGCCGCGCTAGAAGCTTAATCAAACGTTAATGTCCTTAACAATTGGTATTGATGTTGGTGGAACTAAAGTTCTGGGCGGTGTTGTTGATGAAGCTGGAAAAGTTCTTACTACTGCAAGAAAAGATACGCCTCGTCAAGGTGGAAGTGCGCTAACTCAGACAATTGCCGATGTTGCAAAAGAATTACTTGAACAACATTCAGTTGCATCTGTTGGAGTTTCAGCCGCAGGTTTTGTTTCCTCAGATCGAAAGACCATGCTGGCGACCCCCAACATTGCCGACTGGAATGGTGTTGATTTAGATAATCAACTCACCAAACTCATCGGACTTCCTGTTGTCATTGAAAATGATGCGAATGCAGCAGCATGGGGTGAAGCAAAGTTTGGCGCAGGCAAGAATCAAGATCACATGATGATGCTCACTGTTGGAACTGGAATTGGTGGAGGCATAGTTGTTAATGGCGCTCTCTACCGAGGCGCATTTGGAATTGCAGCAGAGTTTGGACATATGCGCGTAGTTCCAGAAGGACACATCTGTGGCTGTGGTGCTCGTGGTTGTTTTGAGCAATATGCATCAGGAAATGCATTACTTCGCCATGCACGAGAAGCCATTAACGCCAGTCCTGAAATTGCACGAAACTTGCTCTCACGCGGAGATGGAACTGTTGCAGGCTTAACGGGTCAAGCTATTACCGATGCTGCCCGCGACGGTGATCCCGTGGCATTGGCTGCTTTTAATACAACTGGTCAGTGGTTAGGCGCAGGTATTGCATCACTTGCTGTTCTACTGGATCCAGCGTGTGTTGTTATCGGTGGGGGCGTAATTGATGCAGGTGAGATTCTTCTAAAGCCAACACGTGAATCACTAGAGCGCAATATGCCATTTGCTGGCAAACATCCTTATCCGCAGATTATTGCGGCGCAGTTAGGCAATGAAGCTGGTCTTGTTGGAGTTGCTGACTTAGCTAGAAGTTAATTCTCAAATGGGTATTTCAACCCGATTTGAGAGCGCACGGTATCCATAATCTCCATTATCGCAATGGTGTCTGCCCACGTGAGAATCGGTGATTCTTTAGCTCCGCTTTTAACTACACGGGCAAATTCAACTGCCTGCTCGCGCAATCCATGGCCTTTGTAATCAGATGGATAGTCGGTAATGGTTCCATCAAAGAGTGTGAGGCGCATAGATGTTGGGTTATAGAAGGTTCTGTTTACTTCCAGGAAGCCATTGAGCCCTGCAATGACTGCTGTGCAGGGTGTCTGCACAATCATTGTCGTATTAAGCACGGCTTGTGCCCCGTTGGAGTAATCAAAAATCATTGAGCTTTGCGCATCAACACCATTGTCGGTGAAGACTGCAGTGGAAGTTATTGATTGTGGAACTCCCAAAATCATGTGTGCAAAAGAGATTGGATAAATTCCAAGATCAAGTAACGCCCCTCCAGCAAGTGAAGGCTCCACAAGACGTGGAATATTTTGATCAGCTAAGCGCTGCCCGTGATCGGCGTGAATAGTTGTGATCTGCCCCAAAACTCCACTTGCAACAATCTCGCGAATCTTTGCATAGTGAGGTAAAAAGCGTGCCCACATCGCCTCCATCAATGCCACGTTATTTGCCTTAGCAGCTGCCACCATTTCTTTTGCCTCTGCAGCATTTACTGCAAATGGTTTCTCGCACAGAACTGGCTTACCTGCATTAAGGGCTGCAATCACATTTTCTTTATGGGAGGGGTGCGGGGTCGCAACATAAATGGCATCAATGTGTGAGTCGTTTAATAGTGCGTCATAGCTTCCATAGGCCTTTGCACCCGGAATACTCTTAACAAAGCTTTCTGCTTTTTCTAAACTTCTAGATCCAACTGCAGCCACGACGTGATCACCAAGAAGTGCGATATCAGTTGCAAAA
>JBIIJO010000063.1:0-4890 GCA_044233685.1 Candidatus Planktophila sp.
AGCACATTGCGAGAGCGCCTCCAGCGCAACGGAGAGTTCTGCCTCAAAGTGGGCGGCATTGCCTAGGGCAACGTTAAATCTGGCGATTGCGAGCATGGGCTGAGCCTATAGCTCGGGGCGAGCCTGGATATGGAAATGAAAATCATTTTCATTTGTGCTACTTTTCACCCATGAATATTGCAATCGTTTTAGCCGCAGTCACTGCCATCGCTACATCTGCCGGTGGATTTCTAGCCATTCGCTCACGCGATCGCCTTCACTTAGTACTGGGTTTATCAGCAGGTCTGCTGCTGGGCCTTGTCGCCTTTGATCTTTTACCTGAGGTCTTTGAACTTAACACCCAAAGCTTTGGCAATGTTCCTGTTGTCTCAATCGCATTTGTGGCTGGCTTTCTTGCTCTTCACTTTGCTGAACAAATCTTCGGCTCCCATGAACCAGCTGAATCTGATTACGGCCATGAACACAACCACTCTGTAAACATCGCTGGAACTCTTGGAGCCCTTGCAATGGGAGGTCACGTTTTCCTTGATGGTGTGGCACTTGGTCTTTCATTCAAGATCAGTAACGCACTTGGATTAGCAGTCTTCATTGCAATCTTGTCCCACGCTTTTTCTGATGGCCTGAACACAGTCTCTTTGTTAATCAAAAGTGGTCATTGGACCAAACGAGCAATTGCCCTCCTTGGTCTTGATGCAATTATGAGAATTGGTGGAGCAGCCCTTGGCACATATGTTGTGATCAGTGATCCAACTTTGGGACTCTATCTAGCAATGTTTTCTGGTTTTGTTATCTACCTTGCGACTTCACATATTCTGCCTGAGGCCCACTCTCGCCATCCTTCAAAAATAACAATGCTTATGACAGTACTTGGGGTTGTGGCTATGTGGCTTATTGTTGGAAATATTGGATGAGTCGCTCGAATCCACGAGTTCTCAGTGTTCTTGAGCGAGCAGGCGGTTTTGCTAGTGCTCAAGAGGTATATCGACTCATGCAACGTGAGGGCGAAAGTATTGGTTTAACAACTGTTTATCGCTCTCTTCAATCTCTGGTTAATGACAAAATCGTTGATGTCTTACGGCGTGATGATGGTGAAGCTATTTACCGGTTATGCGGAGACGCACACCATCATCATCTTGTATGTAAAGGGTGCGGGGAAACTGTTGAAATCGAAGGCGGGGCAATAGAAAAATGGGCCAAGACTATGGCCCAAGAATTTGGCTTTCGCGATGTTGGCCACACAGCTGAAATCTTTGGCCTTTGCCCTAAGTGTTAAGCCTTACCAAATCTACGATCGCGCTGTGAATACTCCTCAATAGCTTTCCATAAAGTTTTACGTGTTACATCTGGCCACAGCACATCCATAAAAACTAGCTCGGCATAAACACTTTGCCACGGCAAGAAATTACTTGTGCGCTGCTCACCTGAAGAGCGCAAAAACAGGTCCACATCACTCATTTTGGGTGAATCTAAATATTTAGCAAATACTTTGTCAGTAATTGAATCAGCTTTTACTTTGCCCCTCTTCACATCACGTGCTAACTCAGCAGCGGCATCAACAATCTCTGCCCGTCCGCCATAGTTAACACACATATTAAGGGTGAGAGTTTTGTTCTTCGCAGTTAACTCTTCAGCCTCTTCCAACTCGTTAATAACACTGCTCCACAAGCGCTTAGAGCGGCCCACCCAGCGGATTCGAACACCCATCTCATTCATCTGATCACGGCGGCGCTTTAACACATCGCGGTTAAAACCCATAAGAAAGCGCACTTCATCCGGTGATCTGCGCCAGTTTTCAGTTGAGAATGCATAAGCACTTAACTCTTTCACGCCAAATTCAATTGCGCCTTGCACCACATCAAAAAGTGCGGCCTCCCCTGCTTCATGTCCTGCTGTGCGCGGCAGTCCTCTTTGTTTTGCCCAGCGCCCATTGCCATCCATGACAACGGCAACGTGATTTGGAATATGAATTGTCATACTCGCTCCACCATTGGCAAACTCCTTAAACCGCGCTCAAGGTGCCATTGTAAATAGGCAGCAATTAATCCACTAGCCTCGCGGCGATGTTTTCCTTCACTTGCAGTGGCACTCTCCCAGTCACTGCTAATGAGTGCGCCCATTAACTGCAAGGTTTCCATCGCTGGGGTTGCACATGCAGATGGTCGGCAGTCATTGCAGACAGATCCTCCCCCGACTAATGAGAAATATCTGTGGGGGCCAGGTTTTTCACACCGCGAACAAATTGTCATTGATGGTGCATAGCCAGCAACTGCTAAAGAGCGCAGCAAGAATGCATCAAGAATGAGCAGAGGTTCGTATCTGTTTTCAGCTAACGCTTTCATTCCACCAACAACTAATTGAAACTCTTGTAGCGCAGGTTCTTGCTCATTAGGTGAAAAGCGCTCTGCAGCTTCTAATATGGCTGAAGCCACTGTCCAGCGCTGATAATCCTGGGTAAGTGCTTCTCCATAATTCATCAACGCTTCAACCTGTGTGATGGTGTCAAAGGTTTTTCCCACGTGGAGTTGGATATCAACGTG
Source organism: Candidatus Planktophila sp. (assembly GCA_044233685.1). GTDB lineage: Bacteria > Actinomycetota > Actinomycetes > Nanopelagicales > Nanopelagicaceae > Planktophila. The sequence goes on from JBIIJO010000063.1 coordinate 2,538, forward strand.
GCTACCGGGTTCAAGCCGTGCACCAAATTTAGACATAGTGCGTCTAACACCTTTGGCAACGCCTCGAATTCGCCCATGATCTTTTGTCAGCATCGTGATGATGCGATCGGCCTCACCGAGTTTTTGCGTGCGAAGGACGATTGCCTCATCCCGGTACAAACTCATACGGGCAAAGGTAGTGCGTTGGTTAGCGAATTGCGCGATTTATGGCAGACACGACTGCTTTAAGGGAAGCCGTGGTGGTGTTTGGATCGATTCCAACACCCCAGAAGGTTTCACCGTCAATAGAGCATTCCAAATATGCCGCAGCCGATGCATCGCCACCTGCTGAGAGGGCATGCTCGTAATAATCTAGAACACGAACATCGACTCCGTAGTTCTGCAAGATATTACAAAACGCTGCAATCGGTCCGTTTCCTTGACCTTTAAGTTCTTGGAGTGCGCCACGATCTGTGAGTGAAACATTTAAGTGAACATCTTCACCAAGAACAGATGTCTGACTTAAGCCCTTAAGACGAAAACGTCCCCATGGTGCACCCTCTGTTGGCAGATATTCATCTTCAAATATGTTCCACAAATCATCTGCGCTAATTTCTCCGCCTTCGGCATCGGTCTTAGCTTGAACATTTTTAGAGAATTCAATCTGCAATCTGCGAGGCAGATCAAGGTGATGCTCGTTCTTCATCAGATAAGCAACTCCGCCCTTACCTGATTGTGAGTTCACACGGATAACAGCTTCATAGCTGCGACCAATATCTAATGGATCAATGGGCAAGTATGGAATAGCCCATGTGTGATCACGGACTTCTTTGCCAGCAGCCTTTGCATCAACTGCCATGTGATCAAAGCCTTTTTTAATTGCATCTTGATGTGAACCTGAAAACGCAGTGAATACAAGGTCTCCGCCATAAGGATGGCGTTCAGGAACGCGTAGTTGGTTAGCGTATTCGACTGTGCGACGCACTTCCTCGATGTTTGAGAAATCTACATGTGGATCAATGCCATGTGTAACTAGGTTGATTCCAAGAGTCACAAGGCAAACATTTCCTGTGCGCTCACCGTTGCCAAACAAAGTTCCTTCAATGCGATCAGCCCCTGCTAGATAGCCAAGCTCTGCTGCTGCAACTCCTGTGCCGCGATCATTGTGTGGGTGAAGGGAGACAATCACGCTGTCGCGATTATTTAGATTACGACACATCCATTCAATTGAGTCGGCATAAACATTTGGTGTTGCCATTTCAACTGTTGCTGGCAAGTTCATGATGGTTTTCCACTGTGGGGTTGGCTTCCACACATCATTAACGGCGTTACACACCTCAACTGCAAACTCTAACTCTGTGCCCGTATAGGACTCAGGTGAGTACTCAAAAGAGACCTTAGTTTCAGGAACCGTTTTAACCAGATCTAAACAGATCTTGGCAGCATCAGTTGCAATCTTCTTGATGCCATCTTTATCAAGACCAAAGACAACTCGTCGCTGCAAAGTAGAAGTTGAGTTATATAGGTGAACGATTGCCTGCTTTGAACCCTTGATTGCCTCAAAGGTGCGAACAATTAACGCCTCACGTGCCTGAGTCAAAACCTGAATAACAACATCATCTGGAATCAGATTCTCTTCAATAATCTTTCGAACGAAATCAAAATCTGTCTGACTAGCACTTGGGAAACCAACTTCGATTTCCTTGTAACCCATGGCTACTAACAATTTAAACATCGCTAACTTGCGGGGTGTATCCATGGGATCGATAAGTGCCTGGTTGCCGTCTCGTAGATCCACAGAACACCACTGAGGTGCTTTAGTGATCTTCTTATCTGGCCAGGTGCGATCGGCAAGATCTATCGGATGAAAAGGTTCATAGCGATGCACTGGCATCGGTGAAGGTACTTGCTTGGGAAAATTCATTTCTATTGCTCCTTATATGTTTGCGGAATTTGTCTTTTAACCGATACGACAAACCCCGCAGCGAGGGGTTCGGTTATTTGACCCCGCCACGGCAGCTAAGGAGGAGACTGCGTGTGTTCATGGGTAGAGGGTAACGCGCAGGCTAAAGAACTGGCAAATAACGATCTAGTTCATAGGCGCTGACCTGGCGGCGATAGTCCTGCCATTCAGCGCGCTTATTGCGCAATACATATTCAAATACATGCTCACCCAAAGTTTGGCGCACTAATTCACTCTTTTCCATCTCTGCAATGGCTTCATTGAGATTTGATGGCAATGAAATTGGATCCTTTGAATCGCTTAATACATAGCCTTCTTCAACGCCTTTTAAGCCCGCTGCCAACATCACTGCATATGCAAGATATGGATTACAAGCAGTATCTGGTGATCTAAATTCAATACGTGTTGAGT
>JBIIJO010000064.1:0-4877 GCA_044233685.1 Candidatus Planktophila sp.
CCATACCGAGAATGGGTACTTGCGGCATTTCAGCGTGAACTTGATAGACCGCTCTTACAGCAATTGGTTTGATTGCAGGACCTGATAGTCCGCCTGTTTTTCCACCAAGATGTGGGCGCATCGTGTCAAGGTTAATAACCATGCCGAGGACAGTATTAATCAATGCCAAACCATCGGCTCCGGCATCAACTACACCCTTAGCAATAGAAACTAAATCAGTTACATCGGGTGAGAGCTTGGCAATAATGGGAAGCTCTCCGCCAATAGTTCTGCGAACGCCATCAATCACGCGTCTAGAAGCTTCTGGATCACAAGCAAAAACCAAGCCTCTATTTTCAACGTTAGGACAGGAGATATTGACCTCAATTGCGCTAATACCAGAGACTGAGCGCAGTTTACGTGCCAGAGTTGAATACTCTTCAACCGTCTCCCCAGCAATTGAGATGATGATGCGAGCCTTTTGTTCAACTAGGAACGGAACATCCTTAGCTAAAAATGCATCAATGCCTGGGCCCTGCAGACCGATGGAATTGAGCATTCCGCTGGGAGTTTCTGCCATGCGCGGTGTTGCGCGGCCATTGCGAGCTTTGAGCATTACTGACTTTGTTACAACACCCCCCATAGTTTTGATGTCAAAAAACTGAGATAACTCACGACCAGAGCTGGCACAACCACTTGCGGTGAACGTTGGCGCAGGAAACCAAGCATTTCCTAACGTGGTTGAGAAATCTAATGCGGTCATAGCGCTTTTCCGACCTTGTCCCACTGAACTAAAGATCCATCCATGACAGGGCCATCAATGCATGAGCGCAACATCGATATGTTTCCCTCAGCATCTGCGACCGGTAAAACACATGTCATGCATATTCCAATGCCGCACGCCATTGATTCCTCTACTGCGCATTGGTGAACGACATCAGTCCCTCGTGTTATCTCATCGATAGCCGACAGCATCGCCATTGGTCCACATGAGTAGATAACTGCGATATTGAGATCTTGGATTAATCCTGCAATTGGCTCAGTGACACGGCCCGTCTGACCCATTGAGCCATCTTCGGTGTAAATGCGAAGCGAATTAACGGCTCGCTTTCCTTCCATAGGTGCATAAATCTTTGAAGCAGTACTTGCACCAAGCAGCATGTCCACTCGACAGCCCTTAGCGTTGAGAACCTCGGCTAATCCAAATAGTGGAGCTGATCCGTATCCACCACCAACAAGAAGAACTTGAACGGGCTCTGTTGGAATTCCAAAAGCGGTTCCGAGTGGAACGACAATATCGAGAATTGCGCCTTCACCCTGGGCGCATAACCACTTACTACCTTGCCCGTGTGGTGCAACAATCAACTCCATGGTTCCGCCAGAGATTGAGTTGGCAGAAACGCGAGATATAGCAAAGGCTCTGCGCAAAACCATTCGCGAATTCTCGCCACCAACACTAATTGCCACGAAGTTTCCTGGTCGGCAAGTTTGGGCAAGATCGCCAATGTTAATTATGAGTTGGTGATATTGGCCTACGCGCTTGTTGCTAACAACATTTGCGCGAATCTGTGCTGCATTCTTATTGATACCAGCCATTTAGCCCAACCACTTCTGAAGAGACTTGATCGACAAGCTATTGCTTTGCAAGAATCTAATCCCTTCAACCGCTGCGCTAAAGCCGGCAGTCGTTGTAATAATTGGAATTGAACGCTGGACCGATGCAGTGCGAATAGCCCACCCATCTTGACGCGTTCCTCTACCAACGGGAGTGTTGATTACTAAATCAATATCTCCAGAGTTGATGATTTCGACGATGGTTCTCTCGCCCATAGGCCCGGTTCCCTCAGAATTCTTTCGCACAGTCACGCACGTTACGCCATGCTTATTTAAAAACCCGGCAGTTCCCTCCGTGGCTAAGATTCTAAATCCACATTCCTGTAAGCCAATGGCTGCTTGGACGCCAGATTCCTTGTCTTTATCAGCCAATGAGATAAACACAGTTCCAGACTTAGGCAGTGGACCAAAAGCTGCAATCTGGCTTTTTGCATAGCTCTCACCGAAAGTGGGAGAAATACCCATTACTTCTCCTGTGGATCTCATCTCTGGTCCAAGCACTGCATCAACACCACGACCATCACTTCGGCGGAATCTATTCCAAGGAAGAACTGCTTCCTTGACTGAAATACCCTTTGCAACGCCATCCCCACTAGCTGGAAGAAGTGATTCACTGCGAAGTTCGGCAATAGTTGAACCAACTGCAATTCTGGCGGCCGCCTTAGCTAACGCAACTCCTGTTGCTTTACTAACAAAAGGGACTGTTCTGGAAGCGCGAGGATTAGCTTCGAGTACATACAAAACATTTCCAGCTATTGCGAACTGAATATTTATCAATCCCCGCACATCAACACCACGTGCAATCTTTTCAGTTGCCTGTCGAATTTCGATCAGTTGGGCTGGTGTAACAGTCATCGACGGTAGAACACAGGCGCTATCTCCACTGTGAATTCCTGCTTCTTCTATGTGCTCCATCACGCCACCCAGGAACAACTCATGGCCATCAAAGAGAGCATCAACGTCAATTTCAATCGCGCTATCTAAAAATCTATCAACCAAAACTGGATGATCTGGCGTTATATCGGTAGCACGTGTGATGAAGCCCCCTAGTGCGGCGTCGTCATAAACGATCTCCATACCGCGACCACCCAGAACGAAGGAAGGACGAACGAGTACTGGATATCCAATCCTTTGAGCAATTGTGAGTGCCTCTAATTGCGAGGCAGCCATTCCAAATTCTGGTGCGGTTAATCCCTGCTCTTTGAGAATATTTCCGAAAGCTCCGCGTTCTTCAGCCAAATTGATGGCATCCGGAGAAGTTCCAAGGATCGTAATTCCGGCAGCTTTCAAACCTGCGGCAAGGCCAAGAGGTGTTTGTCCACCTAGCTGTGTAATAACTCCGAGCACCGGACCGGCGAGTGATTCTGCATGAACAACTTCAATTACATCTTCTAGTGTCAATGGTTCGAAGTAGAGACGATTGCTAGTGTCGTAATCAGTTGAAACAGTTTCTGGATTGCAGTTGACCATAATTGTTTCTAAACCAGCTTCACGCAAGACAAAAGATGCGTGAACACATGAATAATCAAATTCAATTCCCTGCCCGATTCGATTTGGTCCACTGCCTAAAATGATCACAGCGGGTGTCGTGCGAGGCTTAACTTCACTTTCCTCTTCATAAGATGAATAGTGGTAAGGCGTGAATGCCTCAAACTCTGCAGCGCATGTGTCAACAGTCTTGTAGACCGGACGAATTCCTAAATGATGACGCTCTCGACGGATATCTTCTTCTTGCAGGCCGCGCAGAGTTGCTATCTGATTATCTGAGAAACCATTTCCCTTTGCCTCACGTAGCTTTTCAGCTGTTAACTCCCCCAGCTGTGTGAGTGCAAATGCCTGCTCGTTAATGATTTGAATCTGTCGCAAGTACCAAGGATCAATCTTGGTCGCCGCAAAGACATCCTCAATAGAAGCACCTGCCCACATCGCCTTCTGAACTTGCTGCAGACGATATTCGGTTGGAATCTTCATCGATACTAAGAGATTCGCTTTTTCCTGTTCACTAATCTGTGGCCAGCTAAAGATTGCTTCCTTGCGCTCAAGTGAGCGTAGGGCTTTCATCAGCGCCTCAGAAAACGAACGACCAATAGCCATTGCCTCACCAACACTCTTCATCGTTGTCGTCAAGCGAGGGTCAGCATCTGCAAATTTCTCGAAAGCAAAACGTGGCACCTTAACAACTACATAATCAAGAGTTGGTTCAAATGAGGCTGGTGTTGTCTTAGTAATGTCGTTTTGGATCTCATCCAGGGTGTACCCGATGGCCAGTTTCGTTGCAATCTTTGCAATTGGAAAACCAGTGGCCTTTGATGCCAAAGCACTGGATCGTGAAACTCTAGGGTTCATCTCTATGACGATAATTCGGCCATTTTCAGGATTAACTGCGAACTGAATATTGCAGCCACCGGTTGCAACGCCAACCTCTCGAATGATGTCGATTGATAGATCTCGAAGCTTTTGATATTCAACATCAGTCAAAGTCATGGCAGGTGCAACGGTGATCGAATCTCCTGTATGCGTGCCCATAGGATCAAGGTTTTCGATAGTACAAACGATGACCACGTTATCCATGTGATCGCGCATAACCTCAAGCTCATACTCTTTCCAACCCAAAATCGATTCCTCTAGAAGAACCTCAGAAGTTGGACTATGACGCAAACCAGCGCCAGCAATTTGATTTAACTCTTCTTCGTTAAAAGCTATTCCAGATCCAAGTCCACCCATAGTGAAGGAAGGGCGAACAACAACCGGATAGTTCAGTTGAACTACAGCTGCGAAAATCTCATCCATGGTGTGACAAATAACCGACTTAGCTGACTCTCCCCCAACTTTTTCGACTATTCCTCTAAACAACTCCCGGTTCTCACCACGTTGAATTGCAGGAATATCAGCGCCAATGAGTTTCACACCATATTTAGCCAATATTCCGCCCTCAAAAAGACCAATCGCAGCATTAAGTGCGGTTTGGCCACCTAATGTAGCTAGAACTGCATCTGGTTTTTCTAGCGCGATAATCTTTTCGATAATCTCTGAAGTAATCGGTTCGATATATGTTGCATCGGCAAACTCTGGATCAGTCATGATTGTGGCTGGGTTTGAGTTGACCAAAATAACTCGAATACCTTCAGCTCGAAGCACACGACAAGCTTGAGTTCCTGAATAATCAAACTCACATGCCTGTCCAATAACAATTGGACCACTTCCTATTACTAGAACACTTTTAATCGAAGGATCTAGAGGCATTAGGCCTTCACCTTCTTTCCCATCAAATCAATGAAGCGATC
>JBIIJO010000065.1:0-4763 GCA_044233685.1 Candidatus Planktophila sp.
GATAAGAGTTCTTGTAGTGATCCATATTCAACAACCCACTTCGCTGCCGTCTTTTCACCAACACCTGGAATTGATGGCAAGTTATCACTGGGGTCTCCGCGAAGAGCTGCAAAGTCTGGATACTGTACTGGAGACATTCCATATTTTTCTTGCACAGCATCCGGAGTCATCCGCGCTAAATCACTCACACCGCGCTTTGGATAGAGCACTGTTGTTTTCTCATTTACTAACTGGAAAGAATCTCGATCTCCCGTGCAGATAAATACTTCTGCACCTTCTTTTTCAGCCCGCTTTGTTATTGTGGCAATAACATCATCTGCCTCATATCCCTCAACTTCAAATTGCGTAATACCGAATGCACTCACAAGCTCGTGCAGATATGACATTTGGGAGCGGAACTCATCTGGGGTTTTAGCGCGATTAGCTTTATATTCAGGAAAAATTTCAGATCGAAATGTCTTACGAGAAACATCAAAGGCCACGGCAACGTGGGTCGGTTTCTCAGTGGAGAGCAGCGAGAGCAGCATCGTGGCAAAGCCATAAATTGCATTGGTGTGCTGGCCTGATGCCGTAGTGAAGTTTTCGGCAGGAAGGGCGTAAAAAGCGCGATATGCCATGGAGTGCCCATCGATAAGTAATAGGCGTTTGCTCATGGGCACATCTTAGGTTGCGCACTAGAATACGTCTCATGATCAACGAAGAGTTTGTAAAGTTTTACAAAGAACGCGGTAGCGGCGCACTAGATCAAAAGATGGGCATCAAGATTCTTGAAGCTGAGCAAGGTCGCATCGTTGGCACAATGCCTGTTGAAGGTAACACCCAACCCATGGGCCTATTACATGGCGGAGCAAATGTTGTTTTAGCTGAAAGTCTTGGCTCAATCGGCACTTCACTACACGCCGGTCCTCATCGCAAAATAGTCGGTGTAGACATCAATGCAACTCACCACAAATCTGCTACAACTGGATTAGTAACCGGCGTAGCAACAGCGATTTCACTGGGCAAGACGTTATGCAGTTGGGAAATCGTTATTACAAACGAAGCAGGTGAACGAACTTGTACAGCTCGAATTACCTGTTTAATCCTGGCAGAGCGTTAAGAATGTGCTCCAGTGCCAAGGTATGCCTCACGCACTGCAGGATCATTGAGAAGCTCTGAAGCCTTAGCCTCTTTCACCACATTTCCTGTTTCCAAAATATAAGCACGGTGTGCACGTTGTAACGCTTGCTGTGCATTTTGCTCAACGAGCAAGATTGTCACACCAGTCTTATTAATTTCAGTAATGATGCGGAAAATATTGGCAATCATCTGAGGTGCAAGACCCATTGATGGTTCATCTAGAAGTAGAACCTTTGGACGAGACATCAGTGCACGGCCAATAGCCAACATCTGCTGTTCTCCGCCAGATAGCGTTCCGCCAGCTTGTGAAACGCGTTCCTTCAAACGTGGGAAGAGTGCGTAAACCTTATCTAGGTCTTCACTCATCTCAGCTTTGCGATTCTTACGGTGGAACTTACCCATTTCTAAATTCTCAAGAACTGTCATACCAGGAAAGATTCCGCGGCCTTCAGGTGCCTGTGAAATTCCAAGATCCACGCGCTCATGAGCTGGAACATTTGAAATATCCTGACCATTAAAAATGATCGAGCCAGATGAAACTTTGCGAAGACCTGAGATTGTCTTTAGCGTTGTTGTCTTACCGGCGCCGTTAGCACCGATCAGAGTAACAATTTCACCTTCGTCAACTACTACAGAGATGCCCTTAATAGCTTCGATCTTGCCGTAGTGAACGTGTAGATCTTTAATTTCAAGACGCATCAGCTGGCACTCCTAAATAGGCTTCAATAACCTTTGGATCATTTTGAACTTTACTTGGTAGGTCATCTGCGATTTTGACTCCGAAATCTAGAACAGCAACGCGGTCTGAGATCCCCATAATAAGTGACATATCGTGTTCGATAAGAAGAACGGTATAACCAGCATCACGGATGCGCTTAATCAATGCAGCTAGTTCAACCTTTTCTGCTGGGTTAAAACCAGCAGCTGGCTCATCCAGAAGAAGCAGCTGTGGACTTGTTCCCATTGCACGAGCGATTTCTAGACGACGCTGAACACCATAAGGAAGGTTCTTTGCCAAGCGATCTGAATACTCATCAATTCCAATGAACTTCAAGATCTCATGAGCGCGTTCACGGTTCTCGCGCTCTTCACGGCGAGCACGTGGAGTACCAAATAGAGCCCCCATTAGCCCACTCTTCTTGTGAACATCTGTTGCTGTGATTACGTTTTCAAGGGTAGTCATATCTCCCCATAGACGAATGTTCTGGAAAGTACGGGCAATTCCCATCGATGTAATTTGAAAGCGTTTTTGCTTATTGATCTTTGTTCCAGCAAAAGTGATAGTGCCACTTGTCGGTGTGTAAACACCAGTCACAACGTTAAACACTGTTGTCTTACCAGCACCGTTAGGGCCGATTAAAGCAAGGATTTCACCCTTCTTGACTTCAAGGTTTACCGCACCAAGTGCTGTGACGCCACCAAATTTCATGGTGACGTTTTCAAGTGAAAGAAGTACCTCTGACATTATGCATTCACCCCTTTCTTAACAATTGCTTTTTCGCGCTTTTTACGTGGCAGCAATCCATCTGGGCGGAAGTTCATTACAACCACAAGAACTATTCCGAATACCAAAAGGCGTGCATCAGAGATAAAACGGATGCGATCTGGTAGGTAACCAAGGATTGTTGCACCCACAATTACGCCCCAGATATTTCCAATTCCACCAAAAACCACACAAGAAAGAATCAAGATTGAAACGTTGAGTGTGAACATTTCAGGTGCGATGAACAAGTTCTTGGATGCATAAAGAACACCGGCTGCGCCACCAACGGCAGCGCCCAATGTAAATGACCAAATCTTGTACTTAAGTGTTGCGATACCCATGAGCTCGGCAGCATCTTCGTCTTGACGGATAGCTTCCCAAGCGCGACCCGGACGTCGGATACTAAGGCGACGAATCATCCAAATAGTCAGCAGAATCATGATGATTACAACCCAGAAAAATACTTTCTGATCATCTAACTTAAACTTCAAAGGTCCAAGATCTGGAGGCATTGGAACGTTTGCAATTCCATTTGGCCCCTTACTCCATGTTGAGTTAAGAACAACCAAACGAACGATTTCACCAAAACCTAAAGTAACAATGGCCAGGTAGTCACCACGCAAGCGAAGGGTTGGAAGACCAAGAATCACACCAGCCAACATTGCAAAGGCGATACCAAATGGCATGATCTCCCAGGTGTTAAGGCCTGTTGTGGTTCCCAGAATCGCCATTGTGTAAGCACCGATAGCAAAGAAAGCCACATAACCCAGATCAAGCATTCCTGACTTACCCACCACGATATTTAATCCAAGTGCCATAAGTACGAAAATTCCCACTGGATAAACCAGAACGGCATCGTATGCAGCAATTGGTGTTGCTAAGAATGAGGCTCCAGCAAATGGGAGGAGTCCAACGAGAATAATTGAAGTAACTGCGATTGCAACACGCTTAGGGCGATTAGCACGCTCCCAAATATCTGCACCCCAGTCGCGAAGGTTCCAATAGTTTCTAATTTTCATGAGTTATGCCCTCGTTGTCTGGACGGCTTCGCCAAATAGACCATTTGGCTTGAAGAGAAGAACAAGAACCAAGACGATGAATACAGTTACTGCCTTCCACTGCGTTCCAAGGACAGCTGAGGCATAAACCTCGAGTAATCCAAGGCTAAGGCCGCCATAGAAGGCGCCTCTAATATTTCCAATTCCACCGAGGACAGCTGCAGTAAATGCAGCCATACCCATTGTGAAACCAATATTAAATTTAGTGTATTCAAATACTGTGATGTAGAAGAAACCAGCTGCACCTGTTGCTAGACCACCAACAAGAAACGTTGTGGTGATAACACGGTTGAGGTTTACACCCATCAACTTCGCAGCATCTTCATTCATTGAAACGGCGCGAATTGCCTTACCCATGCGTGAGAGTTTAATGAAGCGCTCTAATACAAAGAAGATTAACGCTGCTGCAATAATTGTGATTACTGTGTCGAGGCGAATGTTTGCGCCCCAAACCTCAGTCAGAATAATCTTTTCAAGAACGCGTGGAGATCCCACTGGTCGTGAATCTGTTAAAAGACGCATTACTTCTTGAAGTGCAATGGAGATACCAATTGCAGAAATCAGGGTTGCAAGTCGGTTAGTGCCCTTCATGCGAAGGCGACGATATGCGACGAACTCAACAAAGACGGCCGTAAGACCGGCAACCAACATTGACATGAACAAACTTGTGACCAATACAAGGGCAAGCTTTCCACCCGTTGCTGGTTCTGACGTTTGTGTGTAATGAAAAATATCGCGAGAGGTAATTACAGTTCCAAATGTTCCCCACATAAAGATTTCGGAGTTCGCAAAGTTAATCATGCGTAGTACTCCATAAACCATGGTGTAGCCGAGAGAGATCAAAACGTAGATAAATCCAAGGGCGACCCCTGCGATTGTCAGCGACCAGAACTGATCAATTAGTACTGCAAACATTGTTCTCCTTCGCTAATGCCTCTGCGCGAGTATAAAGGTAGATGTTACGCAAGTGGTGGGTGTCTTGGTCTCTTTTTCAAGAGATTTCCAAAACACCCACCGACTTGTTAAGCGTTTGTCCTAGTTAATTACTTGATGATTCCTGTGTTAACTAGAACACCGTTCTTAGTTGTGAAACCAGCAAATAG
>JBIIJO010000066.1:0-4735 GCA_044233685.1 Candidatus Planktophila sp.
CATCTAATCCCTCTTGCTCTGATTTAGCATTTAAAAGCAGTTTAATGAAAGCTGATCCAACGATGACACCATCTGCATAGGCTGCAACTTGCTTTGCCTGCTCACGCGTTGAAACTCCTAAACCAACAGACACAGGAAGTTTTGTTGTGTTCTTAACCCTTGCAACCAGCGCACTTGCATCAACTGAAACATTGGTTCTAGCTCCAGTGACTCCCATGACAGAGGCTGCATAGACAAAACCGCCAGTCTTAGCAGTCACTTTGGCCAAGCGAGCATCTGAGGTACTTGGCGCAACGACATAAATTGGATTAATCCCAGAGTTATCAACGGCCTCTAACCAACGGGCGGATTCTTCAATTGTTAGATCCGGTGTAATAACTCCAGAACCACCGTTATCTGCGATGGACTGTGCAAATTCATTCACACCATATTTTTCAATGGGATTCCAATATGTCATGACAACCGATGCAACACCTGTATCACTTGACACCTTCAGGGCCGCAAAGACATCTGCAGCATTTGTCCCACCTTTAAGGGAAATCTCTGCAGCTTCTTGAATTGTTGGACCATCCATAATCGGATCACTGTATGGATAGCCGATTTCAATTGCATCAACGCCCGCCTCTGCCAAAGCACGAATCGCTTTTTCGCACCCTGATTTAGAAGGAAAACCTGCTGGAATATATGCAATGAGTGCAGCTCTATTTTCTGAACGAGTTCTTTCAAAAACTAGATCTAAAGCTGTGCTCATAATGGAATTCCAAAGTAATCTGCCGCAGTTTGAACATCTTTATCTCCACGTCCAGAAAGGTTAATAAGTAGAGTCGCATCAGGACCTAACTCATTTCCTAGTACTAGCGCACCAGCTAAAGCGTGAGCAGTTTCAATTGCTGGGATTATTCCCTCTGTTCTAGAAAAGAGAGAGAACGCGGCCATTGCTGCATCATCATTAACTGCGCGATATTCGGCGCGACCAATGTCATGTAGGTAGGCATGCTCTGGGCCAACACCTGGATAATCTAAACCGGCAGAGATCGAATGAGATTCAATCGTCTGTCCGTTTTCATCTTGCAAAACATAAGAGCGAGTTCCGTGCAATACACCCTCTGAACCACCGCTAATTGTTGCTGCATGGCGACCTGTTTCAATTCCATCCCCGCCAGCTTCCAAACCAATCAAACGTACTCCCGCATCAGGGATGAATGCATGGAAAATTCCGATTGCATTAGATCCTCCCCCAACGCATGCAAGAACAGCATCAGGTAATTTTCCGGTCAAGGCTAGAACTTGTTCACGAGCTTCTTCGCCGATTACTTTATGGAAATCGCGCACCATTGTTGGGAATGGATGCGGTCCTGCAACTGTGCCCAACATGTAATGTGTTGTTGCAACATTTGTTACCCAATCGCGCATTGCTTCGTTAATAGCATCTTTAAGAGTGCGAGAGCCTGAAGTGACTGGAACAACTTCAGCCCCTAACAACTTCATTCGTGCAACATTGAGTGCTTGGCGGCGTGTGTCTTCTTCGCCCATGTAAACAACACATTCAAGCCCCATGAGCGCTGCAGCAGTTGCTGAGGCAACACCATGTTGTCCTGCACCAGTTTCAGCGATGATGCGCTTCTTACCCATCTTCTTAGTAAGTAATGCTTGACCTAAAACGTTATTAATCTTGTGGCTACCAGTGTGGTTGAGATCTTCTCGCTTGAGCAGAATACGTGCGCCACCTGCGTGTTCAGAAAATCTCTTAGCTTCAGTAATGATGCTTGGACGTCCTGTGTATGTGCGATGTAGTTCGGCCAGCTCTGCTTGGAAAACTGGATCAGTTTTTGCCGCGTTATGCGCTGCCTCTAGCTCATCAAGAGCTCCAATAAGTGCTTCGGGCACAAAGCGCCCACCATATTGACCAAAGTGGCCAAGGACATCACCTAATTGGATTGTCATGAATTAATCCTATCCGTGCCTAGAAGTTCGCGCATCGCCAACTCTGGATTAGCTGCGCGAACCAATGCCTCACCCACCAGAATCGCCGTCGCCCCATTGTTTTGTGCAAATTCGACTTCAGAGCGCTTAGAGATTCCAGATTCTGCGACGCGCACCACATCTTTTGGGATGAGAGGCAAAAGCTGCGCAAATGTACCTGCATCAACATCTAGGGTCTTTAAATTACGGGAGTTAACACCAACAATGCGTGGTGAGATCTCTAACGCTCTCTCCATTTCATCATGTGTATGCACTTCAACAAGTGCTCGCATATGCAAACCCTCTGCTAATTGATGAAAATCGTTGAGTTGTGACTTACTCAATGCAGCAACAATAAGGAGCACAACATCAGCGCCATGAGCGCGTGCTTCAAAGAATTGATATTCATCCACCATGAAATCTTTACGAAGTATCGGAATATTCACTCGCGAACGAACCGCATCTAAGTCAGCTAATGATCCGCCAAAGCGTCGTCTCTCAGTCAATACGCTAATCACGCTGGCTCCAGCGTTTTCATACTGCTCAGCCAAACTTGCAGGATCTGCAATTGTCGCAAGTTCTCCCTTGCTCGGCGAAGAGCGCTTAACTTCAGCAATCACTGAGAGTTCGTTTTGAAGTAGCTTCTCTAAAGGATCGCGTACCGGGGTCGCTGTATCCATCGCCTCTTGTAATTGCGCTAAAGGTTTTCTACGAGCAGCTAAATCTTCCCGAACGCCTTCAATAATCGAATCCAGGACGCTCATTTTTTATCCTGCACTGTTGGGTCAATGCCTTCATCAAGTGCACTCCATGTATTGAGCACACGAGGCTTTCTCTCATAGCGTGAAGAAAGTTTGAACTTCTTACCAATAAGCAGCACTAAGGAGTAGACAACAAGAATGCTCAAGGCAATTGCAATTGACTGTTCCATTAGTTCTTTCGCAATCTATTTGCCGAATCCACTGCCATCAACACAGCTGCCGCCTTATTTCTACATTCTTGATTCTCTGACTCCGCATCAGAGTCTGCAACGATTCCGGCCCCTGCTTGCACGTAAGCAACACCATCATGAATTAACGCAGTTCTAATCGCAATACATGTGTCGATATTTCCAGTAAAATCTATATAACCGACAATGCCTCCATAGACTCCGCGACGAGTTGGCTCAAGTTCTTCAATAATCTCCATCGCTCGAGGCTTTGGTGCACCAGATAAAGTGCCGGCAGGAAAGACTGCAAAGAGTGCATCTACTGGAGTTGATTTCTCGCCCAAAGTGCCAGTAACAGTTGAAACAATATGCATGACGTGCGAATAGCGTTCAATGTGCATGAAATCAATAACTTCCACAGAGCCCGGAGCACACACACGCCCCAAATCATTTCGACCCAAATCAACCAACATTAAATGCTCTGCTCGCTCTTTTGGATCTGCTAAAAGTTCCTCACCTAGGCGGTGATCTTCCTCAGGAGATGATGAGCGCTTTCTCGTTCCAGCGATGGGATGAATCATTACTTCGCGCGCATTTACTTTCACCAACGCTTCAGGACTTGAACCCACAATTGTGATTCCCTCATTGAAACGGAACAAATACATATATGGACTTGGGTTATTAAGACGTAGCATGCGATAAACATCGATTGCATCGGCAGAACATGGCATTGAAAAACGTTGAGAGAGAACAATCTGGAAAGCCTCGCCCGCCAATATCTCCTCTTTTGCAATTGCAATCTTTGCCTTGAACTCATCAGGGCTCATGTTGGCATCAAAGGTTGGTGAAGCATGTGAATCAATCTGTGCAATTTCACCATCAAGGGGTGCTGCCAAACCTAATTGCATGCGATCTAAACGCTCATTGCATGCATTGAAAGCTTCATCGATTCGATCATCACTTCCATCCCAGTTAATGGCATTAGCAATTAAAGTAATGGTTCCATCGCTGTGATCTAGGACTGCCAAATCACTTGTCAACATAAAACTCAACTCTGGAAGTGGTAGATCCTTTTTCGAAAGGCTAGGGAGTTTTTCCAATCTCCGCACAACGTCATATCCCATGAAGCCAACTAGTCCCCCAGTTAGTGGAGGCAGTCCAGCAATGGTGGGTGATTTCAAATGTGCTGCAGAAAGACGCAACGCCTCAAGTGGATCAATTCCAGTTGGTGCACCAGCAGGTGCCGTGCCCTGCCAGTAAGCCTTTCCATCTTTTTCACTCAGAGTTGCTTCACTTCGCACGCCAATAAATGAATACCGTGACCAAGCACCACCATGTTCGGCAGATTCCAATAGAAAGGTATTGGCAGCGTTCTTAGCTAGTTTTCTATAAACACCCAAAGGTGTTTCACCATCTGCAAGCAGACGTCTTGAAACTGGAATTACATTTGAAATCTTGGCGTAAGCGCGAAATTCCTCTAGGTTCATTCTTACTTACCCAGTGCTAACGGGGTGTGGAAGCAGGTTCTGTCACCAGTATGGCAAGCAACACCTGTTTGCTCCACGCGCAGCAGTAATGCATCTGCGTCACAATCCAAAGCAACGGAGATTACTTTTTGAAAGTGTCCAGAAGTTGCACCTTTAACCCAGAGGGCATTTCGAGAGCGTGACCAATATGTTGCTTTTCCTGTACTAAGAGTCAGCGCAAGAGATTCTGTGTTCATATAGGCCAGCATTAAAACTTCATTCGTAGTTGAGTCTTGAACCACGGCAGGAATGAGCGTTGTTGGATCTTTAAGCAACGCTGTAACTGCTGGATCAAGTGAGCTCATGGAGTAATTCTGCC
>JBIIJO010000012.1:0-17933 GCA_044233685.1 Candidatus Planktophila sp.
TTAGAGGGCAAGGAACTTCCTGGTCTTCAAGCACTTGGCTTATAAGGAGCACTCATGCGTAAACCATTGATGGCTGGAAACTGGAAGATGAACCTCAATCACCTTGAGGCGATTGCAGTTGCCCAGAAGTTGGTTTACTCCCTCGATGACAAGGACTATGACGCAGTCGATGTTGCGATCATTCCTCCATTTACCGATATTCGCTCGATTCAGACTTTGATTGATGGAGATCGCTTGCGCCTTACTTATGGTGCACAAGATCTCTCACCAGAGGCAAGTGGAGCTTTCACCGGAGATATCGCTGGATCTATGTTGCACAAGCTGGGTTGCACATTTGTTCTTATCGGTCACTCTGAGCGCCGTGCTATTCACGGTGAATCTGATGCACTGATTAATCGCAAGATTAAGGCCGCTCTTGCTAATGAAATTATCCCGATCTTCTGTGTTGGAGAAGAGTTAGCAATCCGTGAATCTGGAGCTCACGTCAGTCATGTGATTCGCCAAGTTCGCGCAGGCCTTGAAGGATTTACTAAGCCAGAGCTAAAGAAGATTGTTATCGCCTATGAACCAGTATGGGCAATTGGCACAGGCAAGGTTGCAACACCAGAAGATGCTCAAGAAGTCTGCGCGGCAATTCGTGAAGAGATTGAAAACATCGGATCTGCTGAGATCGCATCAAATATGCGAATCCTTTATGGAGGTTCAGTGAAATCTTCTAACATCGCAGAAATCATGAAAAAGAGCGATGTGGACGGCGCCCTTATCGGGGGAGCGAGCCTAGACCCTGAGGAATTAGCCAAGATTGTGAAGTTCCACGCGCAAGCAGAGTAAGGCCCCGGCCGTTTTTGCAGGTATCCTTACCCTCTACGAAACAAGGAGTTCGACAACGTGAAATTAGCTCTATCAATCTTGCTCGTCATTACAAGCGTCATCATGATCCTGCTAGTCCTTTTGCATAAGGGCAAAGGCAGCGGACTATCCGACCTTTTCGGTGGCGGTATTTCAACTAACTACGGTGGATCATCAGTAGTTGAGCGCAACCTAGATCGCATCACAATCGTTGCTGGTGGACTGTGGTTTGCACTCGTTGTTGCCTTAAGTCTTGTTCTTAAGTAAATCTTTTAATTCCATATTTTAAAAAGGAGTAATACATGGCAAGTGCAATTCGTGGAAGCCGAGTCGGCGCCGGCCCAATGGGCGAGGCAGAACGCGGTGATTCGATTGCTCGCGCATATGTATCATATTTTTGTGCAAATGGTCATGAAGTTCGTCCATCATTTGCTGTTGAAGAAACTGTAGTAATTCCAGCTGAGTGGGACTGTCCTAAGTGTGGTTACCCAGCAGGTCGCGATCGCAACAATCCACCTAGCCCAATTAAGAATGAGCCATACAAGACTCATCTTGCCTACGTAAAAGAGCGTCGCACAGATGCTGAAGGCGAGAAGATTCTAGAAGAGGCGCTGCGCAAACTTCGTGGAGATGACGAAGACTAAATCTTTTTTACAGCATCAAGAAGTTGGTCTATACCCGCACTGCGATTTGTTAAATTAAATCGAAGGAGCGGGTATTTTCTTGAGGCAAGTGCTTTTCCATCACCCAGCGCTTGAGCTGCAACTAAAGTCTTGAAACCAAAGCTCTGTCCTGGAATTGCAATATCTGTATATGGAGTTCCAGTAATTTGTAAGAAGGAACCGTTTTGTTGGCCACCTTTGTGAAACTGACCTGTGGAGTGAAGAAAACGTGGTCCCCAACCAAAGGTGACTGGCTTGCCGATTTTCTCTGAAAGTATGGATCTGATCTCTGAAATCTTTGCTTCATCCTTGCGATCTAGATAGGCCATGATTGCTACATAACCATCTTTGTGGATGCCTTGAGTAAAGAGCTTGAGCGAGTCTGCAAGATCAACGCCATCTCCAAATATTTCAACTGCGCCATCGGTGTGTGGGGCAGTAAAGACAGGCAATACGCCGCCCCATTCCTTAAGCAATGCAGATGTCTGCTCTTTTGCTTCGGTGACATTGGGTTGATTAAATGGATCTATTTCAAGTGCTGCTCCAACGAGGGCGGTTACCCATTCCCAAATAATGAATTGCGCTGCAAGGTCTGCCTCCACGACTAAGTCGGCAGAACCGGCGTATGCAACTGAAAATACATTTGGATTTGAAGCTGCTTTTTCGATTACTACGGGAAGGCGTCCTACTTGATTCTTGCCAGTTGATTCGGCCACCAACTGCTCAGCCCAATCGCTTAAGCCCGGCATTGCAGATCCGTCATCGGTATAGGAAAGATATTGACCTGCGTGATAGGCGAGTAGGTATGCGATATCTACGACTAGCGTTGAATCTTTTAGGAATGCGGTTTTTGCATCGCTGGCGTTATCAAGAAGAACTGAAACATCTACACCAATCAGAGCTGAGGGCACCAAGCCGAATGCGCTCAACACACTAAAGCGTCCACCAACATTGGGATCGGCGTTGATCACGGTGAATCCGGCTGCGCGGCTTTGCTTATCCAACGGTGAATCTGGATCAGTAACGATGACCATGTGGTTGTGTGGTGCTAATCCTGCTTGAGTGAATGCATCTTCAAAGAGTGCGCGCTGTGAGGCTGTTTCAATTGTTGAACCAGATTTTGAGCTCACGACAACAATAGTTTTTGCCAAATCACTCTTGAGTGCATGGGCGACATAATCTGGGTCAGTTGAGTCAAGAATAAAAAGCTTTTTCTTAAAGCTTTGTGCGATAACTTCAGGACCAAGTGATGATCCGCCCATGCCACACAAGACAACATTGTTCTTGTCGCGATGCTTTGCATAGAGGGCATCAAGTGCGGGCAAGAGATCTCTAGAACTTTCTGGAAGATCTATCCAATTCAAGCGCACAGATGCTTCAGCTTGTGCGGCAGGGCCCCAAATAGTTGAGTCCTTCTTAGCCAATCGTGCATGAACCTGAGTCAGAGCCACATAACGCGCATCGCTGCGATCAATGTTTTTGATCGCATGTCCTGAAATCTTTATCATCCCTGTTGAGCAGCTTTCACATTAGCTAGTAGATCATCCCAAGCTTGGGCAAACTTTTTCACACCATCAACTTCAAGATCAGTTGTCACCGCATCGAGTGAGATGTTAAGAGCTGATAAACCTTTAAGGACTTCAACCGCAGCGCCGTAGTTAGAAGTAATTGTGTTACCGCGAACTTTTCCATGATCAATAACGGCATCTAAAGTTGATTGAGGCATCGTGTTGACGGTATCTGGTGCGATGAGTTCAACAACGTAGCGAGTGTCATCGTAGGCAGGGTCTTTCACGCCAGTTGATGCCCATAGTGGACGTTGCTTGTGTGCACCTCTTGCAACTTGTGCTTGCCATCTAGGGGAGGAGAACTTCTCTTCAAAGAGTTGATAGGCAAGATGGGCATTAGCAATCGCTGCTTTTCCAAGCAGGGACGTTGCAGCTTCTGAGCCATCTTTTTTCAGCAGTGCATCAATAGATGAATCGATTCGGCTAATGAAAAAGGATGCAACTGAGTGAACATGTGCTGGGTTAGTTGCAGCTTCAATTCCTGAGATGTAAGCATCGATTACCGCGCCGTAGCGCTTTACTGAGAAAATCAAAGTGACGTTAACGCTAATTCCAGCGGCGATGAGTGCGGTGATTGCAGGTAGGCCCTCAATAGTTGCTGGCACTTTGATCATTAAGTTAGGTCGATCAATAATTGACCAGAGTTCTTTGCCTTGAGCGATTGTGGCCTCAGTATCGTGAGCAAGGCGAGGATCGACTTCAATGCTTACGCGTCCATCGACACCCTTGGTTGCCGAGTAGATCTCTTTGAAAAGATCACACGCAGCTCGCACATCATCAGTAGTCAGTTTCTTAACAACATCATCGACTGAAGCGTTTTTCATAGCTGCGATATCGGCAGCGTATTCATCTGCCCCTGCTATAGCTGCGCCAAAGATTGAAGGGTTAGTTGTGACGCCTACTACGCCAGATTTAGCAATACGAGATTGGAGTGAATGAGCATCGGTACCTGAAATTTTCGCTCTGGATAAATCATCGAGCCAGATTGAAGTTCCGCCCTTAGCTACATCGGATACAGACATTAGAGAGCTGCCTTAATCTTGGTAACGATTGCTTCAACAGAGAAACCAAATTCTTTGAATAAGCGCTTAGCATCGGCTGAAGCACCATAGTGTTCAAGTGAAATTGCGATTCCGCCATCACCGATTAACTGATGCCACCCTTGGGCAATTCCTACTTCAATACTTACCTTCAACTTAATTGATGGTGGTAGTACCTGATCTTTATAGCTTTGATCTTGTTCGCTAAACCACTCAAGACATGGGGCGCTAACAACGCGAACAGCAATTCCTTCACTTGCTAATGCACTCTGCACATCAATAGCCAGTGATACTTCAGAGCCAGTCGCAATGAGAACTGCCTTTGGATTCTGTGCATCCTTGAGAATGTATGCACCTTTGGCTGTTCCAGAAGCTGGTTCACAATCTGTGCGATCTAAGACAGGGAGATTTTGGCGAGATAACAGGATTCCAGCTGCGCGACCACGAGTCAGAATCTTCTTCCAACTCTCAGCAACTTCGTTGGCATCTCCGGGGCGCACTACATCTAATCCTGGGATAGCGCGCAAAGCCGCAAAGTGTTCAATAGGTTGGTGAGTTGGTCCATCTTCACCAACACCGATTGAGTCATGCGTCCAAACAAAAGTGGAAGGAATATTCATGAGTGCGGCAAGGCGAACAGCTGGTCGCATGTAATCGCTAAAGACTGCAAAGGTTCCACCGAATGATCGGGTCAAACCATGGAGTGCGATTCCATTGAGAATTGATCCCATTGCATGTTCGCGAATACCAAAGTGAATAATTCGTCCGTATGGATGAGCGCCCTTAATTTCACTGGATGCAGGCAAGAATGAACCGCCACCATCAATGCTGGTGTTATTGGAGCCAGCTAAATCTGAAGAACCACCCCAGAACTCAGGTAGATGTTTGGCGATTGCGTTAATCACCTGACCGGAAGCTGCGCGGGTTGCAACATCTTTGCCGGGAGCAAATGTTGGCATGTCTGCATCCCAGCCCGCTGGCAATGCTTTCGCGCGCAAGCGCTCCAATAGCTTTGCTTGTTCTGGATTACTTGATTGCCAAGTCGCAAATTTTGTATTCCATTCTTTGCGCACCTTGGCTGCACGTTCCTTTACCAAACGGGCATGAGCCAATACATCTGCAGGCATTGCAAACTTTTCTTCTGGATTCAGACCAAGAGCAGTTTTAGTTGCAGCAATTTCCTCATCACCGAGGGCGGAACCATGAGAACCTGCAGTTCCTTGAGCCTTGGGCGCTGGCCAAGCGATAACAGATTTCATACGAATCAAAGAAGGCTTGGTTGTTTCTTTCTTGGCTGTAACCATTGCGGCATCAAGGGCAGCGATATCTACGTTGCCGTTAGAAGCAGCTGCAACATCAATAACATGCCAACCATAAGCGCGATATCTCGCAGAGACATCTTCAGTAAATGCATTATGTGTGTCGCCTTCAATGGAAATTCGATTGTCATCATAAATAACATTTAATGAACCAAGCTCTTGTGTTCCAGCAAGAGAAGATGCTTCAGCACTTACTCCTTCTTGTAGATCTCCATCAGAGCAAATAACCCAGATGCTGTGATCAAATACAGAGCCACCTGCAGGTGCTTGTGGATCCAATAAACCACGCTCATAGCGCGCAGCCATAGCCATGCCCACTGCAGTTGCAACACCTTGTCCCAGTGGGCCAGTTGTCATTTCAACGCCGGCAGTGTGACCGAATTCTGGGTGCCCTGGAGTAAGTGAACCCCACGTGCGAAACTCTTGAAGATCTTTCATTTCAAGGCCGTAACCACTTAAGAAAAGTTGCGTGTAGAGAGTCAGTGAGGAGTGACCGCAAGAAAGGATGAAGCGATCACGGCCAATCCACTGTGGATCTGATGGATCATGAATTAAATGGCGCTGAAAGAGTGTGTAAGCAACCGGGGCCAATGACATTGCCGTACCTGGGTGGCCATTACCCACTTTTTGAACCGCATCTGCCGCCAGAGCACGGGCATGTGCAACAACCAGATCATCCATCTCTGACCAATCAGATATCGAACTCATAACGCCATTTCCTTTGCTCTAAATTGAACTGAAAGCCAGATTCTCCACGCACCAATCCACACTAAAGTTGTTCCCAAAATGTGAAGTCCTACAAGTAGCTCAGGTACACCAAGGAAGTATTGAATATATCCGAGTGCTCCTTGAGCCAGTGAAATTAGGAAGAAGAGACCAATGCGGTGCTTAGTCAGCGCAGTTAATTCGCTCCTGCGATAGAAGGCAATTGTTAAGAGCATTAAAAGAATTACCGAGATTGAATGCATACGTGCAACATCTTGCATTGCTACATCAAGTCGTGGCACATCAGAATCTCCGGCATGGGGACCTGCTGCAGTAACAATTGTTCCCAAGACGATTACCAGAGCCGTCCAGGTAAGATGAAATTTCGAATAGTTGCTTATGACACCACTTGCACCGGTTTTAGCGGCCGGTCCTTTGCGTCGTGAGTGAAGAGATGTTGCTCCAGCAATCAAAACTATTGAGAGTAAAAAGTGGCTAGCCACCGTCAGCGGATTGAGATCTGTTAGAACGGTGATTCCGCCTAGCACACCTTGTCCAAATATTCCTAAGAATTGTCCAGCGGCAAGTAAGCGCAGATCTTTTCTTCCCGAACGAAGAACTGCAATCAAAGTCGCTAATGCGAAAATAACAAGAACAAAAGTAAGTAAGCGGTTACCAAACTCAATCCACGAGTGGAATGTTCCTTCAACTTGGTTTTCAACTGGAAAATATGAACCTGGCGTGCACTCGGGCCATGTGGGACAACCAAGGCCTGAGCCGGTTAGGCGTACTGCGCCCCCAGTGACAACGATGGCGGCCTGGGAAACTAGGAGGGCCAGGCTCAGCGGTTTTAACGCTCGAGCTGCGCGCAGTGATGCCATGGCCCAACCCTATGGCTACCGGGTGCTCAGGCGGGCCGAGTGGCCGAAGGTGTCGAATTACGACACAATAGTGTTGTGAAAATGAGCGGCCAAACAAGCCCAGTTCCAGGTGATGATCTTCGCACCCGGGACTTAGTGGCGCGTTCCATATTAGAAAACGGCCCCTCAACGGCTGCCGCTCTTGGCCAGCGCTTAAGTCTGACTCCAGCTGGAATTCGACGCCATCTTGATTTACTTGTTGCAGATGGAGTTTTGCAAGCACGCGAACCGCACTCAGCGATTAATCGTGGCAGAGGTAGACCGTCAAAAGTATTTGTTATGAGCGATAAGGGCCGTGAACAATTCGAGCATTCTTACGATGATTTAGCTGTTGCTGCATTGAAGTTTATGTCGGCCCAATCGGGAGAACATTTAGTTTCCAATTTTGCCCAATCTCGCGCAGATGACATTGAGCGAAAGGCGACTGTTGTTCTAGCCAAGAAGAGCAATAAGACCGAAGCTCTAGCGCAATTTCTCACAGAGCAGGGCTATGCCGCAAGTGTTGCGAAAAAGCCAATGGGTGAAGAACTTTGTCAGCACCATTGCCCAATAGCCCACGTTGCATCTGAATTTCCCCAGCTATGCGAAGCTGAAACTGAAGCACTCTCACGTTTATTAGGTACTCACGTTCAACGTTTAGCAACAATTGCACACGGTGATGGAGTGTGCACGACTTTTATACCCACAACCACAGCTACAACAAAGCGAAAGGTACGTGCATGACAATCGCACATCCAGAACTCGAAGGTATCGGCAACTACGAATACGGTTGGTCAGATAAGAGCGATGTAGGCACAAATGCCAAGCGTGGCCTGAATGAAGATGTCGTGCGCGACATCTCGGCTAAGAAATCAGAGCCACAGTGGATGCTAGACCTTCGCTTAAAGGGCCTTGCGCTATTTGAGAAAAAGCCAATGCCCAACTGGGGTTCAGATCTTTCAGGAATTTTCTTTGACACAATCAAATACTTTGTGCGCTCAACAGAAAAGCAGGCTGCAACATGGGAAGACCTGCCAGATGAAATTAAGAACACTTACGATCGTCTAGGTATCCCTGAAGCTGAAAAGCAACGCTTAGTTTCAGGTGTAGCTGCTCAATACGAGTCAGAGGTCGTCTATCACTCAATCCGTGAGGATCTAGAGAAGCAAGGCGTTATTTTCCTTGATACAGATAGTGCTCTTAAGCAGCATCCAGAGCTATTTAAAGAGTACTTCGGAACGGTTATCCCAGTGGGAGATAACAAGTTCGCAGCCCTTAATACATCAGTGTGGTCAGGTGGTTCATTTATCTATGTTCCAAAGGGTGTTCACGTAGATATTCCTTTGCAAGCATATTTCCGCATTAACACTGAGAACATGGGTCAGTTCGAGCGCACATTAATCATCGCTGATGAGGATTCATACATTCACTATGTTGAAGGTTGTACTGCTCCTATTTATAAGTCGGATTCACTTCACTCAGCCGTAGTTGAGATCATCGTGAAGAAGGGTGCACGCGTTCGTTACACCACAATTCAAAACTGGTCTAACAACGTTTATAACTTGGTTACCAAGCGCGCAACATGTGCTGAGGGTGCAACCATGGAATGGGTTGATGGAAACATCGGTTCAAAGGTCACCATGAAGTACCCAGCTATCTTTTTGATGGGTCCACATGCAAAGGGTGAGACGTTATCTCTTGCATTTGCTGGAGAAGGACAACATCAAGATTCTGGTGCCAAGATGGTTCACGCAGCGCCATACACATCATCATCTGTTATCTCTAAATCTGTTGCACGAAATGGTGGACGTACTTCTTATCGTGGACTTGTCCAAGTTCAAGAGGGTGCACATCACTCTAAGAGCACAGTGAAGTGCGACGCACTTCTAGTTGACACAATCTCTCGCTCTGATACATACCCATATGTTGATATCCGTGAAGATGATGTTTCAATGGGTCACGAAGCAACTGTTTCAAAGATCTCTGATGATCAGCTCTTCTACCTAATGTCACGTGGATTAACTGAAGATGAAGCTATGGCCATGATTGTCCGTGGATTCATTGAGCCAATCGCACGTGAGCTACCTATGGAATATGCCTTAGAGCTCAATCGCCTCATTGAACTTCAAATGGAAGGTGCTGTTGGTTAATGTCTGTTTTAACTACTAATTACTTAACCCCAACGGGACGCGAAGAAGCTTGGCGGTTCACACCGCTGAAGCGCTTGCGCGGTTTACATGATGGTTCGGCTGTTGTTGCAGACCGTAACTCACTAGTAACTAAAGCGGGATTACCTAAGGGTGCCAGCTTTACTCGTGAATCTTTGGCACCTCTTGCTGTGAGCGATGATGTCATCATCGAGCGCATCCGTGGAGAAGTCGCTGATGTTGCACATCTTTCTATTGATGCAAATGCTGAAATTAACGAGCCAATCTTTTTGACTCGCTCAGCAGGCGCCCTTGATTCAGCTGAACTTTCAAGAGTGCGTATTTCACTAGGTACTCATGCTGTCGCAACAGTAATCGTTGAAAATATAGGCGACACATTGCTGGCAGAAGACCTAGAGATCGCATTAGCTCCTGGATCATCGCTGACTTTTGTAACTCTTCAGGAGTTTGATTCAAAGAGTGTTTACACTGCTCGCCACCACGCAGTGGTTGATAAGGATGCAACATTCAAATCAATCACAGTGACCGTTGGGGGAGATGTAGTGCGTATCTTGCCAACAGTGGAATTCACAGCACCTGGTGCATCAGCAGAACTTCTTGGAGTCTATTTCGCAACTACCGGACAGTTCTTCGAGCACCGTATGCACGTTGATCACGCAGTGCCAAATGCTAAATCTCGAGTGAACTTCAAAGGCGCACTTGCTGGCAGAGATGCTCACACAGTGTGGATTGGTGATGTATTGATCCGCGCAGTTGCCGAAGGTACTGACACATACGAGCTCAATAGAAATCTTTTGCTAACAGATGGAGCACGTGCCGACTCTGTTCCCAACCTTGAGATTGAAACTGGCGAAATCGTTGGTGCGGGTCACGCAAGCACTACAGGCCGCTTTGATGATGAGCAGTTGTTCTACTTGATGTCACGAGGAATCACGCTAGAAAACGCCCGCCGCCTAGTTGTTCGTGGTTTCTTCAATGAAATCATCACTGAGATTGGAAACGAAGAAGTACAAGAGCGCCTTATGGAGCGCATTGATGGCGAACTTGAAAGAGCTGGTGCATAAGTGGCCGACTTAACATTAGATCAATTAGAGGTCGGCAAGCCGGTCAAGATTGAAAAAGATGGAAAGAGCATCTGTGTTGCCAGAGTAGGCGATGAAGTGTTTGCCGTTGATGACACATGCTCGCACTCAGAGGCTTCTCTATCAGAGGGTGAAGTAACAGATTTTAAAATTGAATGCTGGCTGCATGGCGCAGAATTCGATTTAAGAACCGGTGCAGCTTTGACTCTACCGGCGAACATAAGCCTTGAGACATATGCAGTAAAAATCGACGGAAATTCCGTCACGGTTGAGATTTAGTACACGAGTAGAAGAGAGAAAATAATGAGCGTTCTAGAAATCCGCGGACTACAGGTTTCAGTTAATACTGACGACGGTAGCGTTGAAATTCTCAAGGGTGTTGACCTAACAATCAAGTCTGGCGAGACACATGCAATCATGGGTCCTAATGGTTCTGGTAAATCAACTCTTGCCTACTCAATCGCAGGCCACCCTAAGTACACAATCACAGGTGGTTCTGTAACACTTGATGGCGCAGATGTTTTGGATATGACAGTTGATGAGCGTGCTAAAGCGGGCTTGTTCCTTGCGATGCAGTACCCAGTAGAAGTTCCTGGCGTTTCTGTTTCTAACTTCCTTCGCACAGCGGCAACAGCACTTCGCGGTGAAGCTCCAAAGCTTCGCACATGGGTTGCCGAAGTAAAGGGTGCAATGGAAGCGTTAAATATGGATCCAGCATTTGCTACTCGAAATGTTAATGAAGGATTTTCTGGCGGAGAAAAGAAGCGCCATGAAATTATGCAGCTTGAGCTATTGAAGCCAAAGATGGCGATCCTGGATGAAACAGATTCAGGTCTAGATGTTGATGCTCTTCGTATTGTTTCAGAGGGTGTTAATCGCGCAAAGGCAAATAATGATTTAGGCGTTCTATTGATTACTCACTACACACGTATCCTGAAATACATCAAGCCTGACTTTGTTCACGTTTTTGCCAATGGCAAAATCGTTGAAGAGGGTGGACCAGATCTAGCCGACAAGCTAGAGGCCAACGGTTACGCAGATTACGCGAGCAAGTAAGGATCTAATGAGTTTTTCTGTTGCGAATGTACGTAAAGATTTCCCAATCTTTGAACGTACTATTCGCGATGGTAAAAGGCTGGTCTATTTAGATAGCGGTGCAACGTCTCAAAAACCTTGGGCAGTAATTAACGCCGAGAGTGATTTCTATTCAAAGCACAATGCTGCTGTTCACCGCGGGGCGCATCAACTAGCTGAAGAGGCAACAGATGCCTACGAAGGAGCTCGAGCAATTGTTGCCGAGTTTTTGGGGGCTCAAGACAATGAAATCATCTTTACAAAGAGTGCTACTGAGTCAATTAACGCAGTTGCCTACGCCATGGGTAATGCCGAACCTGGAAACCGCTTTGCATTAACTGCATCTGATTCCATCGTTGTTACCGAGATGGAGCACCATGCAAACCTGATTCCTTGGCAGCAGTTAGCTAAGCGCACCGGGGCCCAACTCAAGTGGTTTAAAGTCAATCAAGATTCAAGGTTAGATCTCTCAAACATTGATCAGGTTATTACCGCCGATACAAAGGTAGTTGCGCTCACGCATCAATCAAATGTTTTGGGAACGATTAATCCACTAGATGCCATCGTTAAGCGTGCACATGAAGTAGGGGCAGTGGTTGTTCTAGATGCCTGTCAGTCTGTTCCGCATATGCGTGTGAACGTTGTAGAGCTAGACGTGGATTTTCTAGCTTTCTCTGGACATAAATCAGTAGGCCCAACGGGTGTGGGAGTTTTGTGGGGTAAAGCTGAACTTCTAGATGAGCTTCCTCCCTTTCTGACCGGTGGATCAATGATTGAAAATGTAACAATGACGACTGCAACATGGGCTCCGGTTCCACAAAAATTTGAAGCAGGCGTTCCAAATATGGCACAGGCCGTTGGTCTTGGCGCTGCATGCAAATATCTATCAGAGCTAGGAATGGACGCCGTTCGCGAACATGAGATTGCACTTACTGGATATGCATTAGAGAAGATGTCGTCAATAGAGGGAATTAGAATTGTTGGCCCATTAGAGAATCTTGCTCGCGGTGCAACGGTTTCCTTCACGCTTGCAGATATTCATCCGCACGATATTGGGCAGTACGTTGATAGTCAGGGTGTTGCTGTGCGCACGGGCCACCACTGTGCTTGGCCTTTAGCTCGGGCCATGAATGTGCCAGCTACTACACGTGCCTCGTTCTATCTCTACAATGATGAGCGTGATATTGATGCTCTAGTAGAAGCTTTATTAGGTGCTCAAAAATACTTTGGGAGATTTTAGTGGAACTCGATTCGCTGTATCAGGAAGTGATTCTGGATCACTACAAGCACCCCCAACATAAGGGACTCAATCCTGTTTTCACGGCGCAGGTCAGCCATGTGAATACAAGTTGTGGTGATGAAATCACTTTGAATCTCAATGTTGAAAACAATGTCATCACTTCAATCACATGGGACGGCCAAGGCTGTTCTATCTCACAGGCCAGTGTTTCAATGCTCAGTGACCTAGTTACCGACAAAACTTTGGAACAAGCCGATGCAATTGTTAAATCATTTTCAGAATTAATGGCAAGCAAAGGCACAGCAGCTGGAGATCCAGAAGTGCTTGAGGATGCAGTGGTATTTGCCGGCGTTTCAAAGTTTCCAGGTCGTGTAAAGTGCGCACTGCTTGGTTGGATGGCCTTTAAAGATGCAGCGATTCAGTCACAGGGAGAGAGCAAATGACAACGAGTGTTGAAGATGTAACAGAGGCAATGAAGGATGTTGTCGACCCAGAATTAGGAATTAACGTTGTCGACTTAGGACTTATTTATGACGTTATGGTTGATGAGGCCAATATCGCAATTTTGAATATGACGCTGACTTCAGCTGCATGCCCTCTACAAGATGTTATTGAGGATCAGACGCGTTCGGCGTTAGCGGGTATGACAACAGATGTGAAGATTAACTGGGTTTGGATGCCACCTTGGGGCCCAGACAAGATTTCTGATGATGGAAGAGATCAGCTTCGCGCTCTCGGTTTTACTGTCTGAGGTATAACTCAATAAGGTAGTCACATGTCAATGCATGCGGCTTGGATGACCCACAGGTCTATGACCGCAGACCCTTCGGTCAAGCAGCAAAAGCTCAAGGCCGGAACGGTAAAGCGAATCTTTACTTTCGCAAAACCATATCGCCTCAGCATTTGGATCTTTCTCTTTACCGTTGTTATCGATGCCGCGTTAATTGTTGCCACACCATTACTCTTGCGCCAACTCATCGATGAAGGTGTGATTCCTAAAGATGGTGCATTAGTCACTCGTCTGGCCATCTATGTTGGATTACTTGCAGTTGCAGATGCAGCGGTGAGCATGCTGGGACGTTATTTCTCTTCTCGAATCGGTGAAGGTCTTATCTATGATCTTCGCTCTTTAGTCTTTGGACATGTGCAAAGACAATCAATAGCTTTCTTCACCCGCACACAAACCGGCGCCCTCATTTCTAGAATCAATTCCGATGTCATGGGAGCACAGCAAGCTTTTACTGCGACTTTGTCAGGCCTTGTTAGCAATGTTGTGAGTTTGGTTCTTGTGGGTGTGACCATGATGATTTTGTCCTGGCAGATCACGATTTTTTCCCTGCTTCTCTTACCGGTCTTTCTCATCCCAACTAAGTGGGTTGGCCGCAAGCTTCAAGAGTTAACCCGGGATTCCTTCAATACCAATGCTGAAATGTCGAGCACGATGACTGAGCGCTTCAATGTCTCTGGTGCGATGCTTGTCGCTCTCTATGGTGAGCCTTCTAGAGAGCGTGAATATTTCCGCTCAAGAGCTCGCAAGGTTGCCGATATTGGTATCAAAATGGCAATGCTCAATCGCCTTTTCTTTATCGCACTTACTAGTGTTGCAGCTATTGCAACAGCTTTCGCCTACGGTATTGGTGGACATTTAGCTATAAACGGGGGAGTAACCGTTGGAACATTGCTAGCCATTACCGCTCTGCTTGCAAGACTCTATGGTCCGCTAACTGCGCTATCGAATGTTCGCATTGATGTTATGACATCACTTGTCTCATTTGAACGTGTGTTTGAAGTGTTAGATCTAGAACCTATGGTTAAGAATCGCGAGAATGCGATTGAGTTAAAGCCAACTCATCCAAAGATTGAGTTCAAGGATGTTAGTTTTTCATATCCAAGGGCTGAAGAGATTTCACTTGCTTCCCTTGAATCAGCTGCAAAGCCAGAGACAATTCAAAGTGGTGAAGTACTTCGGGGCCTTTCATTTACCGCAGCCCCTGGAACGTTAACTGCATTAGTTGGTCCATCTGGTGCTGGTAAGACAACGATTAGTGCCCTGCTGCCACGTCTCTATGATGTTACAACTGGTGCAATTGAAATTGATGGTCATGACATCCGTGATCTGACTCTTGAATCTTTACGTGGGGCCATTGGTGTCGTTATGCAAGATGCACACCTTTTCCACGAGACGATTGCTGAAAACTTACGTTATGCCAAAAACGATGCAACTGAGGATGAAATGCGCGTTGCTTGTGAGTCAGCACAAATTTGGGAGTTGATTAAGTCTTTGCCTAATGGGTTAGACACCATGGTGGGAGAGCGAGGACACCGTCTATCTGGCGGAGAAAAGCAACGCTTGGCTATTGCTCGCTTACTTCTCAAATCTCCTTCAGTTGTCATTCTTGATGAAGCAACAGCGCATCTAGATTCAGAGAATGAGGCGCTAGTTCAAGCTGCGTTGCAGAGCGCTTTGAAGGGTCGCACAAGCATTGTTATTGCCCACCGTTTGAGCACCGTGAGAGATGCTGATCAAATTCTTGTTCTTGAAAAGGGTCAGATAGTTGAGCGCGGTAAGCACGATGAACTTGTGGCACGCGGTGGTCTATATGCCGATCTTTATAACCGTCAGGACTTAACGGGTGCGGCGAATTAATATCCGTCCGTAAATTACTAAGCCGCCAAAGAAGAGCCACTGCAATGCATATGCCATATGAGGGCCATCGCTCAGTTCAGGAAGTTGTGCGGGCACAGCTGGTGTGAGTGAGCTTTCGGATCCACTTAAGAGATCGATGTAGTAATCCTGTGTATCAAGTTGAGATTGTGCATCGAGCTTAGAGATAAGGCCGCTTCCATCAGCTGGTAGTGCAAAGAAGGAACCTCGGGGAAGTGAAGAATCTAATCGCAACCGCCCAGTGATTGAAACAGGAGTTGTTGGTGGAGGCGTGATGGTTGGCGCAATTGTGGCCGCTGCTCCAGCCTTTACCCATCCACGATCCACCCAGAATCTTTCATTGTTGGGAGTTGTAAACAATGTGAGAACTTCAAAGCCATAGAAACCTTCGCTATAGCGATTTTTCAGGAGTATCTGCCTAGTTGGATCAAAGACGCCTTGTGTGGTGACGGTCTGCCATTCAGCCGCTAGTGGTGAATCTTTCACTGAATCTAGAGACGTTGGGGCAAGTGCAATGTGTTTTTCAATAATCGCATTTCGTGCGTGTCTTTCCACACCACGCTGATATTGCCACTGAGCAGCAATGAGACAGAGAATAATGAGGGTTAGAGCGACTAAAGATTTAAAATATGCAAATGGTTCGCGAACTTTTGCCATGATTAATCGAGTGATAAAGGTTTCTCTTCGATAATCTGATTATTTCTCGAAATGGTTTCTCGGCCAGCATTTGCGATAACTACGGCAAAATATGGAAGACCAACAGCTCCGGCCAAAGCGAACCAACGGTAGGGGCTAGGCAAAATAACCGTTAATACGAAGCAAGCAGTTCGAACCATCATGGAAATGAAATACCTTTTTTGACGAGCAGCTTGATCACGGGTCAGGGCTAAGGGCGCATCGGTAATCGCGAAAACTTTCTTCTTCTTAGCCATGCAGTAAGAGTAGTGCTAGGCGCACCCAAGCGCTTCTTTTGAATACCTAGCGGTAACCAGTAAGTTTTGGGTATGAGTTCAGTGGCCTTAGTAACAGGTGGAAATCGTGGCATCGGTTTAGCAGTTGCGCACTCACTTGCCGCCGCAGGCCATGACGTCGTTGTTACATACCGAAGCGGAAGTGCGCCAGCTGGCTTTAAATCCGTCATCATGGATGTGACCAGCACAGAGAGTGTCGATAAAGCTTTCGATGAGATCGAAGCCCAATGGGGAATCCCAGAGATCATTGTTGCTAACGCAGGAATTACTAAAGATGGTCTTGTGATGCGCATGAGTGATGAGGATTTTGAGTCTGTCATTGATGCAAATCTGACTGGTGCCTTTCGTGTGGCACGCCGGGCAACTAAGGGTCTTTTGAAGTTGAAAAGGGGTCGTTTGATTTTTGTTGGCTCAGTCGTTGGAGCATTGGGCTCTGCAGGACAAGTGAACTATTCATCTTCTAAATCTGGCCTGGTTGGAATGGCTAGATCTTTTGCACGAGAAATTGGCAGCCGTGGGATTACGGCAAATGTTGTTGCGCCAGGCTTTGTTGAAACAGATATGACATCGACTTTGGATGAAAAACGCAGAAATGAAATTGCTGGATCTATTCCTCTCGGCCGTTTTTGTTCTGCGCAAGAGATTGCAGATGTCGTGACCTTTATCGCTTCACCACAAGCCAGCTATATCTCTGGAGCACTTATTCCAGTTGATGGCGGATTAGGAATGGGACACTGATATGGGTTTACTTGATGGCAAGAAGATTCTGGTAACGGGAGTTCTGACCGATAGTTCTATTGCTTTTCATATTGCCCGTCTTGCGCAAGAACAGGGAGCTCAAGTTGTTCTATCTTCTTACGGACGAGTGCTTTCTTTAACAACACGTATTGCAGGACGCTTGCCACAACCGGCGCCCATTATTGAACTCGATGTCACAAATGAGGCAGATCTTGCTGCCCTTGCATCACGAGTGCGTGCGCATTTTCCAGATGGCCTAGATGGCGTAGTCCACTCAATTGGATTTGCTCCAGAGGCAGCTCTTGGCGGTAATTTCCTCAATACTCCTTGGGAAGATGTTTCAACTGCCATGCATGTCTCTGCCTATTCGCTCAAATCATTGACGATGGCTGCAAAGCCACTCTTTACTGGCGGAGGATCAGTTGTTGGCCTTGATTTTGATGCAACTGTTGCTTGGCCAAAATATGACTGGATGGGTGTTGCAAAAGCTGCGCTGGAATCAACATCTCGTTATTTGGCGCGTGATTTGGGTGCGCAAAATATTCGCGTGAATTTAGTTGCTGCAGGTCCTATTCGCACGATGGCTGCAAAATCTATTCCTGGCTTTGATGAGTTTGAAAAAGTATGGAATGAGCGAGCACCACTTGCATGGGATGTCACAGATCCAGTACCTGCTGCACAGGCAGTTGTTGCTCTGCTTTCCGATTGGTTTCCTAAGACCACGGGCGAAATCATCCATGTTGATGGCGGCGTCCATGCCATGGGTGCCTAAGCGCACTTTGGGCCTCAATTTCACCTTTTAGCCCCCAGCCGGTAATCTTTGCCCCAGACCAGTGGCCTAATAATCACTGCAAGAGGAGTTACCGCTCCCACCTTCTTCGCCACTAGTGCGAGCTGGTTTGTCGGATGAGAGATTTACTTCTCTTTTTCCTTGCGGTTTTCTCATGCAGCGC
>JBIIJO010000013.1:0-17736 GCA_044233685.1 Candidatus Planktophila sp.
AATCTTAGAGATTGTTATATCTGCAAAATCTGGGCGAAGTCTATTGAGTACTTCACCAATGCTCAGATACGCGCGAGCTGGAACTGCCATTGTAATTCTCCCCTAATTATTTTCTGCCAGAAACAAAAAGCAGATGGAACTTGCCTATTTGAATCTGATCACCGGAATGTAATGCGAGTTCTGTTACTGAAGAGTTGTTGACGTATGTGCCATTAAGGGAACCACTGTCTTTGAGAGAAAAACCTGAAGAGGTACTTTCAATCTTTGCGTGAGACCTCGAGACTGTTACATCGTCTAAGAAAACATCACTGCCAGATGAGCGACCAATGCTTGCACCCTGTGCAGTAACTAAGAATCTAGAACCAAGATTTGATCCTCGATTAATAATAAGCATCGCCTTTTCTGATGACTGTGCGATTTCTTCGATAATGCTGCGATCTGCCGCTGAGACAGTGGCCAGAAACTCATCAAGAGCCCCAGCTGGGGAATCACTGGCTGTGCGAAGACCTAGGTGCAAAGTGGTGGTGAGTTCGCTGGGCGTTTGTTCTGCCTTCACTTGTCTCTCCTCCTTCACCGTCAACCTGAGGCTGACACTAAAGGGGTGAGACGCTTTGGTCAAGCCGTGATTTGGGCGTAACCGGCGGCATCGAGCAGGTCGCATGGAGTTGCTGCTACCTCAACCTTTACCAACCAGCCAGCGCCATAAGGATCGCTGTTGACTAGCTCTGGGGTTTGAGAAAGAGCGCCATTGATTTCACTTACTACGCCGCTAACAGCTGCAAAAATCTCAGAAACAGATTTTGTTGATTCAATTTCTCCGCAAACTTTGCCAGCAGAGATGGTTTCGCCAACTTTAGGAAGTTGAACATAGACAATGTCACCGAGTGCGGCCTGCGCGAAGTCAGTAATTCCCATTGTGTAGAGATTTCCAGTTGAACTTACCCACTCATGCTCTTTGGTGTAGTGCAAACCCTCAGGAATTGATGACACGTGTTCCTCTCATCTGCGAAAAGCCTTCGCGTCCATAACTTATACCTGTAGCAATGTAGAGGGCAATCCCCCAGATGGCAAAACTCCACCCCAAAACAAAGGCGATGGTGCCGAGAGGTGTGTCACTTTTGGCTAAGAGCAAGAATGGGAAGGCATACATGAGGTTGAAGGTTGCCGCCTTGCCCAAATAGGTAACTGTGAAAGGTGCCAGGCCTTTTGATTTCATCAGCAGCGTTATAAGTCCCAGGACTAAATCACGGGCAATGAGCAAGACGATTATCCAAGCCGGAACAATGTCGCGAATCAAAAAGACGATAAGAATCGTCAATATGTAGAGACGATCAATCGCTGGATCGGCTAACTCTCCAAAGCGAGACGTTTGATTCCAAGCTCTAGCTAACTTGCCATCAAAGTAATCAGTGGCTCCCCCGATAGCTAAAACTACGATTGCCCAACCATCAGCCTCTATAGAAAGAGTCAGATAAACAAAGAGTGGAATACCTAGAAAGCGCAGAAAAGTTAAAGCGTTTGGAATTGATAGAAGCGATGAATTCATTGCTTACTCTCGCTCTTTAACCCTGATCGCTACTTGCACTGGAGTGCCAGGAAAGGAGAACTCCTCACGCAATCTGCGTTCGATGAATCGGCGATAGGAAGCCTCAATCCAGCCATTAGAAAAGACAACGAACTTAGGAGGCGCGATGCCAGCCTGGGTGGCGTAGTAAACCTTTGGTTGCTTGCCGCCTCGAACTGGTGGTGGCGTCGCACCGATGAGTGCTCCGAGGAATGAGTTGAGCTTGGCCGTTGGCACTCGCTTCTCCCAACTATCAAGTGCGGTGCGAAGGGCAGGTGCCAGGCGATCTCGGTGCCACCCAGTTTTGGCTGCCACGTTTACGCGCTGCGCCCATTCGACTTGATCCAGGTGTCTATCAATTTCACGGTCTAGCTGATCGCGGCGGTCCTCATCGACCAAGTCCCACTTATTCATCACGATGACCATGGCTTTTCCAGCCTCTTCCACCATGGTGATGACACGCAAATCCTGCTCAGTAATTGGCTCTGATGCATCAAGAACTACGACTGCCACTTCGCAGCGCTCTAACGCTGTCTGTGTGCGAAGGGATGCGTAGTAATCCGTACCTGATGCTTGGTTGGCACGCTTTTTTAATCCTGCGGTGTCGATAAATCTCCAGATCGATCCGCCAAATTCAATTAACTCATCAACTGGATCTCTCGTCGTTCCTGCAACATCATCCACAATGGATCTATTTTCTCCTGCTAGAGCATTGAGTAAAGAAGACTTACCAACATTTGGACGGCCAATGAGTGCGACTTTGCGATAGCCATCTTGTGTTTGCGCTCCGCCAACTTCAGGAAGCTCAGCGACAATATGGTCAAGGAGATCTCCAGAACCGCGACCGTGAAGTGCTGACACGAAATATGGTTCACCAAGTCCTAAAGACCACAGGCCATGTGCTTCTGACTCTTCGCGCTCTCCATCAACTTTGTTACCTATCAAAATCAGTGGTTTCTTAGCTTTACGCAGATGTTGCACCAAAATGTCATCTTCATCCAAAGCACCAACTTGTGCATCAACAACAAAAGCCAGCACATCAGCTTCTTGCATTGCAATTTCGGCGCCAGCACTTACTTGAACAGAGATGCCGTCAGGTTTTGCTTCCCAACCGCCAGTATCCATAATGATGAAACGACGACCACCCCATTCGCATTCATACTGAACACGATCGCGTGTAACACCTGGTGTATCTTCAACGATTGCTTCTCTGCGTCCTAAGAATCTATTAATCAATGTTGATTTACCAACGTTAGGTCGACCAAGAATTGCAACGATAGGAAGCCCAAGAAGTGAGCGTTGGCGAAGTAGTTCCCAAATTCGCTCCACTGTTTCATCAAGATCCAGATTCGTTGAATCAACTTCAACTGCATCAAATGCCATGGCAAGCGGTGAAACCGTGCGGGTAGAGTCAATGGAATCGCGATTTTCCAGCGAACTCTTCACGTCAACAGATTTATCATCTGTTTCATTTTCGCGACGATAAGCGCGAGCATCTAAATCAGCTGTTAGATATATCTTCAAAGCTGCATCAGGAACAACTACCGTTCCGATATCTCGTCCCTCAACAACTATTCCGCGTGGTGCCTGAGAGATAATTTTGCGTTGGATGACGAGTAGCTCTTCGCGAATCTGTGGCATAGCACTGATGCGACTTACGCTTTCAGTTACGGAAGTTCCACGGATGGTATGAGTAATTTGTGTATCACCTGCAAATACATCTGGAGAGTTCGGATTAGAAACAAATCTAATCGGTGCGCTCTTGAGTGCTTTAAGAATTTCTGCAGCTTCAATGCAATTGTTTTCTAGAGCAACCCAAGTAACTGCGCGATAGAGCGCACCTGTATCTAAATAGTTCCAACCTGCGCGAATTGCGATTGCTTTAGATGTGCTTGATTTACCTGCGCCACTCGGGCCATCAATTGCTACGACTATGCCCATGTGATGAGCCTACTTCTATTTACGGATCGGATGAACGTTCCACCCGATTGATGAGAGATGATTTGATAACTTCACTGCATCATCTGCAGAAAGTGCCAAAGTGATTAAAGCATTGAGTTGTCCTGGTGAGTGCTCGATTACTAAATCTTCAACGTTGACAGACATTGCGGCACATTCATTAAATATTGCACCCAATTGACCTGGTTTATCGTCAATAACGATTGGAACGTAGGTGTATTCACGTG
This sequence comes from Candidatus Planktophila sp., assembly GCA_044233685.1. Taxonomy (GTDB): domain Bacteria; phylum Actinomycetota; class Actinomycetes; order Nanopelagicales; family Nanopelagicaceae; genus Planktophila. The sequence continues at coordinate 3,751 of JBIIJO010000013.1, forward strand.
CTTTTCCACCGTGTTTGCCCCGAATTAAATTTCTTCCATCTCGTCCCTTGCGCATAATCACTGCAATTCTTTCTTCATCATTAACTGCATCAATCATTGCGCCAAGCTCGTTATGCAAATTTGTAAGCAAAGCCTTGATCTCTTGAGAATTTGAACTAATGATCTCTTTCCATAAATTCTCATCCGATGCCGCAATGCGAGTGGTGTCGCGAAGACCGGCTCCAGCAAGGTCTAGCCATTCAGGGGCCACTCCATGCAATGAGCCAGCCAAAAGGGTGGCCGTGATCTGTGGCAAATGGGAAACTCGGGCCACCGCTGCATCATGGGAAACCGCATCTAATTCCACGCACGTTGCCCCGAGCAGGTCAATCAGCCATTTGACCTTGGCTACGGCTTCCGCATCACTTTGTGCATCCGGGGTGATGATCCAACTTCTGGAAAGAAAGAGATCGGCGCGAGCTGACTCTGCTCCCCCGACTTCGCGGCCGGCCATTGGGTGGGTGCCTACGAATTGCTTCAACGGAAGCTTTGATGCCTTAACCTTTTGTAGAGGTTCAACTTTAACGCTGCATACATCCATAAACGTAGAGTTTGGATTTAGTACATATTGCTCATTTATGACCTGGGAAAGGGCTCTGAGAGGAGTTGCCAGAATAATCAGCTCCGGCTCGTCAATGCTGACTCCCCCTGTTAAATCCTGTGCCAAAGCCTGATTACGGCTATCCACGTCGATCATCTCAACAGCTATGTTTTTGGCTGCCAGAGCCAATCCGATGGAGGTGCCGATAAGGCCAGCCCCCACAATTCGAACTGAGCGCACCATTACTGGGCTATATCTCGGCGCAGGGCTACTGCCCCGTGTAGATAGATATGAGAAATCTCTTCATGGCTCTTTGCGCTCTCGACGTGCAACATCGCACGGATGACCATCGCTAAGGCCCCTGGTACATCAACCTCGACTGAGCCTATGAGTGGCACTGATGCAAAGCCGATTTCCCGACACGCAGCCGCCGGGAAGGAGGCTGTCAAGTCGGGGGTCGAAGTGAAAAAGACCGAGACAACATCGCTAGGTGTCAGGCTGTTGGCATCCAAAATCGCCTGGATCAGCTCTTTAACCCCTGTGGCTATTGCCTCTGGGGTATTTGCGCTCACTTGAGTGGCGCCACGTATAGCTCTGATCGACATGGGATAAGGGTACCTTTCTCGGTCACTTTTTCGCTTGATTTTGAATGGTTCTAAGATTGTTTAAATATTTATCGATAAAACCTTTTTACGATATTTCCTTCAACTGATCCGCACTTCTCTCTAGGTCCTCCTGAAATATTGAATATCGATTTATCGTTATCCAGAGCCTCGCGCGAGCATCTGAAAAATCGATAAATATATATTTCTTTCTCGTATTATCGATATATAAATTTGACTATATTTAGCCTATTATCGATTTGTAGTAAAGCCGTTAAAGCCCTAAAACGTTACGTAGATTTGTTAGTTCTCCCTCATTCAGGTTTCTCCAGCGTCCTTCTGGGGTGTCTCCCAATGAGATCGGCCCGAAGTTAGTGCGGATCAATCGAAGGACTTGCACGTCAACTGCCTCCATGAGGCGGCGAATAATGTGGTACCTACCCTCGTGAATCGAGACCTCAAGCCAGGTTGGAGATAGCTCTTTGTAGGTCAAAACGCGACCCATTCCATCCTCTAGTTCGATGCCTTTGAGCAGGATTTTGTCGATTCCCGTAGGTAGCTTTCCCTCGTGTTCGATGATGTAAGTCTTCTCCAGGCCAAAAGATGGGTGGGTAGCTCGAAATGTTAGGTCTCCATCATTGGTCAAAAGGATCAATCCCTCGGAGTCTTTATCCAAGCGCCCAACATGGAAAAGTCGCTCTTTTCGAAGGTCAATAAAGTCACTGAGAGAAGGTCGTCCATCTGGGTCATACATGGTAGACAAAACGCCCTTAGGTTTATGAAGTACTAAATAAGACTTAGACACTGAACGTGTAATTGTCTCACCATCTACCATGACTTGAACTGAATCAGGGTCAAATTTGGAACCCATCTCGCGAATCGTGATTCCATCGACTGAAACTCGGCCAGATTCAATAAGCTCATCTGCGCCTCGGCGGCTGGTAATACCCGCATCTGCAATTATCTTGTTAAGGCGCATTTGGCCCATGGCTATCCTCCCGACAGTCAGGAGAGAAGGATAGCGCGGAAGTTAGTCAGTTAGCGAATCAAGGATTTCATCGAGCCCATCAAGATTTGGCAGGTATGGAGCCAGGGCTGGAAGATCTTCAAGAGAGTTCAGTCCGAGGCGCTCTAGGAAGTAGCTCGTAGTCTTGTAAAGGATGGCGCCGCTCTCGTGCTCAATCCCCGACTCCTCCACTAAACCTCTGGTGATCAACGTCTTCATAACCGCCTCGACGTTCACGCCACGGATAGCTGAAACTCGAGCTCGAGAGACAGGTTGGCGGTAGGCAATGACGGAAAGGGTCTCAAGGGCAGCTTGGGTCAATCGATTTTGCTGGCCATCTAGGACGAATTTCTCAACGGCTGCGTGATAGTCAGGGTTGCTATAAAAGCGCCATCCCCCGTTGATTTTGCGCAAGGAAAATCCACGGTCATCGTAGGTAGTTACCAGGTGAGCAAGGGCAGCTTCGACCTCTTCGACTGTCTTTTCCAGGACCTGAGCCAAGATGATCTCTGAAACCGGCTCATCTACGACCATCAGAATCGCCTCGATAGAACGCTCAACTTCTACATTAGACATTCGTACTACCTTCTGTCGGTTCGTCATCTTCTAAAACTACGGGGATATCAAACTCATCAGTGACTTCCACTTCCCCGGACTCAGATCCAGTCCAGGAGATCTGAAGCTCTCCAAGGGCCATGACTTGGTCAAAGCGCAAAACACCTTGGCGATAAAGATCGAGCAAGGCTAGGAATCTGGCAACAATGACCATGGTGTTTTCAGCATCCGAAACTAGGTTTCTAAAGCTCATGGACTTCGATCTGCGTAAAGCCTCAACTACAACTCGAGACTCTTCAGCAACGCTGACCAATGCTAAGTGAAGATGCTCAACACTGACTACCGGTGCGGCCTTAGGGGTCAGGACTCGCTCAGCGATAGCTGCAAAGCGCTGTGGTCCAACTCCGATTAAAACCTCAGGAAGCAGGGCGCTCAAGGTTGGATCTAGTGCGACAACTCGGGGGAAGAACTTATCGGCAGTTGTTATGCGCTCGCTAAAGGTCGCTGCAATCTCTTTGAAGGCTCGGTACTGAAGCAGACGGGCAAAGAGAATGTCTCGAGCCTCAAGAAGGGCTAGATCTTCCTCGTCATCAACTTCCCCACTTGGCAATAATCTCGCCGCTTTCAAATCTAACAAGGTTGCAGCCACGACTAGGAATTCGGTGGCCTGGTCCAAGCGCCAACCCTCTCCTGAGGCCTCCAAGGCCCTAATAAAGGCTATGAACTCATCAGTCACAAGGCTCAGAGATATCTCAGTGATGTCCATCTTGTGGCGAGAAATAAGCTGTAGGAGCAGGTCGAAAGGACCATCGAAGTTATCGAGGTGGACGGAGAATGCGCCAGCTACGGCGTTCACATCCTTTGATTCCTCCAGTGATAAATCCATGGCGTCACCCTACTTCACAGTTGCTCCAGTTCTAGGTAGCGCGTAGGCTCGCGCTCACTTCACGGAAAAGAGGTTTGACGCTTGAACGCTAAATCGACAAAGCAAGAAGATGTAGCCACTACTGCAACTCTTCTGGGCAAAAGCGCGGCAAATATCCCAACACCACCTCCGATTACCGAACATGGAAATGCAAAAGTTGTCGCGATCTTCAACCAAAAAGGTGGAGTCGGCAAAACAACTACAACAATCAATCTTGGTGCTTCCCTTGCCGAGATGGGTCGTCGCGTTCTGCTTGTGGATTTTGATCCTCAAGGTGGTCTCTCACTGGGTCTAGGTGTTAACGCTCACTCACTTCCGTTAGAACAAACTGTTTATTACGCACTCATGACTCCCACAGCCAATGTGGATTCAATCGTTCTCAAATCTGCAGTGCCAGGCCTTGATTTCTTGCCTGCAAACCGCGACCTTGGAACAGCTGAAACAACACTGGGCGCAGAAATTGGCGGCCAGCAATATCTCAAGCGCGCCCTTGGTTCCCTACGTGATTACTACGACGTCATTTTGATCGACTGCCAGCCAACAATGGGTCAGTTAACAATCAACGCACTTGTTGCAGCTGATGAAGTAATCGTTCCTTTGCAATGTGAATATTTCGCACTTCACGGCTTCATTGAACTTAAGGGAAACTTGGACAAGGTTAAGAACTTCCTCAATCCAAATCTTAAGCTCATTGGTATTTTGGCAACGATGTATGACAAGAAGACCTCACATAATCGCCAAGTATTAGAGCGCATTCTTGAGCAGTTCCCACAAGATGTATTTGAAACAATCATTGCCAAGACAATCCGTTTCCCTGAAACAACTGTTGTTGGCGAACCAATCACAACGTATGCAACGAGCTCAGGTGGCGCAGCTTCATATCGCCGACTAGCTAGAGAACTTATTGCCCGAGGAGGCGCACGATGACCCGCAGAGCAAATCTTCCAGGTGCTGATGAACTATTTCGTTCAACTACCCCAGCGTTAAGCGCTGTTCCTGCGCAAAGTGAAACACCTGCACCACTTGTGCCACCAGCTATTGCAACACCAAAGGCACCATCTAGTAAAAAGGGTGTTCGAACAATTGCTCGTCGTCGTGTGACAACAGTCGATCGCTCACCTTCTGGTCGTGAGCGCCATGATGAGAAAATCACTGTCTACTTATCTCCTGATGAACTCTTTGAACTAGATCAAGCACGTTTGCAACTTCGTGGTGATCTTGGACTTGCAGTAGATCGCGGTCGTATCGTTCGCGAATCTATTGCTGTCATCATCGCTGATCTTGAAGCTAAAGGTGATCAAAGTATTCTTGCCCGCCGTTTACGCGGACTCTAAGAACTACTAACCGCGTGCGCGCGGATGAGCCAGTGAATAACTCTCTCGCACTTTATCGATAGTTATAAGCGTATATATCTGCGTTGTTGTTACTGATGCATGCCCTAGTAGTTCTTGAACAACGCGAATATCTGCCCCGCCATCTAGCAGATGTGTTGCATAGGAATGTCTAAAGACATGGGGCGAAACATGCGCCTCAATTCCTGCATCCTTTGCTGCTCTAATCACCATATTCCAGGCAGATTGTCGAGTTAACCGGGCTCCCCTAGAGTTAAGAAAAAGCGCGGTATTAGTTTTTGAATTCTTAGCTGCAAGCATGGGACGTATGCGGACTAAGTAATCAGTAATGGCCTTAGTTGCAAAAGATCCGAGTGGAACTATTCGCTCCTTGGAACCTTTACCGCGAAGCTTTAAAGTCGTAATTTCACCATCAGCACTTTGTGCACTCGCGATATCTGCAATATTGATTCCCACTAATTCAGAGACACGGGCACCGCTGCTATAGAGCAGTTCAATCATTGCCTGGTCTCGAAGCGTGATTGGTTCACTCTCCCTATATGCAGCATTAATCAAAGACATAATTTGTTCAACCGTTAGCGCTTTAGGAAGCCTGCGCTTTGACTGACTCGGTGACATTTCAAACGTTGGGTTAGCTATCCCAAACTCACTCATAGCATGTTTGAAAAATGAACGAAGTGTCGAATTGATTCGACTGATGCTGGCTGGTGATGCTTGGACAGTTTTAAGCGAAACTTCGAAATCTGCGATGGTTTGTGGATCCACATCTGCCAATGCTTTCCCGTTTAGAAAGTTTTCAAACTTCATCAAATCCCTGCGATAAGCAGCGATCGTGTGAGCAGATAAACCACGTTCAATTGTTAAGTGATTAAGGAAAGAAGTAGAGACTAAATCAAAGTTCAACGCTGGCATATCCATGGGCCTTGGCTACGGCTTGATAGTAAATCTTACCATCATGAACATTAAGACCCTTAGCTAAGTTGGAATCTTCTTTGCATGCTCTTTCCCAACCCAGATTGGCAATCGATAATGCATACGGCAAAGTGGCATTTGTGAGCGCATATGTGCTGGCAACGGGAACAGCTCCTGGCATATTTGCAACGCAATAAAAAACGGAGTTATGAACTTGATAGGTTGGTTCGGCATGTGTTGTTGGGCGTGAATCTTCAAAACAGCCACCCTGATCAATAGCAATATCTACAAGAACTGACCCTGATTTCATCTGAGCAACTAAAGCATTTGATACCAACTTAGGTGCTTTTGCTCCATGAACCAACACTGCGCCAATAACAAGATCGGCTTGCTTGGCTTCCCGCTCCACTGCATGTTTGGAAGAAGTCAGAGTCTTAATTCGTCCCGCATAAATAGTGTCTATGTATTGAAGACGTGCCACAGAGCGATCGATGATTGTTACATCAGCGCCCATTCCCACTGCAATAACTGCAGCGTTGAGTCCTGCTACACCGCCACCAATCACGAGCACTCTGCCTGGCGCTACACCTGGAACGCCACCGAGCAAGACTCCACGACCGCCGTGGGGCTTTTGCAGAGCAGTTGCGCCAACTTGTGTGGCAAGGCGTCCAGCCACTTCACTCATCGGGGCAAGCAGTGGTAACTGTCCGTTAACTTCAACGGTCTCATAGGCAATAGCAGTTGTTTTACTAGCAACGAGTGCATCCGTGCATGCTTTAGAAGCGGCAAGGTGTAAATATGTAAACAAAACCTGGTCTTTACGTAGAAGTGAATATTCACTTTCGATTGGTTCCTTCACCTTTAGCAACAGATCTGCTTTCTCCCACACATCACTCGCTTTGGCAACGATAGTTGCTCCAACGGAAGTGAAATCCTGATCGGTGATTGCAGAGCCGAGTCCTGCGCCAGTTTCAATAATTACTTGATGCCCGGCAGCTACAAACTCTGAAACACCTTCGGGCGTGATTGCTACTCGTGATTCGTGGACCTTTATCTCTTTAGGTACTCCAACGATCATTCACTTACCTTTCGCTACTACCGCCGCTTTAATCAATCCAACAAAGAGTGGGTGTGGCTTAGTTGGACGTGAACGTAGCTCTGGGTGAGCCTGTGTTCCTACGTAGTAAGGATGCACCTCTCGAGGCAGTTCCACAAACTCCACCAAGTCGCGCTCGGCAAACATGCCTGAGAAAACTAAACCGGCCTTTGAAATCTGATCACGATAGAGATTGTTGACTTCATATCGATGACGGTGTCGCTCTGATATTTCAAGAGAACCATAAGTATCAGCAACTACTGAGCCTTTAAGAAGATCTGCTTTATAGAGACCTAGACGCATCGTGCCACCCATATCACCTTCACCTGCCACCACATGCTTTTGATCATCCATAGTTGCAATCACTGGTGTTCCAGAATCTGAAAACTCAGCTGAAATTGCATCCTTCATACCCGCTAAGTTTCTAGCAGCTTCGATGACCATGCATTGCAATCCTAAACACAGACCCAAAGTTGGAATCTTGTTTTCGCGAGCAAATTTTAATGCACCTACCTTGCCTTCGATTCCACGGATTCCGAAACCACCAGGAACAACAATTGCATCGAGTCCACACAGATGCTTCTTGGCACCCTCTGCACTTTCGCACTCATCACTTGGGATCCAAACAATTTCAATCTTTGCCTCATTTGCAAAACCACCAGCACGTAGTGCTTCAGAGACTGAGAGGTAGGCATCTGGAAGATCAATGTATTTTCCAACAAGACCAACCCGCACGTGGTGCTTAGGGTGGTGAACTTTCTGCAAGAGAGCATCCCACTCCCCCCACACAACTTCATGTCCTCCTAAATCAAGGCGTTTAACGACATAGGAATCTAAGCCTTCAGAGTGCAACACCTTTGGAATGTCATAGATTGACGGTGCATCCATCGCCGCAACTACTGCTTCTAAATCAACGTCACACATAAGAGAAATCTTTTTCTTCACTCCCAGTGGAATTTCACGATCAGAGCGAAGCACAATCGCATCTGGCGCAATACCAATACTTCGAAGGGCAGCTACTGAGTGCTGGGTTGGCTTTGTCTTTAACTCTCCTGATGGACCGATGTATGGAACAAGGGAGATGTGTAAATAGAAAACATTATCGCGGCCAACTTCTTGGCGAATCTGTCGAATAGATTCAAGGAATGGTTGAGATTCAATATCTCCAACAGTTCCGCCCACTTCAGTGATAACTAAATCAATGTCAGGGGCAGCCATAGCGCGAATGCGCTCTTTGATCTCATTGGTGATGTGTGGAATAACTTGCACAGTCTCACCTAAATACTCACCGCGACGCTCACGAGCTATGACTCGTGAATACACCTGGCCAGTAGTCACGTTAGCTGATCCGTGCAAATTAGTATCAAGGAATCTTTCGTAGTGTCCGATATCTAAATCTGTCTCAGCACCATCATCTGTTACGAATACTTCACCGTGCTGGAATGGATTCATCGTGCCAGGATCAACGTTGAGATAGGGATCTAGCTTTTGCATCGTTACGCGGATGCCGCGGGCTACTAATAACCTGCCTAGTGATGAGGCGGTGAGTCCTTTGCCGAGTGAAGAGGCGACTCCGCCAGTTACAAATAAGTGTTTAGTCACATGAGGTTGGCCCATGGGAGACCAACCTATCATCGGTTTGCCTATCGCTTCGACAGGGGCAGTTCTAGGAGTTCAGTGGCGTGTTCACGCGCGCTTGTCGAGCTCTCCATTCCCGCCAACATGCGGGCAATCTCCTCAACGCGATCCTCTTTGACCACTTTTCGCACATTGCTTTCGGTAACAGATCCATCAGAGTTCTTCGTCACAACGAAATGTGAATCAGCCCAGGCCGCAACTTGAGGCAGGTGAGTCACAACAATAACTTGTGCATGTTGAGAAAGTGCATGCAAACGTCGACCCACTTCTATTGCGGCTTTACCGCCAACTCCAGCATCTACTTCATCAAAAACATACGTGCCGACAGGATGCGTTGCAGCAAGTACTACTTCTAGTGCCAACATCACTCGAGACATTTCACCACCACTTGCACCTTTTGCAAGTGGAACCAGTGGCCCATCTTTGTGTCCTTGAATAAGCATTGCAATCTCATCACAACCAAGGGCCGTGAAGTCAGATTCCTTGAGTGCGTTGTAGTCAGCGCTCTGCACCTGACAATGGAAAGAAGTGTGTGGCATGGATAATTGCTGAATTTCCTTAGTAACTTCTTTTGATAGCTTAGTAGCATTTTCACTTCGGCTACTTGTGAGTGATTTTGCAGCAGCAACAAGTTTCTTTTTGATTCCGACGAGCTCGGTTTCTAACTCCTTTAACCGCTCATCTCCCCCCTCAAGATCTGCAATGGCATTCTTTGAGCTCTCAAATCGCTCGATAAGTGCAATGAGTTCGTCATCGGCAGATTGTGAACCGCCGTATTTCTTAATCAGTGAATTAATCTCAGCTTTTCTAGCGTTCAAATAATCTAAGCGAGCAGGATCGGCCTCTAAATTAGCTATATATGAAGCCAGAACACCCTTTGCATCATCTACTAAGAAAAACGCTTCACTCACTCTTTGATAGAGCTCTTCAATTTGTGGATCTTTTGCGCGAACCGAATCCAGTGACTTCCTAGTGATTCCAAGGGTTGTCAGTGACCCTGACTCTTCCTCCTCTATAACAGATGAGGCGTTTTGGGCAGCCAATCGCAAATCTTCAACGCTAGATAAACGGCCTATCTCCGTAGTGATCTCTTGTAGCTCACCGCGCTCTAATTTTAATTTGCCCATCACGGCTGCGAACTCACGCAGTTCACTTAACTGAGCATCCCTTGAATCAATGCTTTTCTTCATGGCAGTGATGCGAGACTTGAGCTCGTGATAGTTAGCTAACTCGCTTTGATAATTCACTAACGCGCTATGTAACTCTTTGCCACCAAATCTATCTAGCAAATCTCTTTGCTTGGCGGCCTTAGTCATGTTCAAGTTGGCAGCTTGTGCATGCACTTCCACCAAGTTCTCACTTGCTGCAGCTAAGGCACTCGATGGCACAGAAATGGCATTACTTGTTGCTTTACTTTTACCATCAGCATTGACGGTTCTTGTGAGAATTAACTGCCCATCTTCAACTTGCAAACCATGTTCTTCAAAAGAATCCTGCAAAGACTTTGGAACACTAAAGCTGCCACTGGCAACTAATCTCTCGCTTCCCTTTCGCACGAGTGAACTATCGCTTTTGCCACCCAGGATTAGATTTAAGGCCGTCAAAATCATGGTCTTTCCTGCGCCGGTTTCACCAGTTAAAACAGTTAAACCCGTGGATATTTCAAGGGTGGAGTGCTCAATAACTCCAATAGAGCGAATAGAAATTTCTTCTAGAAATGTGCGATCACTCACCGCGCCAGCCCTCAACGGGAAGTTTGAATTTGGCCACCAATCGATCACTAAATACTGTGTTAGTCAGATGTGCCAACTTAACAACGTGGGAATCTTTGGTGATGACCACGCGATCTCCAGCTAGCAAATCAAATTTGCGCAATGAATCAGCAGATAAAACTGCTTCTTTGGATTCTACTTTCACGACAATTTCAGATTGAGGAGAGATAACGAGTGGACGTGAGAACAAGGCATGCGCCGAAATAGGCAACACAACGAGTGCATCTACTTCTGGCCACACAACTGGTCCCCCAGCAGAGAATGCATAGGCAGTTGAGCCAGTTGGTGTGGAGCAGATCAATCCATCACAGCCCCAACGTGAAATAGGACGTCCGTCAATTTCAAGGAAAAGCTCAACCATCGTTGAACGCTCGCGCTCAACCGTTACTTCATTGAGCGCCCAACCTTGCGAAACAGTCTTACCGTCTCTCTTAACGGCATACTGCAACACCATTCGTGAGTCCAAGACATATTCACGCTTTGTTATTGCCGAAACAATTGCCGACAAAGGTGGTTTTTCAACTTCTGCTAAAAATCCAACATGGCCCAAGTTCACGCCCAGCAATGGAATTTGCTGCTCTCTAGTGACCTCTGCAGCGCGCAACATCGTGCCATCTCCACCCAAGACAACGGCAACCTCCAACACTGGCATGGACGCGACATCACACTTAACTACTCCAGCAATTTCAACATCAGAGATTGTGTAGAGGGAAAAACCTCCAGCATTAAAATCTTTGGCAAGGGCTGTGGCCGCATCTACTGCTTCATTGCGCGAAGGATTACAGACAAGTAATAAATTACGCTCACTCATTTATTGCGGTCCAATCGCTATCGCTTGATCTAACGCTTCATGGTTAATCTCTGGGGCTCCTCGACGTAGCCACAAGAAATATTCAACATTTCCAGCAGGTCCTGGTAGTGGACTAGCTGCAATACCTAAGGTTCCAAGACCGACATCATAAGCAGAATCTGCCACTTCAATAACTGCTGCTTTTCTAAGAGCTGGATCTCGCACTACTCCGCCAGCTCCCAGCTTCTCACGTCCAACTTCAAACTGAGGTTTAACCATCACAACAAAATCGGCATCCGGCTTTGAAACAGCGGCTAAAGCGGGCAGGACCAGAGTCAATGAAATAAAGGAAAGATCTGCGACAACTAAATCAATCGGGTCCCCAATCACTTCACCAGTTAGATGGCGAATATTGGTGCGATCATGAACTGTTACGCGAGGATCCTGGCGAAGCTCCCATGCCAATTGCCCATAACCAACATCAACGGCAACAACACGATCAGCTCCCCTGCGCAATAAAACATCAGTGAATCCGCCTGTTGAAGCCCCTGCATCTAAACAGCGTTTTCCCTCGACAACAACGCCACTAAATGCATCGAGTGCTCCTGCTAACTTGTGACCGCCACGAGAGACAAAATCATCGCGCTTGCCGTGAAGTTTTATTGAGGTTTCTGCATCGACCATAGTTGCAGGCTTTGATGCTGGAATCCCATTTACTAAAACCGAACGAGCCTCAATCAAATCCGATGCATGCTCGCGCGAGCGGGCTAATTCCCGGCGCACTAACTCTGCATCAAGGCGAATCTTCACGTGTCCTACTTACAACCCATCAATGGATGAAAGTGCAGTAGATAGTTTTTGGTGCAACTGTTCATAGCGATCTCCATGATCATTAATCTGCATGGCATCAATCTCAACTAATTCACTGCGAACTTCTTCTACTAAATTCTCACCCTGGGTCTGTTCAGAGTTAGTTGTCATTTTTTGCCCGCTTTCTTAGTCGCAGCTTTCTTCACAGTTTTCTTGGCTGGCGCAGCTTTCTTTACAGGCTTACTCATTTTCAAGCGCGCAACTTCCTCTTTAAGGGCTTCGAACTCACCACGCTTAACAAAACCCATTTTGGAAACGGAGCGTTCGACTTCATCTTCAATCTTGATCTTGAGAGCCTCGCCACCTTCACGCAGCCATTGATTAACCGTGGAGGCTACTTCTGATGCGTTCTTATCCCCATCAGTTACTTTGCTCAGGTAGGTGCGAAGTGTTGAAAAAATGTCATTGGCCATAGCCGCAAGCCTATCTAAATTCGAGAAATCTCAACGGCTTCAACCTGCCAACGGCTTGCAAGTCCACCAGCACCGGTCCAAAAACGCCTGTGAATAGCACCTGATACTTCAACCCATTCATCGGGCTTTAAAGTCAGCGCAATTCGCCGTGATTTAGCGCTCCAAGCACCGATATCTAAGGTGTCAACACCATCGCGTCGCTCTCTAGAAACAATGAGGCGAAACTCAACGACCTTATCCCCCGACGGCAGTTCTTTCTCAATCGCCGATGCAGAAATGCGACCTCTCAAGAGAAGATCATTAAGGGAGAAATCCTCTTCCTCTACTTCAAGTACCACGTTCTTTTTCTTGCCTTTTTTCTCACTCATAATTCAACTCATCTCTTCACTTAATCGGAAAGGATGATGATTACCAGAGGGTGCGACAAAAAGTTAAAGCTTAAAAATTTTGCTGTGGGTAACTAATTACAAGCAGCGCTCAGAGGCATCAGTGACCTCTTCGGTATCAATCTCTGCACACTTAGCAAACCATTCTTGCGACTCTTCTTTGCGTCCAGCAGCCTCAAGAGCATCGGCATAGGCATAGCGCAAACGCACTGCCCACTCCTCTTGCTCATTCTTTAGCTCCTTACACGTTAATGTCACAACGGCTGCATCAAATTCACCAAGATCGCGGCGAGCACCGGAAGCGACAATGCGCATTTCAATCTCTTCAGGTTTAGCCAATCGCTTGACCTCATCAGAACCAGCCAAATTCAACGCTTTCAGAGGGTTTCCAAGACCACGTTCACAATCAGCCATTACTGGCCACATGGAAACATCACCAGAGATGCGATGGGATGCCCGTAGTTCTTTTAACGCAATTTCATAATGGCCTGCGCGATATGCAGCATAGCCAGCAGATTCTCGAACAACAGCTAAGCGACCTGCGTGGTGGGCAGCTGCAACACCGTGCTTGTGGGCGCGCTGTGGGTCATCTTCTGCATATAAATTCACACACGCTAAATGTCTAGCAACAACTTTTGCATTTTCTGCAGAGAGGGAAAGAAGTTCTGCGCGCAATGACTTATCTAACTCTTCACCAGTAATCTCATCTGGAATATCTGGTTCAAAAATTCGTGGTCGAAGACGTGATTGTTCGCGATCTATAGGTGCCGGACGCGCACCGCGAGGATCTGATCCATCACGAGTTTGGCGCGGAGCTCCGGCGCGATTAGATGATCCCCCGCGAACAGGCAAATCTTCACGCCGGCGTGCATTATTTGGCCCTGATGGGCGCGATGAAGCAGGACGTGATGGACGTTTGTTTTTATCTTCCATTGTCATACTCCAATCTTTGTTTGCTAAATAAATGATAGAGAAATAAAAAAGGGGCGCTCGTTAAAGCGCCCCTTTTTATAAAAGAAGTCCGGCGACGTTCTACTCTCCCACAAGGTCACCCTTGCAGTACCATCGACGCTGAGAGGCTTAACTTCC
>JBIIJO010000067.1:0-4614 GCA_044233685.1 Candidatus Planktophila sp.
GTGAGTGGACTGAAAAAGATGGCTGGGCAGAACCAGAGTTAAAGCCATATGGCCCACTCTCACTTGATCCAGCTACCGCGGTTTTTCATTACGGTCAGGAAATCTTTGAAGGTATGAAGGCTTATCGCCAACCTGATGGTTCAATCTCACTCTTTCGCCCTGATGCAAATGCAAAGCGTTTTGCTAACTCTGCAAAACGTTTAGCGCTACCTGAAATGCCAGAGGCGTTATTTCTAGAAACTGTTGAAACTTTAGTTAAGCAAGATGCAGGTTGGGTGCCAAACAAAATTGGTGAATCTCTCTATATCCGCCCATTCATGATTGCAACCGAAGTCGGTTTAGGTGTTCGCCCAACTAACAAGGCCACATACATTCTTATTGCAACACCTGCCGGTGCCTACTTTGATCCATCAAAGGCTGTTTCTGTGTGGATTTCAACTGAATATGTGCGAGCAGCGCAAGGTGGAACAGGTGAGGCAAAGTGCGGCGGAAACTATGCAGCCTCACTCGTTGCACAAAAAGCTGCTGCGAAAGAGGGTTGCGACCAAGTCGTGTGGATTGATGCAAAAGAGCGCAAGTGGGTTGAAGAGATGGGTGGCATGAACCTTTACTTTGTTAAGGGCAAAGGCGCAGATGCAACTGTCATCACCCCAAAGTTAACTGGCACATTGCTTCCAGGAATTACCCGCGATTCAATTCTCTCTGTTGCTAAGGACCTTGGCTATAAAACTGAAGAAGTAATGCTGAGCATCGAAGATTGGCGCGATGGCGTTTCATCCGGTGAAATCACTGAAATCTTTGCGTGTGGAACAGCTGCAGTTGTTTCACCTGTCGGTACTGCTAAATCAAATATGGGTACTTGGGTGACTGGCGACGGACAACCTGGTGTGATCACTATGCAAATTCGCAATCACTTACTTGCTATTCAACATGGAACAACCTCTGATACACACGGCTGGATTCGTAAGGTCTGCTAATGCCAGTCTCTGATGCATTTCATATCTATGACACCACTCTGCGCGATGGTGCCCAGCAAGAGGGATTAAATCTCTCGGTTCATGACAAGTTGGCAATCGCGCGTCATCTTGATGATCTTGGTGTTGGATTTATTGAAGGTGGATGGCCAGGGGCAAACCCAAAAGACACTGAGTTTTTTGCGCGCGCTAAAAAGGAATTAGTACTAAAGAATGCAACTTTTGTTGCATTTGGAGCCACACGTCGTCCAAACGTTAAAGCCGCCGATGATGTATTACTTGGTGCACTCCGTGATTCGGGTGCCCCAGCAGTTACTTTGGTTGCAAAAGCTTTTGATCGCCACGTTGATTTAGCACTCAAAACTTCTCTTGATGAAAACCTAGAGATGATTCGCGATTCTGTTAGCCATCTAATTACTGAAGGACAACGTGTATTTCTTGATGCTGAGCACTTCTTTGATGGCTATCGCAGTAACCGTGCATACGCGCTAGAAGTTGTGCGCGTTGCAGCTGAAGCCGGGGCTGATGTGATTGCCTTGTGCGATACAAACGGCGGAATGTTGCCAGATGAGCTTTCACAAGTTGTCCATGATGTTTTAACTGCTAGCTCTGCTCGCCTTGGTATTCACTGCCACAACGACACAGGATGCGCAGTTGCTAACTCAATGGCTGCAGTTGCAGCAGGTGCGACACATGTTCAAGGAACTCTTAATGGTTATGGTGAGCGCACAGGTAATGCTGATCTTGTAACAATTATTGCAAACCTAGAGTTAAAGAAGCATCAATTGGTATTACCTAAGGATTCACTGCGCGAAGCATTTAGAATCTCACATGCCGTAGCTGAAGTTACAAACGTCTCTTCTAGTTCGCGCCAGCCATATGTGGGAGTTTCAGCATTTGCTCACAAGGCAGGTCTGCATGCCAGCGCTATCAAGGTTGATCCATCCCTTTACCAACATGAAGATCCAGCATCTGTTGGAAACGATATGCGTATGTTGGTCTCTGACATGGCTGGGCGTGCATCTATTGAATTAAAGTCCCAAGAACTCGGTGTTGATCTTGGTGGAGATAAAGAACTTATCGGCCGTATCGTTGATCGCGTTAAAGAAATGGAATCTCGCGGATTCACCTTTGAAGCTGCCGATGCCTCATTTGAACTTCTAGTTCATGAAGAGATGATTGGCAAGCGTCCATCTTTCTTTACCATTGACCATTGGCTAACAACTGTTGAGCGCTCTGAAGATCAAAGCATTCTTACAAGGGCTGAAGTTAAAGTAACGGCTATGGGTAAGCAGATTTCATGTTCTGGCTCCGGTAATGGTCCCGTGAATGCATTTGATAATGCTTTGCGTACAGGATTGAAAGCTCTGTATCCAGAGTTAGAAGTTCTAGAGCTCACTGATTACAAGGTGCGCATCCTTGAAGGACGCCTAGGAACAGGCGCTGTTACACGCGTATTAGTTGAAACGAGCGATGGCAAAGGCGAATGGAACACCGTTGGTGTGCATGAAAATGTTATTGCAGCTTCTGCAATGGCACTTGAGGACGCGGTTACCTTCGGCCTTCTGCGTCAGGGACGCAAACCCGAGTAAAGTTGACGCGTGAGCGAAGATTTTGAAAAGTTACTAACTACTTTTCAACGCCATTTAGAAGTAGAAAGAAACCTTTCAGTTCACACAGTCCGTGCATATATGGGGGACTTAACCTCATTATTAGAACATCTAGAAAAAAGTAGCCTTACAGATATCTCACAGTTGCAGCTTGTTCACTTACGCTCATGGTTAGCTAATCAACAAGTCAAAGGTGCATCGCGCACAACTATTTCACGCAGGGCAGTCTCAGTGCGCTTGTTTACAAAATGGGCATTAAAGAACAAATACTTAACCAGTGATGTGGGTGCATCCCTTGCAACACCTAAGGGCCATCGGACATTGCCTGAAGTTTTAGGTATTGATGATGCAAAAACAGCCATGGATTCAATGGCAACACGGGCAGCAGAAGATGAAACCCCAATGACATTGCGCGATGTTGCAATGGTAGAGCTTTTATATGCAACTGGTGCTCGCGTGGCAGAACTATGTGGTTTAGATCTAGGCGATATTGATTACAACCGCCAGACCATTCAAGTGCTCGGAAAAGGAAACATGGAACGTGTCATTCCACTGGGCAATCCTGCGATGCGCGCACTGAAGAAGTGGCTAGATGATGGACGCCAAGAGTTACTGAATGAGAAATCTGAAAAAGCTGTTTTTCTTGGAGCCCGAGGAAAGCGAATAGATCAACGTGCAGTTAGAACCGTTGTGTATGAAGCACTCTCTGCAATTGAAGGCATAGAGCGGATGGGACCACATGCTCTTCGCCACTCTGCAGCAACGCATCTATTAGAAGGTGGTGCTGACTTGCGAACAGTGCAAGAGATTTTGGGCCATGCTTCGTTGGCCACAACTCAGATTTATACACATGTATCAACTGAGCGCTTACAAAAAGCTTTCAAACAGGCCCATCCACGCGCATGAGCAAATCAATTGTTGTTATTCCAACATATAACGAAGTCGAAAGCATCGGCTCACTACTCGACGAGTTAGCAACACTCGATCTTGATGTTCTAGTTATAGATGATGGCTCACCAGATGGCACAGCTCAAATCTGTAAAGCCCATGGCGTAGAAGTAGTTGTGCGAAGTGGCAAGCAAGGTTTAGGCAGTGCCTATCGTGCGGGATTTCAGATTGCACTTGATCGTGGTTATGAAAACATTATTGAAATGGATGCCGATGGCTCTCACCAAGTAAGTGATTTAGTGGCGATGATGCAGTGGATTGGTTCGGCTGATTTATTGATTGGTTCACGCTGGGTTGCAGATGGACAGATTAAAAATTGGAGCAAGTCTCGTGAGCTGCTTTCAAAAGCTGCTAATAGATATGCAAACACTCTGTTATCCCTTGGGGTTGCCGATACAACTGCGGGTTTTAGAATCTATTCAGCTGCACTATTAAAGAAAATGGATATCCAAACAATCGCTAGTGAGGGATATTGCTTTCAGATTGAGATGACTCGTAGGGCACTTGCCAGAGGTGGATCAATTGCTGAAGTGCCTATAACTTTTATCGAGCGCGAACATGGGGTCAGCAAGATGAGCTTTGCAATTGCCTTGGAGGCCGTGGTTCGCATCACTGCGTGGGGGCTTTTACGCATAGTGGGACGGTAAAAAGCACGCTCACGGCTCAGGTAAGATTTGCCCCGCACCAGTTGAAGTAATTCAGCCGGTGACATCTCAGCACTGCCTCACTTTTAGTGGGTGAATCATCTCGGTCCGTTAATTCGGTAGATGACTTTCAGTGCGACGGGCCCAACAAATTGTTAGGCCAAAACCGAGCGGGTTTTTTATTGTGCTGCGCACATAATTAACCTAAGAAGGAGTATGCCGTCATGGCAGTAGTAACAATGCGAGAACTTCTCGACAGCGGAGTCCACTTCGGACACCAGACTCGTCGATGGAACCCAAAGATGAAGCGCTTTATTTTCACAGAGCGCAATGGCATCTACATCATCGATATCCAGCAATCACTAGCGCTAATCGACAATGCATATGAGTTCGTTAAGGACACAGTTGCAAAGGGCGGTCACGTTTTGTTCGTTGGAA
>JBIIJO010000068.1:0-4469 GCA_044233685.1 Candidatus Planktophila sp.
GGGCTCGTTCAATAAGTGAGCGAATGGCTAACTCGCCCGCGGCTCCTAATGCGTTACTCACAATAAGTAAGGTTAGAGCAGTACCCTTGCTCCATGATCCCGGCACCTGGTGCGGGCAGCGAAGGTACGAAAAAGAAGCGGAAGCGTAAGCGCCCCGCTAACCGCGGCCCCCAAACACAGAGTTCTTCTAACCCTGAAAAAACTCCTCACCCAAAAAACAAACGCCCTTATGCCAAGCGCGTGGATGAAGTCAGCGCTGGCGGGTTAGTTATTGATTCATCTGGCACACAAGGCTTGTTAATTGGCCGAATTGATCATAAGGATTCAACTGGAAAACGAATTTTATGGTCTTTACCAAAAGGTCACATAGAAAAAGGTGAAACACCAGAACAAGCTGCAATTCGTGAGGTGGCAGAAGAAACAGGAATTACATCTTCTATCACTAGATCCTTAGGCGTGATTGATTTTTGGTTTATGGCTGGAGGTCAGCGCATTCATAAAACAGTTCATCACTTTATGTTTACTGAGGTGAGTGGGGAACTAACTCCACAAATCAGTGAAGTGGATGAAGTCTCTTGGTTTCCATTAGCTGAAATTGTGGATCGCTTGGCCTATCCAGATGAAAAGAAGCTAATCGCTAGAAGTGGCCAGCTGAGCCCATGAAAAAACTCATAGGTTCACTTCTAACTGCATTCTTTTTATTCGCACTACTCTCACCCGTCCAAGCAGAATCGACAGTAGTCCGAATCATTAGCCCGGCGCATCAGACTTTTACTGGTGAATTTAGAAATGATGATTTGGCACAAGAGTTAACTCCATCAGGAAGATTAGGCCAATTGGTTTATGTGCCAGTTTCACGTTCCAAAATTTGGATTATCGATCCAGCATTAATCGATGAAGTTGTTGCAATGACTGGTGAATACAAGTTAGCAACTGATGCAGAGCCTCTTGGTTCCAAAATCGCCTCTGACTGGTTAACTCAGTTACAGAAAGTAACTAGAGCAAATGAAGTTATCGCACTTGCTTATGGAAATCCTGATGTTAACTTAGCTAAATCCTTAGCTCCCAGTGAATTAAAAATGTATTACGCCTTTGGAAAATCTCAACTGCAGGTTGCATTGGGACGTATTGTGCGCAGCGAGCCAGATGGTGGCTGGAGCACAGGTAAATCAAGGTTGAACCCGGTGTTAAAAAAGAACTACAGCGATAGCCGCAAAGCACTCACCCGTTTATCACGCGCTGTTGAAGATCCAGATTTGATGTTGATGCGAGCCCGATTAAGCCGTCTTTTATCTCCATCTCTAGATAAAGACTCTCGTGACTATTTCTCATACAGCGCTAAGGCTGCTGTAGATGCCCAGGTGCGAAAGCTTCGTATTAATCCCGGTAAGTATCAAGTGACAACTGAATCTGCCAAACTGCCTGTGACAATTATTAATGAGTTCGCAGTGGATGTCATGGTCAATATTGAAATGACGCCGATGAATACGAGAGTGGTTGTTGAGAACTTTGCCGGCGTTGTTGTGCCCGCCAACTCTAAAAAGCAGTTAGAGCTTACCTTGGAAGTTATAGCACCAGGGGAAACCACAATTTTTGCCCAAATCACCGATGCTACGAGTGTAGATGTCGTACCGGCATCGATTCTGCAGATTAATTCCACAGTTATTGATAAACGTGTGACATGGTTTACCACGGGGGCAGCCATCCTGCTCTTGCTTGCAGCTGTTACTCAAAGTGTTCGTCGAGTGAAAAAGGGGCGCAAAGATGAAATCTAATGAACTATTCCGCGCCTCAGGAATCATGGCACTTGGCACAATCATTTCTCGTATTACAGGGTTTATTCGTGGCATTTTACTTGTAGCAGTTTTAGGCACCGCGTTGCTTGCAGATACTTATAACGTTGCAAACACTATGCCTAATATTTTATATAACTTACTTGTGGGCGGTGCACTCACTGCAATCTTCATTCCACAGTTAGTGAGATCTTTTGATCATGAAGATGGTGGAGATGGTTTTGCTTCACGCTTAATTACAACAATTTCACTAATTTTATTTGTACTAGTTGCTGTAGGAGTGTATTTCGCCCCAGCTCTGGTTCGTCTATATGCACCAGAGTTTTTCACTCCAGGATTTGAAACAGAAAAAGACATTGCAATTGCATTCACCCGCTACTGCTTGCCTCAAATCTTCTTTTTAGGCCTGTTCACGATGCTGGGTCAAGTAGCAAATGCCCGTGGTTCCTTTGCCCCACTGATGTGGGCACCGATAGCCAATAACCTTGTTGGCATAGTCCTATTTGGGGCTTTCCTTGTTTTCTCACCATCTGTGGGTATCGATAACATTTCAAACATCCAAGTGCAGATTTTGGGATGGGGAACAACCCTAAGTGTGGTTGTCCAAGCAATGATCTTAGTTCCGGTGATTAATAAATTAGGAATAAAACTACGCCCCCGATGGGGAGTTAAAGGCCTCGGTAAATCATTTGGTTTAGCAGGATGGACTCTGATTTATGTTTTGATTTCACAGCTTGGTTATTTGGTAACAGTTAACGTTGCTACAAGTGCTGCAGTGCGAAGTGCACAAGAGGGGATAGAGCGTGGAGTTGGTTATACGCCTTACACCTTTGCCTACTATGTAATGTTGTTGCCGTATTCAATCGTAACAATCTCAATCATTACAGCTATTTTGCCTCACATCTCACGGCTTGCATTAGAGAAGAAAGCTGATGAAGTTCGCGAGCAGTTAATTCGAGCAATACGCCTTGTTGGTGTCATAACGATTCCGAGTGCAGTCGCATTTTTACTATTTGGGCCACTCATTACTTCTGTAATTTTCATAGGTATCCCGATTGAGGATTCCAGATATATTGGTTATGTGTTAGCAGCATTGAGTTTTGGTCTAGTTGCATTTTCCATCAACTTAATTCTTATTCGTGGCTTTAATGCTTTTGAAGATACTCGCACACAGGTAATTTCAATATTGATTATTAACATTATTGCAGTTGGACTTTCCTACCTTTCACTTGCCACACTTCGCAACCAATGGGTGACAATTGGTTTAGGTGCTGCGTTCTCGATCTCATATTTGCTTGGTTTGTTAGTTACTTTGTCGCTGCTCAAAAAACACACTGGAAAAATTTCTTTGAAAGATTTCGGTGGCCAACACCTTCGCCTCTTCGGTGCTTCTTTCGGCGTGATGTTGCCACTTTTCGCATTAACGCAATATTTAGATTGGGTTGGCGTTGAAATGAGCCAAATCGCTAGGGTGGGAGAGCTAGCAGTTGTTATGGGCGCAGCATTTATTGGCTATTTAATTGCAGGCAAAGCCGCTGGTGTTGAAGAAATCACAATGATTAGACATCTAAAGAACTCTGTTTTACGACGTCCTGGCGCAGAGGAATAAAGAAGATAAGTTACGGGTTATAAGGAGCACATATGAGTGAAGTTAGAGATGTTGTAATTGTTGGATCAGGCCCAGCTGGATACACAGCTGCTATTTACGCATCTCGCGCACAGTTAAACCCAGTTATTTATGAGGGCTCAGTAACTGCAGGCGGCGCGTTGATGAACACAACAGAAGTGGAAAACTTTCCTGGATTTATTGATGGTGTGATGGGTCCTGATTTAATGGACAGTATGCGAAAGCAAGCTAAGCGCTTTGGCACAGAGTTAATCACCGATGACATTGTTGAAATGGATTTAAAGAGTGATATCAAGATTTTGAAAGATGGTTCAGGTAATACTGTGAAAGCAAAGTCAGTGATTCTTGCAACAGGTAGTGCATACCGTGAAATTGGTTTAGTAAATGAAAAGCGTCTATCTGGCCATGGTGTTTCTTGGTGTGCTACATGTGATGGTTTCTTTTTCCGCGGACAAACAATTGCAGTTGTTGGCGGTGGAGACTCAGCAGTTGAAGAAGCAACGTTTTTAACTCGTTTTGCTGACAAAGTTATTTTGATTCACCGTCGTGATTCATTGCGAGCATCAAAGATCATGGCCGAGCGTGCAGCTAATAATCCTAAGATTGAATTCTTATGGAACTCTGAAGTTAAAGACGTACTAGGTGCTGACAAAGTTTCTGGTTTAAAGATTAAGAACACGGTTGATGGATCTGAATCAACATTAGATGTCACTGGTTTATTTGTTGCTATCGGACATATCCCCCGCAGTGAATTAATCATTGGCCAAATCGATCTAGATTCTGAAGGCTATGTAAAAGTGGAAGATAGATCCACTAGAACAAATATCAAGGGCGTTTTTGCCTGCGGTGACTTGGTGGACCACACCTATCGCCAGGCAATCACCGCCGCTGGCTCTGGCTGCGCCGCAGCGTTAGATGCTGAAAGATTTCTCTCGGGACACTAAAGTTCTCAACCTAAACACATACATCAAGGAGTAAATAATGGCCACGAGCAAAGTAACTACAGCAACATTTGATGCTGAGGTTTTAAAGAGCAGCACGCCTGTATT
>JBIIJO010000069.1:0-4445 GCA_044233685.1 Candidatus Planktophila sp.
TTCGATATGTGGGTGTTCCGAGAAATCCTCGGATCACGGTCTTCCTCTTGCGCCAGCGATACCGAATATGTGTTACATGAAACGGGTACTGATTAAGCGTCCGACTGAGGTGAACTCTACCGCCTACTGAGCCGTATGCCTAAAGTGGGGCTGGACAGTTTGAGCGTGCACGGTGTTCAATTAAGGCACTAGTAAGAGCAAATGCAGCTGGGGAAGGCCGCATTTGGCGCCCTTGCTAGGAGAACATCATGCAACGTCTTGTCACGCCTTCTGCCCAAATATCGGTGCGGGGCTTACTTACTATTCACTCAGCACCCTCTGCGCTGCGCCGCCATATTGATTGGGCGATACAAAATATCGTTGGCGCAGATGCACAAGTGAACTGGCAGCCGCAAAGCTTGATGGTCGGCACATTTAAAACGAAATGCCAATGGAGAGGTCGCGGCGGATCTGCGGCAGAGATTGCCAGCACATTACGAAGTTGGCACTACTTAAACTTTGAAGTTCTTGAGGAAAATGAGAATGGCGGCGAACTCTTTCGCTTCACACCAGAGCTTGGACTTCACAGAGCTGTCACAGATTTAAGTGGGGCTGTGCTTCTCAATGAGTTCGCAATAAATAATGTGATACAAAAGGCTTTCGATGAAGATTCAATACGACAAGGTCTTTTGCAGGCCATGGGAACTGCCTGGGATGTAGAGCTAGAAAGATTTAGGAGCGCTGGCATGGGCGAACCTGCGCGCTTGCATGCAATCTAGTCAGTTAGGATAAAGACATGAGCCAACTAAATGAATCCCCAATTATCACCGTAGAGCGCCGCAAGGCAATAACAATCATTGTGTCAGCAGTAATCATTGCGCTCGCACTCGGCGTTGGATTAACTCAAGTTGGAACCGGCTTTGCAACACGTGCAGGTAATGGAATCACTGTTACAGGATCTGCCAAAACTAGTGCAGTTGCAGATAATGCAGTCTGGACTCTCTCTGTCAGTCTTTCATCTCCAACAGTTGGTGCGGCTGTGAAGAAAGTAGATTCAGATGTTGCAACTCTTTCCTCCTATTTAACTCAAGGTGGCATTGCAGCAGATGCCCTCACGCTTGGCGCAGTTTCTACTTATGCCAATGAGGAATACGTCAATGGAAATTCAACAGGTCGCATTCTTTCCTACCGTGCATCTCGCGATGTGACGGTTCGAACAAATGATGTGCAATTAGTTTCAAAGTTGAGTCAAGGAATTGGTACATTGCTTGAAACTGGAATTAACGTGAATAACTATGGACCTCAGTACTACATCTCAAACTTGCCCGAGCTTCGCCCAGAATTAATGAGTGAAGCGATGAAAGATGCAAAGCTTCGCGCAGAATCACTGACTAAAGCTGTGGGTGGATCACTTGGTTCATTGGCAAACGTCAAAGCAGGCCCAATTCAGATCACAACCCCAGATTCAACAATGACTGCAGATTATGGTGCCTACGACACAAGCACTATCAATAAGACTGTTAGCGCAACTGTTTCTGTAACTTTTAATACAAACTAAAGCGGGATATTGCCGTGAGCACCACGGCGATGAGGTGCCTGGGCAATAACTTTTGCTAATGCACTTCGTGTTTTTGCTGGCTCAATAATCTCATCCACTGCGCCAATTTCAACGGCGCGTGTAACACCACCAGAAATCTTCTCGTGCTCTGCAGCTAGCTCTAACTCCATTGATTCACGTTGTTCTGCAGGCAAGTCGGCCAAAATACGGCGATGCAACACTCGGACCGCTGCAACCGCACCCATCACTGATACTTCAGCATTAGGCCAAGCAAATACTCGTGTGGCACCTAGTGCTTTTGAATTCATTGCAACATAGGCACCGCCATAGGCACGACGTGTAATCAATGTAACGCGAGGGACGACTGCTTCACCAAATGCATGCAATAGCTTTGCACCGCGTCGAACCGCACCTTCCCACTCTTGTCCAGCGCCCGGTAAGAATCCTTGGACATCTGCAATAACAATCAGTGGAATACCAAATGCATCACAAGTGCGAACAAAGCGTGCAGCTTTTTCACCAGCTGCAGCATCAAGTGCGCCAGCAATGTGTGCTGGGTTGCTTGCCAACACACCAACTGTTGCACCACCTAATCGACCAAGAACTGTTGTCATGTTGGGTGCCCACATGGATAGAAGCTCAATGTGTTCTGCATCGGTGTCTAGAATCGCTTCGACTAAGGGATGTACTTCATAAGTGCGCACTTTTGATTGTGGGACAAAGGCTGCAAGATCAATGTCTTTAACTTCAGCGTTCATGAAACCTTGATTAGCAAAAAGATCGGTCAACGTGCGAATGTCAGTGATTGCTTCATCTTCATCTGCGGCAATGATGTGTGCAAGGCCACTATTTTTGCGATGCGCCTCTGGTCCACCCAAGAGGGCCATATCTGTATCTTCACCCGTAACGCTCTTAACAACATCAGGGCCAGTTACAAAGATTCTTCCTTCAGGAGATAGAACAACAATGTCAGTCAACGCTGGTCCATATGCACCGCCACCAGCTGTGGGTCCAAGAACAAGTGATAACTGAGGGATGCGTCCACTTGCAGAGATCATTGATTGGAAAACTTCTCCGAAGGCATCAAGGGATGCAACACCATCACTTAAACGCGCACCACCTGAGTGCCAGATACCAATGATGGGAACTTGAGCACCCATCGCAGCTTTATAGGCCGTAACAATTACTTTTGAGCCCTCAACGCCTAATGCTCCACTTTTAATTGTGGCATCAGATGCAAAGACAACAACTTTATTTCCTTTGATATCACCTGTAACGGCAACCATTCCGCAATCGGTGCGGGGGATAAGGAATTCAAACTTTCCACCATCGAGTAAGCGAGCGATGCGGCTTTCTGGATCGCGTGGGTCTAACTGCGCAGTTAGCACTTATATGCTCTTAAATACCAATACGACGTTGTGGCCGCCGAAACCAAAAGAGTCATTAAGAGCTGCGATGTCACCGGCTGGAAGTGCTCGGGGCTTATCGCGAACTACGTCAACAGTGACGGCTGGATCTAAATCATCAATATTAATTGTTGGGGGAGCCAGACGATCTTGCAAAGTCTTAACAATAAAGACAGATTCAATGGCACCTGCGCCACCGAGCAAGTGCCCGGTCATCGATTTAGTTGCAGAAACTGCAACATGATCTGCATCTGCTCCAAGTGCTGCGCGCAAAGCATTTGCTTCGGCAACATCGCCGGCTGGTGTGGAAGTGGCGTGGGCATTTAAGTGAACGATGTCTTTAGTAGTTAAACCTGAATCACGAAGTGCAAACTTAACTGCTCTCTGCACGCCAGCTCCATCTGGATCTGGTGCTGCAATGTGATAACCGTCAGAGGTTAAGCCTTGTCCTGCGATTTCACAGTAAATCTTGGCACCACGTGCCACTGCATGTTCATACTCTTCTAGAACTAAAATTCCGCCACCTTCGCCCAAAACAAAGCCATCTCGATTTAAATCATAAGGACGAGAAGCACGTTGTGGTTCATCATTTCTAGTTGATAGGGCTTTCATCGCAGCAAAACCTGACATCGGCATTGCGTGAATTGCCGCTTCAACACCGCCGCTAACAACAATGTCTGCTCGATCATTTCTAATCATCTCTAGTGCATAACCAATTGCTTCAGCACCTGATGCACAGGCACTAACTGGTGTGTGAACTCCAGCGCGAGCTTGTAGTTCAAGACCTACATTTGCTGCTGGACCATTTGGCATCAACATAGGAACGGTGTGTGGGCTAACTAGACGTGCACCCTTTTCACGCAAAATGTCATATTGATCAAGCAGTGTTGTTACACCGCCAATACCTGAAGCGATTACAACACCAAGGCGCTCTTTATCTACATCAGGTGAGCCTGAATCTTTCCAGGCTTCACGCGATGCAATCATTGCAAATTGTTCAGATCTATCTAGACGCCGAAGTTCAACACGCTCCATCTGCTCAGATGGTTCAACTGCAACTCGAGCTGCAAAGTGAACTGGAAGAGTTTGCGCCCATTCCTCAGTCAAGTTTCGAACACCACTAGTGCCAGCGAGAAGGGCTGACCAAGAAGTTGTTACATCCCCACCAATAGGAGTTGTGGCACCCAGCCCGGTGACGACAACGCGGCGACGAGACATGAAAGGTAAGTTCTTACTACTTACTTAGCTGCGTTGACGATGAAATTAACTGCATCGCCAACTGTGACGAGATCAGTTACAGCCTCATCAGGAATCTTTACGCCAAAGCGCTCTTCTGCAGCAACTACAACTTCAACCATGCTCAGTGAATCTACTTCTAAATCCTCAGTGAAGTTCTTATCAAGCTCAATTGATGCAGCTGGAATACCGGCTACTTCTTCAACGATCTCTTTAAGTCCTGCTAGTACATCTGCTGGTGCAAGTGCCATGTGATGTGTTCCTTT
>JBIIJO010000070.1:0-4425 GCA_044233685.1 Candidatus Planktophila sp.
TGTGCCCCGAGTCGGATTTGAACCGACACTGTGCAGTGTTTGAGACTGCCCTCTCTACCGTTGGAGTACCGAGGCGTTACGTGATATCCGAACGGGGCCAATCTTAGCGGTAAGCCGCAGCTACCCCACCAACAGCATCTCCCACGCGGTGAACGCGCATCGCGTTCGTTGAACCTGGAATTCCAGGAGGTGAACCAGCAACAATCATCACTTGATCACCTAATTGAGCGCGACCAGAATCAATAAGGACTGTGTCTACCAATTTCACCATTTCATCGGTTGCACCAACGATAGGAGTGAGCATTGATTCAACGCCCCATGAAAGTGCAAGACGGTTATATGTGCCAATCTCTGGAGTCATGGCAAGAATTGGAATAGGTGAGCGCAAACGAGACATACGACGCGCTGAATCGCCACTTTGAGTAAATGCCACTAAATACTTTGCATCAACTATGGCGCCCACTTCAGTTGCAGCCTTTGTAATTGCTCCGCCCTTAGTACGTGGAGCCGTCTTTATTGGACGAATACGGTCGAGGCCGCCTTCTTCAGTCTTTTGAATGATGCGTGCCATTGTCTGAACGGCTTCAATTGCAAACTCCCCAACACTTGTTTCGCCTGAGAGCATCAGTGCATCTGCGCCATCTAGAACTGCGTTTGCACAATCTGTTGCCTCTGCGCGAGTTGGGCGTGAGTTAGTAATCATGGAATCAAGCATTTGCGTTGCAACGATTACTGGCTTAGCCATATCTCGAGCTAACTCAACACACTGCTTTTGTACCAATGGAACATCTTCAATTGGAAGCTCCACGCCAAGATCACCGCGTGCAACCATGATGCCATCAAAAGCGTCAACGATTCCAGCAAGGTTTTCAACTGCTTGTGGTTTTTCAATCTTTGCAATTACAGGAACCCTAATTCCCTCTTCATCCATAATCTTATGGACATCTTTAATGTCTTCTGCGCTTCTAACAAATGAGAGCGCAATAAAATCAGCTCCTGCTCGCAGGCCCCAACGAAGATCATCAATGTCTTTTTCAGAGAGCGCAGGAACAGAGACTGCAACACCTGGCAAGTTAATGCCCTTGTTGTTACTCACCGCGCCAGGTTCAATAACCTTAGTGACAACATCATTACCCTTAACTTCAACAACTTCAACAGTCACTTTTCCATCATCAATGAGAATGCGATCTCCGGCTTTGCAATCTCCTGGTAAACCTTTATAAGTAGTACCAACGCGCTCTTTTGTTCCCTCAACTTCATCAGTTGTGATTGTAAAGATGTCACCACGTGCTAAATCATGTGGTCCCGCCTTAAAGCGAGCCAGGCGAATCTTTGGACCTTGCAGATCAACAAGAATGGCAACTGGGCGACCAGCAGCTTTGGCGGCGTTACGAACAGAATCTAGACGCGCTTGGTGCTCTTCATATGAACCGTGCGAGAGATTTAACCGTGCGATATTCATACCAGCGTCAATAAGCTCCTTAACTTTTTCAGGAGATTGAACTGCTGGACCCATCGTGCACACGATTTTTGCTCTACGCATATTCCTACCTTAAACCATTAGTTGACGGGTTGTTGGTTCTATCGGTGACGGAAGCTGAGTCTCCCCAGTGAGATATCTATCAACGGCTGCTGCTGCACTTCTACCTTCTGCAATTGCCCAGACAATTAATGATTGTCCGCGCCCTGCATCTCCTGCAACAAAAATACCTTCTTCACTAGTTTCAAAATCAGCATTGCGTGCAATATTTCCACGATCATCTAACTTAACTTCTAACTGTGAAATGAGATCAGATTGTTCAGGTCCTGTGAAACCCATTGCTAGGAATACAAAATCCGCAGGAATCTCTTTGGCAGTCCCGGCAACTGGCTCAAACTTTCCATTTTCAAACTTTGTCTCAACAATACGTATGGCGCGTAGATTTCCATCAGCATCACCTAAGAACTCTTCAGTACTTACTGAGAACATACGGTTATCGTTTTCTTCATGCGCACTTGAAACACGATAAATCATTGGATACGTCGGCCAAGGCTGTGAACCTGGACGCTCATCACTTGGGCGAGGCATGATTTCAAGCTGAGTAATACTTGCAGCTCCTTGGCGAATCGATGTTCCCAAGCAATCTGCACCGGTATCACCGCCGCCTAAAATCACGACATGTTTTCCTGCAACATTAATTGGTGAAACTTCGATCTCACCCAAAGCTTGCTTATTGCCCCAAGGCAAAAACTCCATTGCTTGGTAGATGCCTCTATATTCGCGGCCAGGAATTGGTAGATCGCGCCATTTAGTCGCACCGACTGCAAGAACAATTGCATCGTATTTCTTGCGAAGATCAGCACCAGTTAATTCCACCCCAACATCAACACCGGCACGAAAACGCGTGCCCTCTTTTTCCATCTGAACCAAACGGCGATCAAGAATGTGTTTTTCCATCTTAAACTCTGGAATTCCATAGCGAAGAAGTCCGCCAATTTTGTCTGCTCGCTCATAGACAGCAACAGTATGACCTGCACGCGTGAGCTGTTGGGCTGCTGCTAAACCTGCAGGTCCAGAGCCAATAACAGCAATAGTTTTACCTGAAATACGATCTGGAGGCAAAGGCTTTACATCCCCCGCATCAAATGCTTCTTCAATAGTGCGCAACTCTACTTGCTTAATTGTCACAGCTTCGCGATTAATCGCAACAACACATGCAGTCTCACATGGTGCTGGGCACAAACGGCCAGTGAACTCAGGAAAGTTATTCGTAGCATGCAAACGGTTAATGGCTTCGGTTTTATCACCGCGCCAAATCAAATCATTCCATTCAGGAATGAGGTTTCCGAGTGGGCACCCTGAATGACAGAAGGGAATTCCGCAATCCATACAACGACCAGCTTGCTTTTGTAAGTGTTCAAAGCTTTGTGGTTCATAGACTTCGCGCCAATCTTGAATACGAACATCAACTGGACGTCGTGTTGGAGTCTGGCGCTCTGTTGTCATAAAGCCTTTTGGATCAGCCATTTGCAGCAACCTCCATCACCAAAGCATCTACAGGTAAACCTTCACGAGTTGCACGGGCCATTGCCTCAAGCACACGTGCGTAATCGCGTGGCATCACAAGAGAGATTCGCTTGATAGCACTATCCCAATCCTTGATTAATTCACTTGCAACAATTGAGCCTGTCTCCTGGGCAAAATCAGATACAAGTGCGCGAAGAATCTCTTTTTGATCGCCAGGAACTGCCAAGATATCAACCATCTCTGCATTTACATTTGCAGGATCTAGATCCAAAACAAAAGCTCGTCCACCTGACATACCAGCTGCAAAATTACGACCTGTGCGACCAAGGACAACCACGCTTCCACCAGTCATATATTCACAACCGTGATCCCCAATTCCTTCAACAATTGCTGTGGCACCTGAGTTTCTAACACAGAAGCGCTCACCAACAACTCCGCGAATCATGATCTGACCAGATGTAGCACCGTAGCCAATAACATTTCCGGCAATCACATTTTCATTTGAATTAAATGAAGATTTCTCATCAGGTCGAACAATGATGCGACCGCCTGAAATTCCCTTGCCCACGTAGTCATTGGAATCACCATAGAGACGAATTGTTAAACCACGTGGAATAAATGCACCCAGTGATTGACCAGCTGAGCCATGTAAAGTCACATCGATTGTGTCATCAGGTAGTCCTGCTCCCCCGTGATTACGTGTGATTTCAGCACCCAACATTGTTCCAACGGTTCTATTAACATTTCGAACAGGAAGATCAATGCGCACTAACTCTTTCTTAGTTAGTGCTGGCTGTGAAAGAGAAATCAATTGATTATCAAGTGCAGCCTCTAGGCCATGATCTTGTTTAGACGTGTTGTGGAGTGGGCTGATTACATCTGGTCGTGTGAGCAATGGCGAAAGATCAATTCCACTTGCCTTCCAGTGATCAACTGCACGCTTGGTATCTAAGTACTCAACATGGCCAACTGCCTCGAGCAGAGTCTTAAAGCCAAGGCTGGCCAAAATCTCTCGTACTTCTTCAGCAATATATTCAAAGAAAGTCTCAACGAATTCAGGCTTACCTGTGAAGCGCTTTCGCAGTTCTGGGTTCTGTGTTGCAACACCAACTGGGCATGTGTCCAGATGACACACGCGCATCATGATGCAACCAGAAACAACTAGAGGCGCAGTAGCAAAACCGAACTCTTCAGCGCCAAGCAGTGCGGCAATAACAACATCGCGGCCAGTCTTTAACTGACCATCTGTTTGAACAACGATGCGATCACGTAGATTATTAAGCAAGAGTGTCTGCTGTGTCTCTGCCAAACCAAGTTCCCATGGAGCACCTGCATGCTTAAGTGATGTAAGTGGTGATGCACCAGTTCCACCATCATGGCCGGAGATAAGAACAACATCGGCATGTGCCTTACTCACA
>JBIIJO010000071.1:0-4401 GCA_044233685.1 Candidatus Planktophila sp.
AAGAGATAAGAGTGTGAAGGTAAGGAGCACCACCAGCACGTGCAATGTCACCGCGCTTAGTTAACTCAGATGAAACTGTTACAGCATCAACTGGTTCACCGCGGCCATACAAATCAATAATTGCGTCATAAATTAACTCATGTGCTGGACGATAAAAATCACGATCGCGAATAATTTCAATAACATCTGCAATTGCATCTTTAGATAAAAGCATTCCACCTAAAACAGATTGCTCTGCAATGAGATCTTGTGGTGGTGTGCGTTCAAAATCTGCGCCAATAGAGGAAATGTTTGTATCGCGCGGTGCGCGATTATTAGGAAGTTCTGCGATGCTCACGCGTATAACCTCCCATGTGCCACTGACAAGTGAATTTCTTGTAGGCGTAACTTAGGTGCCAGCACCTCTTATAGGCGAGAAATCATGCGGGGTGATGGGGATAAAGCTGTGGGTAAGTGGGTGGATAAGCGTGTTTTCCTGTGTATAAAGCGGTGGATGAATTGTGGGTAAGTGGGTAGTGCTAACCCCTACTCTGAAAAAGCGCAGGTCAGAGGCGCAATTTGTTGCAGTGCATTGTGCATAAAAGTATTTTTGTAAATCTTAAATCGTGAGATTTAACAACGAATACGTTCATTGCTTGGATCAAAGAGTGGCTCTGCGCAGATAACACCCGTGCGCCAATTACCAAAGAACTCAACGTCCACACTTGTGCCAACGCCAGTGTACTCAATTGGTAGGTAGGCATAAGCAATCGCTTTTTTGATTGTGTAGCCCTGGCCGCCAGATTTAATTCGGCCAACAATCTTTGACCCAATTCGAATTGGTTCTGATCCAAATGGCACACATGTGATGTCATCAAAGGTAATTGCAACTAATTTACGTGAAAGATTACTTTGCGCAGCGATAGCTGCATCCTTGCCATGGAATTTCTCTTTCTTAAGTGAAACTGCAAAGCCAAGACCTGCCTCATAAGGATTAGTTTCCGTGTTTATCTCACCTGCCCAGGCGCGATAACCTTTTTCAAGTCGCAAGGATTCAATTGCGCGGTAACCACAGGCTTTAATTCCCTGCGCTTTACCTGCCGCCATAATCTTTTCCCACAGCTCTAATCCTTGTTCAACTGGAACATAAAGTTCCCAACCCAGCTCACCAACGTAGGTAAGCCTTGTTGCGCGCACTTTAATATCACCCACGCTAATTTCCTGTGAACTCATAAAAGGAAAAGCTGCATGGGAAAGATCTGTACTGGTTAACGATTGCAAAATCACTCTGGACTTTGGTCCCATGATTCCAAAGCACGCAAGTTCTTTTGTAATGTTTGTTATCTCAACACCATCAAATGAATGCTCGCGGCGTATCTTCTCTAACCAACCAAAATCATGGACCGAAAAGGCAGTTCCTGTGACAATCATGAATTCATTCTCACCAGTTTGTGTGACGGTGTAGTCAGATTCAATGCCAGCTTTTGAGTTAAGTGCCTGTGTGTAGGTTGTTTTGCCAACACCTTTAACGACATTATTTGCACAGACATAGTTAAGGAATTCACCTGCCCGGCTGCCACTAATCCGAGCTTTAGCAAAGCTAGATTCATCAAATAATCCGGCTGTTTCCCGCGTTGCATAGTGCTCTACTTGCACCGCACTTGACCAGTGAGTTCCTAGCCAATCCTTTGGGCGTAGTGCCTCATCACCAATATTGGTTGCATAAAAATTGACACGCTCCCATGAAGATTTCTCACCAAAGACCGCGCCATTAGCTTTGTGCCATTCATAGACAGGGGACATAAATTTAGGCCGCGCTGATTTGCGTTCTTCACTTGGGTAGTGGATGTCGTAGTACTGCTCGTAGTTTTCTGTGATGCGCTGTAAGGTGAAATCTGGGGATTCATAGGATGCACCAAAGCGTTTGATATCCATATGCCACAGATCCATTGTTGGTTCACCTGCAACAACCCATTCAGCAACTACTTTGCCAATTCCACCTGCTCCTGCAATACCGTGGGCACAAAAGCCTGCAGCAACAAAGAATCCACCGACAGATGTTTCACCTAAGCAGAACTCATTATCTGGCGTGAAGCCCTCTGGACCATTGATAAAGCTTTTGATTCCAACTTCTGCCATCTTTGGCACACGCTTTTGTGATGCTTCAGCGATATCTGTGAAGCGATCCCAATCTTCTGCCAACAACGAGTTATTAAAGTTTGCTGGAATGTCATCAATATTGTTGTAGTCAGCAGACCATGCCTTTGATGTGCGCTCATATCCACCCATGAGTAAACCTGATACTTCTTGACGGAAGTAAATCAAATTGTCTGGATCACGAAGGGAAGGCAAAAATGGGGCATCCTGTGGCATGAAGTTTTCAGTAATTAAGTATTGGTGACTCATTGGAACAATTGGCACGCGAACATTGACCATGCGTGCTATTTGCGGTGCATACATTCCACCGCAGTTAACAACTATTTCGCATTCAATCTCACCTTTATCGGTGACAACACTGCTGACTCGTCCATTCGTTGTTTTAATCTCAAGAACTCTGGTGTGAGTAAAGATCTGAACGCCTTGTCTGCGAGCACCGGCTGCGAGCGCCATTGCCAGCTGTGAAGGGTCGACTTGGCCATCTGAGGCCATATAACAAGCGCCAACAACACCTTCTAGGTCAATGAGAGGAAAGAGATCTTGAGCCTCTTTAGGCGAAATCTCTTTTAAATCTAAACCAAAAGTTTTAGCCCAACCGATTTGTCTGCGGATCTCTTGCATGCGCTCAGGAGTGGAAGCCAACTTAATACTGCCGCACTCGCGCCAACTTGGGGGCGTCTCTGTTTGTTGTAGTTTTCTGTAGAGATCAACGGAGTGCATATTCATTAGCGTCAGCGTTGGATCTGCTCGCAGTTGACCTACTAAGCCTGCGCTGTGGAATGTGGAGCCGCTAGTGAGTTCGTTTCTATCCAGCAAAATGACATCTTTTTCGCCAAGCTCGGCTAAATGATAGGCAACCGAAGTTCCGCCCACGCCACCACCAATAATGATGATTTTTGCTCGGGTTGGAACTACTGACACGACCACATATGAAATGTATCCTGAATGCGTGTCTGACGATAGTGTCCTTGAGCAAGAGTTCGGTGAACGTTTCAATAAAATCGCCCTGCTTGCAAAGCGCACCTCCATTAAAGAACTCTCTGGCGGCTTAACCAATAGAAACTTTCTTATAGAAACTCCCGCCGATAAATATGTGGCCCGAGTCTCTAGCAACTCCTCGGACTTTCTAGCAATCGATAGAGGCTCTGAATTTATAAACACCACCATTGCCGGTAAGGGTGGCGTGGGAGCCGAAGTTTTGGATTACATACCCGGTGAAGGTCTACTTCTTATTTCCTACATCAGTGGCAAAACCTATGGCGCCGATGATGTTGCAGCGAACTTACCCCGCATTGCAACCAGTCTTCGTAATCTGCACGCACTTGAGCCTTTTGATCATGAGTTCAATATGTTTAACACACAGAGTAATTATTTAAAGATTGTAAAAGAGCAGGGCTTTAGAGTTCCTGATGGTTACGTGGATTTTGAACCTATGGTTGTGCAAATCAAAAAAGCCTTTGAAGTTCTCTTTGAGGGATTAGTGCCCTGTAATAATGATTTATTGCCAGGCAATTTCATTGATGATGGCAGAAAAATCTGGCTTATTGACTATGAATACTCAGGAAATAACGATGCCTGCTTTGAGATCGGCAACGTCTGGGCAGAGGCATTTCAACCTATTGAGGCGCTAGAAGAGTTAGTCACCGCTTACTACGGCGCGCATCGCCCCGACAAAGTTGCACGTGCATGGCTATGGGCCTTGATGGCAAAATATGGATGGACACTATGGGCATCAATTCAAGATTCAGTGAGTGAGATTGAGTTTGATTTCTGGGAGTGGGGAATGTCTAAATACGATTTAGCTAGAAGTGAATTTACAAGTGAGTACTTCAAAAAAGCTTTGGTGGCAGTTACAAGCAAATAAAAAAGCCCGCCGCATAAGCGACGGGCCTTCTTATTAATTACTTTATTCTGGGACTACAGAAACTGTAATCTTTGCAACGATATTGTGGCCAAGTGCGACCTTCACATCGTGGTTTCCAGTCTTTTTGATATGTCCGGCAGTCTTAATTGAGTGACGATCGATATCTAGACCAACAGCTGCCTTGATTGCACCAGCAACATCTTTATCTGTTACTGAACCAAACAGAGCGCCCTTTGCGCCAACCTTTGCCTTAGCAACAACAGTTGCTGACTCCAGCTTGGCCTTGATCTCTTTAGCGTGGTCGATATCGCGTACTTCACGAGCTGAACGCGCACGGCGAATGCTCTGAATCTGCTTTTCTCCACCAAGTGACCATGCAATTGCATTTCCGCGTGGCAACA
>JBIIJO010000115.1:0-4266 GCA_044233685.1 Candidatus Planktophila sp.
ACACAGTTGTTGAGCGCATGATGATTCGCTGGCGCGGGGAACCAGATCCAGCACACGTTCGCGCAATTGATGCTTACTTTGTTTCTGCTGCAGAGCATGGAATGAATGCTTCGACATTTACTGCACGAGTTATTGCATCAACTGGTGCTGATATTGCAGCTGCGTTATCAGGTGCAATTGGTGCAATGTCAGGTCCACTACATGGTGGCGCACCTTCTCGCGTATTACACATGATTGATGAAGTTGAAAAGACTGGCGATGCAACTGCATACGTAAAGGGATTACTTGATCGCAAAGAACGTCTTATGGGATTTGGTCACCGCGTTTATCGCGCAGAAGATCCACGTGCACGCACATTGCGTCGCACAGCTAAAGAGTTAAATGCTCCTCGTTATGCAGTTGCAGAAGCTCTGGAGAAAGCAGCGCTTAAGGAACTACGCGAGCGTCAACCAGATCGTGTTCTAGAAACAAATGTTGAGTTCTGGGCAGCAATCATTTTGGACTTCGCAGAAGTTCCGTCGCATCTCTTTACTTCAATGTTTACTGCAGCGCGCACTGCAGGTTGGTCTGCACACATCTTGGAAGAAAAGCGCACAGGCCGCTTGATCCGCCCATCAGCACGCTATATCGGTAAGGCTCCTCGTAAACCTGAGGCCGTAAAGGGCTGGGATGGCACGGTAGAGCAGCTCCATAAGTAGGGCCTGCAAACGGCATATGTAAGGCCGAAGCTTTATAACAATTGCGTAAAGAGCAGCCCAAAAGCCCTATGTTCATAGGGTTTGCGTTGCTTTTAAGCCCCTAAGGCTGTGAAATAGGGACACGAGGAAACCTGCACCCCCAAGAAGAGGTTTTCAAATCTTAAAGGAGAACATTTAGTGAAGAACAGACTACTTAAGGGTCTTGCTCTTGCTGTATCAATGTCATTTGCCGCTGGCGTGACAATTGTTCCTGCACAAGCTGCAAGTGAAATTCTTATTTGGGCCGATGAAACACGCGGACCTAACTTAACAAAGGTATTTGCAAAGAAGGGTGACTGGGTTCCAGGAAGCACAATCAAGGTCGTATCATTTTCAAGTTACGATGCATTGAAAGATGCACTTGATAAGGCATCTGGCACAACCGGTCCAGATATTTTCGTTGCAGGTAACGACTGGGTTCCAGCCCTAGCTAAGAGCGGAAAGCTTGCTCCTGTAGTTTTGACTGCAGCGCAGAAGGCACAGTTCACTCCAAGCCAATTCTTTGATCTTTCATTTGGTGGAAAACTTTACGGAGTTCCTGTAGATGTAAACAACGTTGGAATGGTTTACAACACAAAGCTAGTAAAGTCAGCACCAAAGACATACGGTGACATGGTTAAGTTCTACCTCGCTAACAAGTCAAAGTTGGGCCTTAAGGCTGGACTTTGTGTTGCTGGTGGTGGAATGTCATGGGGCGCTCTTTCAGGATTCTCAGCACTTGGTGCAGAGCCATACATCATGAATGCTGATGGAACTGTTAACTACAACAAGAGCTTTGATCCAGCAGTATTTGCTAAGAATGTAAGCACATTACTTCTTGACAAGAAGGGTAAGAGCAATGGCTTCTGGCCAGCAACTGATACTGGTTGCCAGGATAATTATCTAGCTGGCAAGGTTCCATTCGCCATTATTGGTAACTGGCACTGGCGCACATTTGCAGAAGCTGGCTTTGATATGAACATTCAGCCTGTTCCAGGTGTAAAGGCCGGCACATACGGCAAGATGTTCGGATCTGTTAGCGGTGCATTCCTTACTTCATATGCAGAAGCTCACGGAGTAGCTGTACCTGCTAAGTCACTTCTAACTAGCTTCTTCGCATCAACTAAGGGCCAAGTTGCTTATCAGGCAGAAGAAGGCCGTCCACCTGCCGAGAAGGGCGCTCAAAAGAGCCAGCTCGTACTTGGTGGACAGAAGGCTATGGGAGCGGCTGCAGGCCTCTCCTCAATTCCACAGATTGGTGCTTTCTTGAACACCAACGCTGGCGGAGCTAACTATTGGGATTCAGCTCCAGCTTATTGGACTGCAGTCTTGGTAGACGGAAAGAATCCACTTGTAGAAGCTAAGAAGCTCGCTGCAATTTGGAAGGCTAACGTCGCAGCAGGAAAGGCTGATCTCTAAGAGATTTCTCTTGGGTAATGAAAGTTAGAAGTTAAAACTTTCACAGTCTAAAAGTTCAATAGCGTGGGCGGGATCAAATCCCGCCCACGCTACTACTTTCACATTCTGCAGAATAAAGCAATAAGGAAGCGGCAAAAAAGTGAGCGGTATCTTTCGAGGTAAGTTTGCAGTAATCCTCAAGATTGTAATTCTTGCAGGCATAACTGCCATCTTGAGCTTATTGGCTCAGAGTGCATTTGCTTCCGGTGAAATCGCAATTGGTGCGTTCCTAGTTATTGCAGTTGTGGCACTTAATTTTACATATTTCACAAAGATTTCAATCCCACTCAAATTCTTTGTACCAGGAATTCTATTCTTTATCGCCTTTGTGATCGCCCCTATTGTTTTCACTGTAATTATGTCTACCTATAATTATCAAACCGGAAACTATATTTCCAAGGATGCTGCAATTGAACAGGTCTTGATTCGTGGCGTTGAACCAGATGCTAATCAAACTACCTTTGATCTTGTTTCAGGAAAAGCTGCAAACGGAAGTGAAGCCATCTTGGTTTCAGATATTGCTAATCAAAAATTCTTTATCTCCACCAAAGACGAGCTGACTGCACTAGATGCAGGTCAACTAACAATCAATGAATATGGCGTTGCAACAGTAGCGCCAGGCTTTACTGAGCTTTCAGCAGATGAATTGGCAAAAAGTGATGCCTACACCAAGATTAGATACAAGTACCTAGATGGCTATTACATAGTCATCGAAGGGCAAGGAGTCGGCGCTGTGTTTAGGCAATCCTTGGCCTACGATGCAAAATCAGACACGATGAAGAATCTTCAAACGGGAGAAACCTATGTTGATAACAACAGGGGTAACTACGTCCTTGAAGGATCACCCGAGACAATTTTGACACCAGGATGGCGAGCTCCCGTTTGGTTTGAAAACTACGCAAAGTTAGTAACCGATGAGCGAGTGCGAACCCCACTCATTAAAGTCTTTATTTGGACTGTTGTTTTCGCCTCATTAACAGTTTTAAGCACCTTCGCCTTCGGTCTATTGCTGGCACTAGCGCTTAATCGAAAAATGCGAGGGCGTCGTGTTTATCGCTCAATTCTGATTTTGCCATATGCAATGCCAAGCATCATGAGTATTTTGATTTGGGCTGGAATGTTTGATTCACAATTTGGCGCAATTAATAATCTTTTGAATACCGATATTGCGTGGTTTTCTAGTGCTACCTTCGCGCGTGCTGCAGTACTGCTTGTAAACCTATGGTTAGGTTTTCCTTATTTCTATTTGATCTGTTCTGGATCATTGCAAGCGATTCCATCCGAACTCTTAGAAGCTGCGGCAATTGATGGCGCAAATCCTCGGCAAGTTTTTAGGCGCATCACTTTGCCACTTCTATTGCAGATTTTGTCACCACTGCTGATTGCATCATTTGCATTCAACTTTAATAATTTCAATCTAATTTATCTCTTAACGGGCGGTGGTCCAAGAAATACGTTGGATGGTGAAGTAGCAGGTGCTACGGATATTTTGATCAGCTATACATACCAAATTGCATTTGGTCGAAACATCCTGGACTTCGGACTTGCCAGCGCAATTTCAGTCCTTATTTTCTTCCTTGTGGCCTCGATTTCCTTCTATGGTTTACGTAAATCAAAAGTTATGGAGACCTTCGGATGAGCAAGTGGCTGAGAGAAAATTTGTGGCGTCACACATTTGCAACAATTATGTGTATTTTTGCCTTGTTTCCCCTTTATTTAGTAGTTCTCTCATCGTTTAAATCTGGAGGAAGCCTTCAGTTAACGTCTTTCGTGCCGCGTGAGATTTCTTTAGAAAACTACAAGATGCTTTTTTCATCGCCTAAGATTCCATTTTTATCTTGGGTGAAGAATTCCTTGATTATCTCTTCAGCCGTTGCACTTAGCTCAGTTGTAATCGGTGCAGCATCAGCCTTTGCATTTAGTCGCCTGAAGTTCAAAGGCAAGAAATTTGGTATCCAATTACTACTTCTAGTTCAGATGTTTCCAGCAATCCTGGCTCTTTCAGCGGTGTATGTAATCATGGAACGTGTTTATTCCTTCGCTCCAAGCATTGGGCTAGGTAGCCAAGCAGGCCTAATTCTTGTTTATTTGG
>JBIIJO010000117.1:0-4265 GCA_044233685.1 Candidatus Planktophila sp.
TCGGATGTAAATGAAACACCATTGCTGTCGACATCAACATCTCCTGGGCCTGACAGGTTTTTCCAAATCCAAAGATTCCAATTTTGGTAGTCGCCACCTGGTCGCTGGTAGTGAACAGTCAGAGTTACTGTCGAAGGAATGGCTTGAGCAATAGCAGGTAAACAGAAACTAAAGAGACCAATGATCGCAATCAAGGCACGAACTTGGACTCTTTTAATCTTTAAAACTCTCACGATTGCCACCTTAATTAAGTCCACGACGCTTCAACAGCGGCTCGATCTTTGAATCACGCCCGCGGAAATTGCGGAACATCTGCATTGAGTCTATAGATCCACCACGTCCAAGCAAAGTGTTTCTAAAGTGCTCACCGTTCTTGCGTTGCAAGCCACCATTTTCTTTAAACCAGTCCACGGTGTCAGCATCTAGTACTTCTGACCAGATGTAGCCGTAGTAGCCAGCTGAATATCCGCCAGCAAAGATGTGTGAGAAATAGGTTGAGCGGTAACGTGTTGGAACCGGCGCAAAATCAAGTCCATAGTCCCTAATTGCTTGGGCTTCAAATGCCTCTACATCAGTAACTTTTGCCGCCTCTTCACTATCTAATGAGTGCCAGGCAAGATCTAAAATAGCTGCAGCTAAGTAACTTGTTGTTGCATGCCCTTCGTTAAAAGTTGATGCGGCATCAAGGTTATCAATCCACTCTTGTGGCAATTTTTCGCCAGTTTCAAAGTGACGGGCGTAGTTCTCAACAACTTCAGGCCACAAAATCCACATCTCGTTAACTTGAGATGGGAATTCAACAAAGTCACGCTGAACACTTGTTCCTGAAACACGAGGGTACTTAACTTGTGAGAGAAGACCATGCAATGCATGACCGAACTCATGGAACAGAGTTGTTGTTTCAGAGAAAGTCAGCAACGTTGGTTTTCCAGCTGGAGGCTTTGGAATATTGAGGTTGTTAACCACCACAGGAAGTTGATTGAAAAGGAAGTTCTGATCAACCAGATTATTCATCCAGGCACCACCACGCTTTGAATCACGTGTGTAGAAATCGCCGATGAAGAGTCCTAGTTTTGAGCCATCTTCATTGAATACTTCAAATGCACGTGCCTCTGGGTGATAAGTGACTAAATCAGGACGCTCTTTAAAAGTAATACCGAAAAGTTTGTTTGCAGCAAAGAAGATTCCATTGGCAAGCACTGATTCCAGTTCAAAGTAAGGACGCATCTTGCTGGTGTCGATATTGTATTTTTCAAGGCGAACTTGTTCGGTATAGAAGCCCCAATCCCAACTTTCAATCTCAGTGCCTGCAGATTTTTTGAGGTCTTGTGCTTCTGCCTTGGCATTTCTCACAGCAGCAGGTGCAATCTTTCGAAGCATCGCATGGACGTTGTCTGGATGCTCTGCAGTTTGCACGGCGATTACATGCTCAGCATGTGTATTTTTACCAAACAACTTGGCACGCTCTGCACGTAGTTTGACTACTTTTAGAATGACGGGCTTGTTGTCATTTTCGTTAGCGCGATTACCTTTTAGAAGAGAATCTTGCATAATTCTCTTGCGAAGAGCCCTGTTAGTTAGAGAATCCAGGACTGGGTTTCCAGAGAAATTCACCATTCCAATAAGCCACTTGCCTTCATGACCGCGATCTTTTGCAGCAGCTGCAGCTGATGCGATTTCATTCTCACTTAAACCATCAAGCTCATCGATAGTGTCAACTAAAACAGCTAAGTCATTTGTGTCAGCTAAAACATTTTTAGAGAACTGTGTTTCAAGCTTTGAGAGTTCTTCATTGAGCTCTTTTAGGCGATCGCGTTGTGATTCCGATAGATGTGCACCAGCGTGGATGAGATCTTTGTAGTAACGCTCAAGTAGCCAAGCATCTTCAGTGTTTAGGCCTATAGATTCACGGTTGTCATATAGAGATTTGATGCGGGCATAGAGAGCGGGATTGAGATTAATTGCATCCTGATGAGCAGCAAGCTTGGGTGCCATCTCTTCTTCAATTTTGTCCATGGCATCGTTGGTATCACTCGATGATTTGTTAAAGAAAACTAAAAGCGTGCGCATTAGCATCTGCCCACTTTTTTCCAAAGCAACAATCGTATTTTCAAAAGTCGCAGCACCAGGTGTGTCCAGGATAGCCTGAACTTCTGCTAATTGTTGTGTGCAGCCTTCATAGAAAGCAGGGAGGTAGTGCTCTTCTTTTATGAGTGCAAAAGGTGGCAGCTCATAATCAAGGGCGCTTCTTTGGGCAAATGGGTTCGCGATTGTCATGGCGCAAACCCTATCGAGAATTTCTAGTTAACGAGGACGGCGGCG
Source organism: Candidatus Planktophila sp. (assembly GCA_044233685.1). Lineage (GTDB taxonomy): Bacteria > Actinomycetota > Actinomycetes > Nanopelagicales > Nanopelagicaceae > Planktophila. Next base: position 2,323 of record JBIIJO010000117.1, read on the forward strand.
ACGCTGACTTGAGTTCGGACGAGGGCGCTTATTGCCACCACTGCGTACTGACTTTTCAACGATTGGCTGGATGTAAGGGACACCGGAAGGCTCCTGTGCGCCAGTGATCTTCATTAACTCAGTACTCAATGGGGTGACACCAACAAATTTTGGAGTAACACCAGCACGTGAAGTAAGTCCACCAATTGATTTCTGCTGCTTAGTTGTAGCAATTGTTACAACAGTTCCAGCTTCACCAGCACGGGCTGTTCGGCCTGCGCGGTGTAGATAATCCTTGTGATCTGTAGGTGCATCAACGTGTACAACAAGTGAGATTCCATCAACGTGGATACCACGTGCTGCAACATCTGTTGCTACAAGTGCTGCGTTAGCTGAATCCTTAAAGAGTGCAAGTGTGCGAGTACGAACGGCTTGTGACTTACCACCGTGCAAAGCACCAACTGCAACACCTGCATGAGCAAGTTTGTCAGCTAAGCGATCAGCGCCGCGTTGAGTCTTAACGAACATAATCGTCTTACCGTTACGTGCAGCGATTTGGCTAGTGATGTCATCTTTATCGCCTGGGTTCATAACAAGAACAAAGTGCTCCATAGTTGAAACAGATGCACGGTCATTTTGTAGTGAGTGAGTCTTTGGGTTCTTCAAGTACTGACGAACTAATGAATCAACGCCACGATCAAGAGTTGCTGAGAACAACAGACGCTGTCCATCGAGCTTTGCTTGATCCAAGATTTCTTTTACAACTGGCAAGAAGCCCATGTCAGCCATTTGATCAGCTTCATCTAGAACAGTGATCTGTAGGTGATCGAGTTGAACTTCACCCTTATTAAGAAGATCAATTAAACGTCCAGGAGTTGCAACCAAGATTGCTGTGCCACGGCGCATTGCAGTGATCTGCTTTGCATATGACATTCCACCGGCAACAACAACTGATTCGTGACCAATTGAGCGAGCAAGTGGCATTAATACTTCATCTATCTGCTGAGCAAGCTCACGTGTTGGTGTTAACACCAAAGCAAGTGGCTTGTGTGGCTTTGCAACCTTGCCGTTGAGGTTGTTAAGAAGTGCTAAACCAAAAGCAAGAGTCTTACCTGAACCAGTTTGTCCACGGCCCAAGATGTCATGGCCAGCTAAAGCATCTGGCAATGTTGCAATTTGGATTGGGAATGGATGCATGATTCCCTGCTTTGCAAGGGCATTTACCAAAGGTGCTGCAATTCCAAGGTCGCTGAATGTAGTTGTGATTTCAGTGAGTGGAGTTGCATCAACTAAGTTGGCATCAGCTAAATTTGTTGAGATGTAGTTATCGTCAGCGCCAAAGTCGATGGCAGCATTGGTGTGAGTCTTTGATGAACGCTTGAAATCATCACGAGCATAAGCAGGTGAATCATTACGACGGTCGCGAACTGGACGCTCTGCACGGAAGTTAGCTGCGCGAGTATCAGGTGCTTCGCTGCGCTTCTTTGGACGTGTTGGATCAAACTTTTCTACCTTACGTGGAACAAAGTTTGGACGACCATCATCATTACGTGAAACCTTTGCTTTGGCGGCATCACGGCGATTGGTTGGGCGAGTATCTGATGTCTTGTATTCGCTCTTTTTGAACTCTGGCTTCTTGTATTCAGACTTCTTATTTTCTGGCTTAACAAACTCTTTTTTCTTATCAAATGCACGCTTGGTGCGATCATCGCGTTGTGCAACAAACTTCTTAGCGCGACTTTCTGGGCGTTGTGATTGCTCGATGCGTGCTGCGCGCTCTTCTGGAGCTTCAATTGGACGTGGCTTTGAGGCAGTCTTTTCTTGGAAGCGCTTTGCGCGAAGCTTTGAACGATCAGTTAAACGCTCTTGCTTCTTTGACTGTGTTGATGAATCAACATCTGAATAGCGACGAGTTGAAGCAGGCTTACCTGTTTTAGAAGTAGTTGCAGCGCTTTTACGTGCAT
>JBIIJO010000072.1:0-4139 GCA_044233685.1 Candidatus Planktophila sp.
CCCCCAACCGGCCGCTTTGGAGACGGCAACTCTAGCCAATTGAGCTACTGCCCTTCGCGAGAGCATGGCAAAACCATAGGGAAAAGCAAACCCTCGTGAGCGTCGAAGTGTAGGGGCAAGAGGGCTCCTAGGTCTAACTCGCGCCTGAAGATACGGCAGACTTAGGGGCATGTCACCGCGCATCTCATCCCGAATCGCTGCCATCGCTGAATCCGCCACTTTGGCCGTTGATGCCAAGGCTAAAGCGCTCAAAGCTGCCGGGCGACCAGTAATTGGTTTTGGTGCAGGCGAACCAGATTTTCCAACACCGACTTATGTTGTTGAAGCAGCTGCTGCTGCAGCCAAAGTTATTGCTAACCATCGCTACTCACCAACACCAGGTTTACCTGAACTTCGCGATGCAATCGTTGCAAAGACAAAGCGTGATTCCAACTATGTAATTACTGCAGATCAAGTGCTCGTTACTAACGGTGGCAAGCAAGCGGTGTATCAAGCTTTCGCATCAATTATTGACCCAGGTGATGAAGTACTACTTCCTTCACCTTTCTGGACAACATATCCAGAGTGCATCAAATTAGCTGGCGGAAAAGCTGTTGAAATCTTTGCTGATGAAACCCAAAACTATTTAGTTTCAGTTGAACAGTTAGAAGCTGCTCGCACGCCAAAGACAAAGGCGCTACTTTTCTGTTCTCCATCTAACCCAACAGGTTCTGTGTATTCAGTTGAGCAAGTTAAAGCAATTGGTGAATGGGCGCTTAAGAACAACATCTGGATCATCAGCGATGAAATCTATGAGCACTTGCTCTATGACGGTGTTACAGCTCCATCTCTTCCAGTTCTAGTTCCAGCTCTTGCTGATACTTGCATCATTATTAACGGTGTTGCAAAGACATATGCAATGACTGGTTGGCGTGTGGGCTGGATGATTGGTCCAAAGGATGTCATCAAAGCTGCAACTAACCTTCAATCACATATGACTTCCAATGTTTCTAACGTTTCACAGCGTGCTGCAATCGCAGCATTGACTGGCAATCTAGATGCAGTTCATGAAATGGGTGTGGCTTTTGATCGCCGCCGCAAGTTAATCGTTGATTTAATCAATGAGATCCCTGGATTTGTCTGCCCAACACCACAAGGTGCTTTCTATGTATATCCATCAGTAAAGGGTGTGCTTGGCACAACTATTCGTGGCAAAACTCCTTCAACTTCTGCTGAATTAGCCACGCTTATTCTGGAAGAAGTAGAAGTAGCAGCAGTACCTGGTGAGGCTTTTGGCCCCTCTGGATACCTACGTTTTTCATATGCAACAAGTGATGCCGACATTGTTGAAGGAATCGGGCGTATCAAGAAGCTAATAACTGAAGGTTAAATCTCAATACCAATCAGATTTACTTCAGCTTCTAACGTAATCCCAAAAGTATTCTGCACTTGATCACGTGCTTTACGCGCTAGCGTTGCAATATCTGAAGCTGTAGCACTGCCTGAATTGGTGAGTGCCAGCACGTGCTTAGTTGAAATTCTTGCACCGCCCACTTCATCACCCTTGTGAATTCCAGAGTTTTCAATCAGCCATGCTGCTGAAATCTTCACACGGCCATCTGTTAGTGGCCACTTAGGTGCAGCGTTTGGAAGTCCATCGGCAGCTTGCTGCGAAATAATTGGATTAGTAAAGAAAGAACCTGCTGACCAAGAATCTTTATCTTGTGAATTAATCAACATTCCCTTTGCCCCGCGAAGTTCCAAGACTGCTTTTCTCACATCAACAACTGGAGCTTTATCCCCCATATCAACACCAAGTTTTTTTGAAAGTTCGGCATAAGTGATGGGGTCACTCATCTCACCACGTCGTATTTGGAATTGAACTTCCAAAACAACATAGCGACTTGGGTGGGATTTAAAGTGAGAACTGCGATAAGAGAATTCACATTCGGTATTTGTAAAGGTGCGAATCTCTTTCTTTTCACGATCATATGTACGCACGCGTGTAATGAACTCACTAACTTCATGGCCGTAGGCACCAATGTTTTGAATTGGTGCAGCGCCAACCGTTCCTGGAATTCCACTTAAAGTCTCTAGCCCAGCAAAACCGCGATCAATGGTGGTTGCAACTAACTCATCCCAATCCTCGCCTGCACCAATAGTTAACGTTGCACCACTGCATGCATCAACTTCTGTTTGCACCGAGTTATTTGAAATTCTAATTACTGTGCCTTCAAAGCCTGAGTCTGAAACTAAAACATTTGTTCCTCCACCTAAAATCAAAATAGGTGAATCCCCTGCTTCTTCAATTGCAGCAATGATTTCTTCCTGCGTTGATACTTGAAGGATTTTTTGCGCCGGGCCACCCACGTGAAAGCTCGTGTATTTGGATAGATCGGTCATGGGTTAAGGCTACCGACGAGGAGACAAAATCGCTTCTTTGCCTCTGTACTTCTCCAGGATGCGGTCAAAGGTCTTCTTTGATTGGGCATCACGATAATCAGGATCTGCATCGTGATAACCATGATGACGTCCTTGAGTAAGAGGTAGATCCATCTGCAAGAGTTTGCCACCGGCTTGTCTGATTTTTAGTGAGAATTCAATATCGGCATTTCTGTAATAAACAGCACGTGGATTAAATCCACCCACTTGTGTCATCGCTTCGCGATTAAATGCCATGAAGTATGAAAAGAGAACATCTACTTCTCCAACACCCTTATCGTCAACACTTCGCCACTGATCTTCTAAGTTAACTAATCCCCCATGCCAACCCACAGCAACATATTGCCCCTTTGCTAACTCATCAACAACTGGTGTTATTGCATCACCGGTGAACTGAGTTGAGGGATCCATGACAACGACGTATTTGCTTGCTACTTTTTCTAGAAACACATTGGCACAATCTGCCCAACTAGCACCTGGTGCAACTGAGATTAAGTAAGTGCGCTTATCCATCTCTTCAAATAGCGCCCCAGCATCACCGATAGCGATTATTGCAACTGCACAATTGCTATTTGCCTTTACAGTTCTTACTGTCTCAAGGGCATCATCTGTAAAGCCATCAACGATGATTCCCACTGTGACATCATTTTCAAGATCTATTGGGCGAATATCTCGTGGATAAGCCAGCGTGATGTATGGCTTCTTTGGCTTTAATTCATAGCCACCAGCAACATCTACAACTTCATAACCTGCATGCATGAGATCTTCACGATATTTATCAGCTAACTTAAAATCTTTAGCAGCACGCGCATCCATGCGCGCTTGGGCTAACTGGGTTACTGATTCTGGAATGCTCATTTAACTACTACGGCCTTTGCCATTCCTAGGACTTTTACCCCGGCAGAAGTTGCAGTGATATCTAGTTTGACTGTGTTGCCATCAACTTCAGTAACCGTTGCAACAACAGTTAAATCAACCTTCTCTCCCGCTGGGACTATCACTGGCTTAATGAAGCGGGCTGAGAACTCACGCACATTGGCGCTTCCACCTGCCCACTCTGTTACATATTTCCCAGCAAGGGCCATGGTGAGCATGCCGTGAGAAATAACATTAGGAAGGCCAACAGAGAGCGCAAATTCTTCATTTTGATGAATGGGGTTTTGATCTCCGCTTGCATCTGCATATGCCTTAAGCAAAGCACGATCAATATAGAAAACCTTCTCTGGCAGTGTCATTCCAACTTCAATCATCCGCGCACCACCAACGTTGACCATGAGGTGACAACTAATTCAGTGCCGTTATGTAGATCAGATCTCACAGTGATAATTTCATTACCAGCTGCAACTCTGAGCGTTTCAATCGTTGCAGAACATGTGAAGACATCACCTGCAACTATGGGGCGAAAGATTTCAAACTTTTGGTCTCCATGAACTAAACGAGTCCAGTCAACGCCGATTTCAGGTTGAGTCAGGATTGATTCATATTGGGAGAGAGAAATGCGAATAGAAAAAGTAGGAGGAGCAACGCTTGTATCTGTTTCGCCAATTACGGCAGCAAAGGCATCAATTTGTGATTGTGTGACCGTAACTTCTTCCACACCCTTGAAGGTGCGCCCGACCGAATCGGGATTGATCATTAGCGAGTTTCGCGGTGAAGAGTTGAAGACTTGCAACGTGGACAGAACTTCTTAAGTTCCATGCGGTCTGGATCGTTGCGGC
>JBIIJO010000014.1:0-15907 GCA_044233685.1 Candidatus Planktophila sp.
CACCCCAGTTCTATCTCGCCTTGGCGCAGCTGCAACATGGTCTGATGCATTTTTACTTGTCGGTTCATTAACTGCTCAAGTGCTTATGGTCTATCAGAAAGTTGAAGCATGGATGCTCTGGCTCATCATTGACTTAGCCGGAACGTTTCAATACGCCTATTTGGGTTATTGGTTTACTGCCGCTCTATACGCACTCTTCACACTCGTTGCGATAGTCGGCTGGAAGCGTTGGTATGTCCTTAATCGCAATTGATGGCAGAGCAGGGGCTGGTAAAACAACGTTAGCTGCCAGCTTCTATGAAGAACTATCTGCTGATAAAACCGTCGCTGTAATCCATATGGATGATCTCTATGACGGCTGGGAAAATGCTTTAGGTGAGCGCCTCACTCAAACTTTAAAGTCAATTGTGAAATCACACCAGAGCAAGGTTGCTTTTGAAATAGATATCTTCAACTGGCAATCGATGTCCTTTGATTCAAAGCGAGTGATACATCCTGTTGATATCTTGATTTTAGAAGGCGTAGGAGCGGGGCAAAAAGTAGTACGTGATGCTGGTGCAACCTTGTATTGGCTAGATATTGATGCCGAAGTTGGAATACAAAGGGTTTTGAATCGAGATGGCAACCAGATTGCATCGCAGATGAAGCAGTGGCAGATTGCTCAAGAAATTCATTTTTTGCGAGATAAGACACGCGAAAACGCGGAACACATTCAAAGCTCGCCAGCTTAAAAGCCCTAAAATCGCCCATATGTCAGATCTATCGGGTGAGCTCATTGATGGGCGTTATCAACTCACTCGCCAGGTTGCCAATGGTGGAATGGCCAGCGTCTATGAGGCTATCGACACCCGCTTAGATCGAAAAGTTGCAGTAAAGATTATGCATCCGCATTTAGCCCAAGATGAAGCTTTCGTTAATCGCTTTATTAGAGAAGCTAAAGCCGCAGCCGCACTCTCACATCCCAACATCGTTGCTGTTCAAGACCAAGGGTGGAATCAAAACGGAGTTCCGGCCGTCTTTATTGTTATGGAGTTAATCGAAGGTCACACTCTTCGTGAATACTTAAATGAGCGTGGCAAGTTTGAGATTAAAGATGCCATCAACTACCTCACTCCCATTCTTAGCGCACTTGCTGCTGCTCATGATTTAGGAATTGTTCACCGCGATATGAAGCCTGAAAACATTTTGATTTCAAAAGAAGGTCGCGTAAAGATTGCAGATTTCGGATTAGCTCGCGGAGAAATCATTGGTTCAACTATGACGGCTGAATCAAGTGTCATATTGGGTTCAGTTTCATACCTTTCTCCTGAACAAGTCCAACGCGGTGTTGCAGACTCTAGAAGTGATGTCTATGCAGTTGGCATCGTGGCATTTGAAATGCTGACAGGTGAAAAACCATTCCTAGGTGAGACGCCAATTCAAATTGCCTATATGCATGTGAATCAAGAGATTCCTTCCCTTCGCTCTAAGCGCAAAGAGATTCCAGAGGCTCTGGATACATTGATTTTGCAGGCCACTAACCGTGATCCAGATAAGCGCCCCCGCACAGCAGGTGAATTCCTCAAAGCGCTCGAATCTATCCAAAACGAGATTGACCCTAAGACAAATCAGATGAAGTTAGCTCTTGATCTTCCTGTTGAGCCTATTAAAGAAAAGCCACGAGGAAAGATGAAGAAGCAGGTAGAGGAAGAAAAAGAAGAAAGTATTGAGATTAAAGAGACAACTAAAGAGATTAGAGCTGCCAAGGAAGAGAAAAAGAAGGCGAGCAAGCGTGTTCGCCGCAACCGCAAAGTTGCCATCATTTTGGCTATCGCACTTGGTATTGGTGGTTGGTACACATTGGTAGGACCAGGTTCGCGCGTAGTTGTTCCATCGGTAGTCGGTGGTACTTATGAGGAAGCAGTTTCTACTCTTACCCCTCTTGGTCTAACAACAGTTATTTTAGAAAAGCGCTTTGATGAAGATATTGCCAAGGGTGCAATCATTGAAACTGATCCCCCAGGTGGTGGACGTGTTTCATCTGGTGGGCAAGTCAAACTAATTGTTTCAAAGGGCCCAGAGCGATACATCATTCCTTCCGTAAAGGGTCTTACTCCAGAGGCTGCCACCACCGCCCTCGAGAAATTCCCATTGATAGTTGGCGCAAATACCGAAGTCTTTAACACAGAGATTCCTAAAGGCTTTGTGATTTCCACATCCCCTGCATCAGGCACACAAGTTAAACGTGACACGCCTGTCTCATTAGTCATAAGCAAGGGTGTTGAGACTGTGGCACTTACCTCTTATTCCGGCAAGAGTGGTGAACAAGCACTTAATGAGTTAAATGATCTTGGGTTTAATGTTGAATCTACTTATGCCTTTAACGAAAAGGTTTTATCGGGAGTGGTTATTTCTCAAACTCCAACCGGTGTAGATGTTGCACCAAAGGGTTCAACTGTTTCTCTGGTTATTTCTAAGGGCTCACAGTATGTCTTTATCCCTAACGTCTTTTCACTTGATCAACTCAAGGCAACTCAAGCGTTGCAAGACCTGCAGCTCAAGGTTGTTGTCAAGAAGTTAGGAACTAAGAAGGTCAAGAAGGTTACAAATATCTCTCCTAAGGTGGGTAGCAAAGTTAAACGTGGCAGCGTGGTCACAATTACCGTAGGGTAAGCCAATGCCCAAGGAGTCCAAGAAGCCACGTATTGGTGCCCACGTCCCAACAACTGGCGGAATGGCAAAGCGCTCCATTGAATATGCCCAAGAAATTGGTGCAAGTGCAATTCAAGTTTTTGCATCAAGCCCACGTATGTGGGCAATGCCAGCAGCAAAGCCTGAACTTGATGAGGCTTACAAAATCAAAGCTGCAGAGATGGATCTTGAAACCTATGTCCATGCACCTTTTCTTATCAACTTAGGCTCACCAACTGAAGCCACATACCTCAACTCTTTAGCCTCTACTAAGTATTCACTCCAACGTGCTGCAGATATTGGAGCACTTGGCGCAGTTATTCACACTGGCTCTGCTGTGGATGTAAACCACGTTGAAAAAGCGTGGAAGCAGATTCATGAAGGCATGATGCCAATTCTTAACGCTCTGCCTGATGATGCTCCGTATTTGTTATTGGAACCAACTGCAGGACAAGGCCAATCCTTAGTTAAGAAGTTAGATGATTTAGAGAACTATCTCAAAGCATTGGAGTATCACCCAAAGGTTGGTATCTGTCTTGATACCTGTCACGTATTTGCCGCAGGCCATGACATCTCTGTTAAAGGCGGCATGACTGCAACTATTGATTTACTCGTTCAAATCGCTGGCGTTGAGCGTTTCCAATTAGTTCATGCCAATGACTCGATGGATGTGTGCGGAGCACTTAAAGATCGTCACCAAAATATTGGCGATGGCCACATTGGCGTAGAACCTTTTGCTGAGCTTCTTGCTCACCCAGCAGTAGCGAATGCCCCATTGATTCTTGAAACACCAGGCTTGGAGGAAAAACACAAGCCTGAAGTTGCGCTGCTCAAGAAGTTACGAGATAAAAAGTGAGCGAAACAAAACACCTCTTTAAAATGAAGTTGGCCCCCTGGGCACTTCTTGCAGTTGCTGCAGCATGGGGCTGGGCATTTGTGATCATGAAGGATGCAATCCAGCGTCAAAGTGTTAACAACTTTCTTTTCACCAGATTCTTACTCGGCGCAGTTGTTATGGTGCTTATCCGTCCAAAGGTTTTAAGACTTCTCAATAAAGACATTCTGATGCGTGCTGGAGCTGCCGGCACTTTTCTAGGTCTTGGATTCATATTCCAAACCCTTGGACTTGATCGCACGGGGGCTGCAATTACAGGTTTTGTAACTGGCCTCTATGTTGTTTTAACACCACTGATTGCCTGGTTAGTCCTAAAGCAAAAGGTGAATAGATTTACTTGGATTTGTATTGCTATTGCAACTGTTGGACTTGGGTTGCTCTCTATTCGTGGGTTCACTGTGGGAATCGGTGAGCTCCTAGTATTTATGAGCGCAATTTGTTTTGCCTGCCACATCATTTCACTGAGTAAATGGAGTTTGGGCCGCGATGTCTATGCCATGACAGTGGTGCAGTTGTTTATGTGTGCCGCACTGGCTGGTATTGCATCTATTCCCGAAGGTTATTCACCGCCACCTGATGCAGGCGTGTGGGGTGTAGTGATCTTTACGGCAGTTTTTGCAACTGTCATTGCTTTCATTATTCAGACATGGGCTCAGGCACATATGAGCCCAACAAAAGTAGCCGTCATTTTGACTATGGAAGTTGTCTTTGCCGCCTTCTTCGCAATCATCTTTGGTGGTGAGCGCTTGACGCTGCAGAGCGCGCTCGGTGGAATCCTTGTCGTGAGCGCCATGTATTTGATAGTAATCAAAGAATCAAAGTAGGCTCACAGCTATGGCAATTGATCTTCGCTCAGACACAGTCACTCGCCCATCACAAGGCATGCGTGATGCAATTGCATCAGCACCAGTTGGCGATGATGTTTATAGCGATGATCCAACCGTTAACTCACTTGAAGAGCGTGTGGCTGGAATGTTTGGCAAAGAAGCTGGTCTGTTCACGCCAACTGGCTCTCTTGCAAATCAGTTGGCAATACGCATGCTGGTTAATCCTGGTGAAGAGCTCATTGCTGAAACTAATTCACACATCGTTCGCGCTGAACTTGGAGCTGCTGCAGTATTTAGCGGCATCACTACCCGCACCTGGCCCGCTACACATGGATTACTCAAGGCAGCTGATGCACTTGAGATTGCCCGTCCAGATTCAGGGCCATATTTAGTTTCAACCACAGCTATTGCTGTTGAAAATACGCATAATTTTGGTGGCGGAACTGTGCAACCAATAGATGAGATCAAGGCTTTGCGCAAAGGCGCAGATGCTATGGGATTGGCGCTTCACTTAGATGGTGCCCGCATCTGGAACGCACATGTTGCAAGTGGTGTTGCATTTAATGAATATGGAAAATACTTTGACACCATCAGCGTCTGTTTGTCTAAAGGTCTAGGTGCACCGATTGGTTCAGTAATGCTTTCTACCAAGGAGCGCGTTGCTAAGGCACGTGTGTGGCGCAAGCGCTATGGCGCTGGCATGCGACAAGTGGGATTACTAGCAGCTGGTGCTCACTATGCACTCGATAACAACATTAATCGCTTATCTGAAGATCATCGTCGAGCTAAAGAGATTGCCGTTGCTATTGCAGCCGTTGATGCGTCACTCATTGATCCAACAACAGTTCAAACAAATATTGTGGGATTAGATCTGGCTCACCTACCAATAAGTGCAGCTGAGTTAGCAACACGGTGCCGTGAAAAGGGCTTGTGGATTAGTGCACTGGGACCAAAGTACGCCCGCCTAGTGACTCATTTAGATTTTGATGATGCTCAATGCAAAGAAGCTATTGAGATTTTAAAGGTAGCCCTCGTGGCGTAGTAGCCACTCCTTCTTGTTAACTCCGTAAGCATAATTTCCTAGCGCTCCCCCAGTTTTAACAACTCGGTGGCATGGAACAACCAACATAATGGCGTTATTGGCGCATGCACTTCCTGCTGCGCGCACCGCTGCTGGAGATCCAGCGCGCTGGGCAATATCTGAGTAAGAGAGAACTTTGCCACCAGAGATCTTACGCATTGCTTTCCATGCCGCTTGAGAAAACGGAGCACCTGGTTGGCTGATTTTGATGCCATTAATGGCAGTGATGTCACCATCAAAATAGTCATTGATTAAATCACTGATAACAGGAATGGACTTAACAATCTTTATATCTTTGCCAGCTTTAAAAGCACTGATTGTTGAAAGGTTTGCACCAATTAAAATCTGATCATCAGCTATGAGATTCAGATTTCCCACAGGAGTCTTATGGGTTGTTATTAATAATGTCACAGGGAGAAAATTAGCGGTCGCGCAACATCTCAGCAACCAGGAAGGCAAGCTCCAAGGACTGAGAGTGATTTAAGCGCGGATCGCATGCGGTTTCATAGCGAGAAGCAAGATCCTCATGTGAAATCTGCTCGCCACCACCAACGCACTCAGTGACATCATCGCCGGTAAGTTCAATATGAATTCCACCTGGATGTGTACCTAGCGCCTTATGGACTTCAAAGAATCCCTTTACTTCTTCCATAACATCATCAAATTTACGAGTCTTATAGCCAGTTGGCGCTTCATATGTATTGCCATGCATTGGATCGCAGACCCACAAAACCTTTGCCCCAGACTTAGTAACACCATCTACTAGAGCAGGCAGAGCTTCTCGAATCTTTCCAGCACCCATACGTGTAATAAATGTAATACGACCTGGTTCGCGATTTGGATCTAGCTTGTCAATGAGTGCAAGGGCATCATCAACTGTGGACTTAGGTCCAAGCTTGATACCAATTGGGTTTCGAACCTTTGAAGCAAAATCAACATGTGCACCATCTAGTTGACGTGTGCGCTCACCAATCCAGATGAAGTGACCTGATACATCGTATGGATTTCCCGTACGTGAATCGATGCGTGTGAGCGCCTTCTCATACTCCAGAATCAAGGCTTCATGACTTGAGAAGAAATCAACAGATTTAAATGACTCAGGATCTACTCCTGCTGATTTCATAAATGAGAGTGCACGGCCAATTTCATTAGCCATCTTTTCATAGCGCTCACCCACTGATGAATCGCGGATGAAGCCCTTGTTCCACTCATGTACCTGGCGAAGATCAGCAAAACCACCTTGTGTGAAGGCACGTACTAAGTTCAAAGTTGAAGCTGATGTGTTGTAAACACGAACTAAACGGTGAGGATCTGGCGTGCGAGAACTTTCAGTAAATTCAATCCCGTTAACAGCATCTCCGCGGTAAGCAGGAAGTGTTACATCCCCACGAGTCTCCATGTCATTAGAGCGTGGTTTAGCAAACTGACCTGCCATGCGTCCAACTTTTACAACTGGCAATGATGAGTAGTACTGCAAAACTGCAGCCATCTGCAAAATAGTTTTAATGCGGTTTCTAATTGAATCTGCAGTAGCTGCAGCAAATGTCTCTGCGCAATCTCCACCTTGTAACCAGAAAGCTTTTCCCTCTGCAGCAAGTGCAATACGCGCCTTTAAATCATCACATTCACCAGCAAAGACAAGTGGTGGAAAAGATTTAAGTTCAGCAACTGCTGACTTAATCGGAGCACCCTCTGGACCGCCAGGCCACTGTGGCTGCTGGGCAGCCACAAGGCCAGGCGTGAAGAGATTATCTAGAGGAGAAGTCATGGGTTAAGGATAGAGAATCAATTGATAATCGCGTACCGCAATTATCCGAAGAAAATCTCTGACTCCTTATAGCGCTCTAGAGGAACGAGTTTGAGCTGTTCAGTGGCAGATGCCAGCGGAACACGCACGATATCGGTGCCATGAAGTGCAACCATCTTGCCCCAGTCACCTTCGTGAGCGGCAGTAATTGCCTGGAGACCAAATCGTGTAGCAAGAACACGGTCAAATGCTGTTGGAGATCCACCACGCTGGATGTGACCCAGAACAGATGTGCGTGCTTCCTTGCCTGTGCGCGTTTCAATCTCATTAGCTAGCCAATCGCCAATACCTGAAAGCTTCACGTGACCAAATGAATCAAGTGTCTGATCCTTTGTAACCATGTCGCCCTCTTGAGGAATAGCACCCTCTGCAATAACGATAATTGGTGCGTAGTGAGACTTGAATCGAGATTCAACCCAATCACATACCTTTTCGATTGAGAACTTTTGTTCTGGAATCAAAATACAAGCTGCTCCGCCTGCAAGACCTGAGTGAAGTGCAATCCAGCCAGCATGGCGACCCATAACCTCAACGATTAATGCACGGTGATGTGATTCTGCTGTTGTGTGCAGGCGATCGATTGCTTCAACTGCGATGTTGACTGCGGTATCAAATCCAAATGTGTAGTCAGTATTGTTCAAATCATTATCAATTGTCTTTGGAACACCAATGACTTTAACTCCCAGTGAATCAAGCTTTGTTGCAACACCCAAAGTATCTTCGCCACCGATTGCAATAAGTGCATCGATACCAGCTTTAGCTAGGTTGTCCTTAATCTTTTCTACGCCGCCCTCAATCTTGAAAGGGTTAGTACGAGAAGATCCCAAGATTGTTCCACCGCGAGGCAAGATGCCACGAGTTGTTTCAATATTTAGAGGCATTGTTAAGCCCTCTAGTGGGCCTTTCCAACCATCGCGGAAACCGACAAATTCATGTCCGTACTCTTTTACGCCTTTACGAACTACGGCACGAATCACAGCATTTAGACCTGGGCAATCTCCGCCACCAGTAAGCACACCAATACGCATTATTAACTCCATTGAAAAGTAAATGATGAAGGGCTCGAGCTATCAAAAGCGCCCGGCCTGTGGTCAACGCTGACTGGAACAGTCTAGCCTTGCTACATGGCCAATCAACAAATTATCGCCGGCGTGGATTCATCTACGCAGTCGGTAAAAGTAGTGATGCGCGATGCCCACACGGGTCAACTCGTGCGCCAAGGCCGAGCAACACATCCTGAAGGTACTGAAGTTGATCCCATACTTTGGAAAAATGCCCTCGATAGTGCAATAAATGATGCGGGCGGATTAGAAGATGTTCAAGCAATTTCTATCGCAGGACAACAACACGGCATGGTCGCACTCGAAAGTAATGGTGAAGTTATTAGACCAGCGCTGTTATGGAATGACACACGTTCTGCAAAAGCTGCAGAAGATTTAAACCGCGAAGAAGGCGGTAATACTGAAATTGCTCGCAAAGTTGGCTCAGTTTTAGTTGCATCATTTACTGCTTCAAAGCTTCGTTGGTTGGCAGATAACGAACCAGAAAATGCCGCTCGTGTTGCATCTGTGGCCCTTCCCCATGATTGGCTCTCATGGCAGCTACAGGGTGGCAAAGATTTCTCCACACTTTTCACAGATAGAAGTGATGCATCTGGAACTGGATACTTTGATCCAACAGCTTCTCACTACCGTGAAGATATTTTGCGCCTTGCACTGCGCCATGACTCTGAACTGCGTTTACCAAGGATTATTTCCCCTAATGAATTTGGTGGATCAACTTCTTCAGGAATTCCCATTGCTGCAGGTGCTGGTGATAACGCTGGAGCAGCTCTAGGTGTGCAGGCACAACCTGGAGATGTTGTAGTTTCACTTGGAACTTCTGGCACCGCTTTTGCAGTCTCTGAAACTGCCACCCATGATGCAAGCGGCGCAGTTGCAGGTTTTGCTGATGCTACTGGTCGCTTCTTACCTCTTGTCTGCACATTAAATGCTGCGCGTATTATGGATGCTGCAACAAAGATCCTTGGAAAAACTCATGATGAAGTGGGAGCACTTGCACTATCTGCAACTGCTGGTGCTAATGGATTAACGCTTCTGCCATATTTTGAAGGAGAGAGAACTCCTAACCGCCCAGATGCCACTGGAGTTTTCTCTGGGATGAACCTGAATAACTCCAATCCGGCCGATATTGCACGTGCAATGATTGAAGGAATGTTGGCTGGATTAGCCGATGCTGTTGATGCATTGATTGCACTTGGCGTGAACGTCAACCGAATTCTTCTTATCGGAGGCGCTGCAAAGAACCCAGCAATTCCAACAATTGCTAGCGCACTCTTTGGACGCGAAGTTCTTGTGCCGCCAGCTGGAGAATACGTTGCAGATGGCGCAGCTAAGCAAGCGGCATGGGCGCTGCTGGGTCAGATGCCAACATGGGATTTAGGAAAAGTTTCACATCACGAATCTAAAGCCACGCCACATGTGATGGATAAATATCGAACGCTGCGAGATAACACCGCAAATTGGTAGAACTTTAGGCAGTTACCCGAACACCCTTACCAACAACAATAATTCCGCCAGGACTAATGGTGAATCGAGCACGATCTCGCTCAATATCAACACCTATCTGTGCACCTGGCTCAACTACAACGTTCTTATCTAAAATCGCATTGCGAACGATTGATTTATCTCCAATTCGAACCGATGGCATCAGCACAGAGCCTTCAACAATTGCGCCTCGTCCAACTGAAACATCATAGGAAACCACTGAGCCATGCAGTATTCCTCCGGCAATAATGGAGCCAGCGCCAACGATGGAATCGTGCGCTCCCCCACTTTCACTGAATTTGGCAGGTGGCAACGATGGTGGATTAGTAAGCAAAGGCCATTCGCGGTTATAAAGATTAAAGATTGGATGAACTGAAACTAAATCCATGTGTGCGTCATAGTAAGAATCAATTGAACCCACATCGCGCCAGTAACCCTTATCGCGATCAGTCTCACCTGGCACCACGTTATTGGCAAAGTCATAAACCTTAGCTTCACCATTTTTGGTTAGGAACGGAATGATGTTTCCACCTAAGTCATGGCGTGACTCAATGTCTTCAGAATCAATAATCAAAGCTTCTTCCATAACACTGCGCTTAAAGATGTAGTTACCCATTGAAACCAAAGAGAGATCAGGATGACCTGGCATTGCAGGAGGATCAGAAGGCTTTTCATGAAATGCCTTAATTGTGATTCCATCTTCAGCTAATTCAATCACGCCAAACTCATGTGCTTCAGAGCGTGGCATGCGAATGGCTGCAACAGTTATTCCTGCACCTGTTTCAACATGTTGCACAAACATCTGACCTGGATCCATGCGATAGACGTGGTCAGCGCCAAAGACCAAAACATGCTCAGGATTTTCATCATGGATTAAATTAAAGTTCTGCAAAATCGCATCAGCACTACCTGTATACCAACGTGGTCCTAAGCGCTGTTGGGCAGGAACCGGGGTGATGTAGTTGCCAAGAAGTGCTGACATTCGCCAGGTTGTTGTGATGTGACGGTCAAGTGAGTGAGATTTGTATTGAGTGAGCACGGCAATCTTTAACATGCTGGCATTTACTAGGTTAGATAAAACAAAATCAATCAGGCGATATGAACCACCAAATGGAACTGCAGGCTTTGCGCGATCTGCAGTTAGAGGCATTAAACGCTTTCCCTCACCGCCGGCAAGGACAATTCCAAGGGGAAGTTTAAGTTTTGCCATGCGCTAACGATAGCCTGTACCTCTTGGTGCGGGTAGGGGGTTGATATGAGCGAGCTAAAAGTTGGCATCGTTACCAAAGAATGGCCCCCTGCAATCTATGGCGGGGCTGGTGTCCATGTACTCCAGTTAACGCAAGCCCTTCGCACAAACAAAGATGTTCATGTTGATGTCCACTGCTTTGGTGGAAAACGCGATGATGCCTTTGGATATGAGACTCCATCAGAGTTCACTTCATCAAATCCTGCAGTGCAAGCTATTGCCACTGATCTTGAAATCGCAACAAATTTGTCTAACGTTGATCTAGTTCACTCTCATACTTGGTATGCAAACATGGCAGGCCACTTTGCATCGTTGCAGTATTCAATCCCCCACATTGTTAGCGCCCACTCACTTGAACCACTTCGTCCTTGGAAAGCTGAACAACTTGGCGGGGGTTATGCGATTTCATCGTGGGCAGAAAAAACTGCCTATGAAGGCGCTGCAGCAATCATTGCCGTGAGTGATGGAATGCGCGCAGATGTTTTAGCTGCCTATCCATCAGTTGATCCCAGCAAAGTTATAACTATCCGTAATGGTGTGGACACAGCAAAATTTGCGCCAAATAACGACGCATCTGTTCCCGCTAAATACGGCGTCAGCGGTCCTTATGCAATCTTTGTTGGTCGCATTACTCGTCAAAAGGGTTTGGCACATTTACTTCGTGCCTGGAAAGAAGTTCCTGCTGAATACGGCCTTGTACTAGCTGCAGGTAGTCCAGATGAAGAAGGCATCGGCAAAGAAGTTGCTGATTTAATTGCAGAGCTTCAAAAAACCCGCAGCAACATCTGGTGGATTAAGGACATGCTCCCTCACGCTGAACTCACTGCGATGTTGACCCAAGCCCAGCTATTTCTATGTCCCTCAGTCTATGAACCACTTGGAATTGTTAATTTAGAGGCGATGGGCTGTGAAACTGCCGTTCTGGCATCTCGTGTGGGCGGAATTCCAGAAGTTGTTGCCAATAAAGAAACAGGCGAATTAGTTGATTACAACGGTGATGGTCCAGCTTTTGAAGCAGCATTCTCAGAATCCATTACGCGTTTAATGTCACAGCCAGAACTGCTAAAAAAGTATGGAACTGCTGGCAGAGTACGCGCCATGAGCGAATTTGGTTGGGACGCAGTAGCTGCTGCAACTATTGCTCTCTATCGCCATGTGATTGCATAGATGACTCGTAAATCCTGGATCCTATTTAGCATTGTCGGCTTTTTGTGGGGAATTCCTTATCTTCTGATGAAGGTAGCAGTTGCTGATATTCCACCTGCGCTCATCGTTGCTGGGCGCACACTCATTGGTGCTGCAATCTTGATTCCTATCGCGATGAAGAAAAATACCTTTATGGATGCCATTAGGGGCATTAAGTATGTCGCCCCGTATGCAGTACTTGAAATGGTTGGACCTTGGATTCTTATAACAAGTGCTGAGAAAGAGATTTCCTCTGGTCTTGCAGGATTACTGGTCTCAACTGTTCCTATTTTTTCAACTATTTTCTCTTCACTTCGCGGTGATCACAGCGTTTGGCAGCCAAAGAGAATCTTTGGTCTAGTTGTTGGCTTTGTTGGAATTATTGCCTTGGTTGGAATTGAATCTATAACTGGGAGCAGTAATCCAAAGGCAATTGCAATGGTGATCTTGGCTTCTA
Source organism: Candidatus Planktophila sp. (assembly GCA_044233685.1). Taxonomy (GTDB): domain Bacteria; phylum Actinomycetota; class Actinomycetes; order Nanopelagicales; family Nanopelagicaceae; genus Planktophila. The sequence goes on from JBIIJO010000014.1 coordinate 12,718, forward strand.
TTCTCTATGCCTACGCCGTGCTCATGATCACCGCTAACTTGCCTGGTGTTGATGGAATTGCAATTAACGGTGTGGCAATGGGAATCACCTGTATTTTCTACACACCAATCGCCATTGCAGTGTGGCCAAGTAATCCAGTTTCAGCACAAGCAATTACCGCTCTTGTGGCACTTGGAGTATTTAGCACTGCCATCGCCTTCATGCTCTTCTTCATAGTTATTGTTGAAATAGGTGCGGCCCGTGGATCGCTCACTACCTATGTAAACACCGCTGTTGCTGTGGTTCTTGGAATTATTATCTTAGATGAGCCAATTACTCTGGGAATTATTGTGGGTCTGCCTATGGTTGTTTTAGGTTCTTATCTAGCAAGTCGTAAAGAAAAAGTCTAACGACGCTCTTCAAAACCAAGTTTGTCGAGCATGCGAGCATCACGCTGCCACTCTTTAGATACTTTAATGTGAAGACCTAGGAAAATCTTGGCAACAAGTGCGCGCTCAATATCTGCGCGAGCTCTGATACCAATCTCCTTTAGGCGAGTACCTTGATGTCCAAGCAGGATTGCGCGCTGTGTGTCACGTTCAACGTGGATAGTTGCATGAACATCATAAAAGGGGCGTGATCCCTTTTCTTCTCGCTCACCAAACTCATCAATTGTCACAACAATCGAGTGAGGCAATTCTTCTCGAACATCCTGCAGCGCAGCTTCTCGGATGAACTCACAAATCAGCTGTTCGATTGCTTGATCACTTGTTGTGCCCTCTGGGTAATAGGCAGGCCCTGCAGGAAGTGCGGCTCCGATGAGGCTATTGAGTAAATCGATTTGATCATGAATAGCGGCTGAAACAGGAATGATTTCATCCCACGTAAAGCCCTGGGCTAACTCCATGATTCCAGTTAAGCGAAGCGCCAGCTTTTCTTTCGACAATAAATCAGTCTTTGTAATGACTGCAAACTTCTTTGCCCGTGGATGCTTAGCAATTTCTTGTGCGATGTATACATCTCCAGCACCTGAAGTTTCATCAGCTGGAATACACAAAATCACAACATCAACTGAATCCATAGATTGATCAACAACTGCGTTGAGGCGATGGCCTAATAAAGTCTTTGGCTTATGAACTCCAGGTGTGTCAACCAATACTGCTTGGAAGTTATCTCCATGGACAATACCGCGAATAGCACTACGCGTGGTGTTGGGATGATGTGAAGTAATTGCAATCTTGCTACCAACTAAAGCGTTAATGAGAGTGGATTTTCCAACGTTTGGGCGGCCAACAATGGCAACGAAGCCCGAACGGAAATCACTCATAGGCATATTCTCTCATTGATTTGCACCTATGAACTCCACTGCATCTGCAACCGATGTGATCAACTCTGCAGCACGTTCACTAATTAAGCGATGACATCCCTGACTCATTGCAGAGTTAATCGGTCCAGGAATTGCCATGACTGGGCGAAGAAGTTCGGCGGCATCGTGTGCGGTGCGAAGTGAACCACTTTTATAGGCCGCTTCAACCACCAAGGTTGCCTTGGCAATCGATGCAATCAAGCGATTTCTCACAAGGAACCTAGATGGCATAGCGCTCTCATGTGGCATGAGTTCGCTAATCAATGCGCCATGCGCACTCATCTCATTAAATAGTTTTTGATTCGATTTCGGATAAGCCACTTCAATCCCCGTAGCCAGAACTGCAATCGTTATTCCATTTGCCTGAAGGGTTGCACGATGGGCATAGGAATCAATTCCATACGCTCCCCCGCTAATAATCGTCCACCCTAAATCTGAGAAACCACGAGCAAATTCACTAGCAATGTTAGCCCCGTAATTTGTGGGTTTGCGCGAACCAACAATTGCTAATGAGTCAGTTATTAAGCACGTTGAATCCCCTTTAACAATTAATCCGATGGGTGGATTAACAAGTTGATTAACGCCTATCGGCCAGTGCTCATGCTCTGGAGTTAAGAACTGCGCCCCCGCTTTTTCAATCTCACAGAGAATCTGACCTACATCAGCCACACGTATCGAATCAATAATGGCTCTTGTTTTCTCAGCTGGGTAGCTTGCAGAAAGTATGGATTCCAAAACTTTGAGTGGGCCATGCACAGAGATCTCAGCGCTCCAGAAGAAATGTCCAGGTTCAATGCATGAAAAGAGAATGGCGCGGGCTTCAAAGGGGGTTAAAAATGCAGGTGTTTGTATGTACATAAGGCGCCACGTTAAATCTGGCGAGTGATAAAAAGCTTAGATCAAACTACAGCTTGTGAATAAGTGCAGCTACATTTGAAAAAGATTGTCGGTGCTGTGCACAAGGTCCATGTTCATTGAGCGCTTGTGTGTGAGCTGCAGTGATGTATCCCTTATGTCCAGCAAAACCATAGAGCGGAAACTCCGTATCCATCTGACGCATAATGCGATCACGAGTTACCTTTGCAATGACCGAGGCTGCGCTAATACTGACAACTACTTGGTCACCTTTCCACACAGCTAAATTAGGAAGACCTAAACCTTCAATGGCATATCCATCAGTTAAAACATAGGCCGGTATTACATCTAAGCCATTGACCGCTCTGCGCATGCCATCAAGATTTGCAGCGTGAACACCGCGTGCATCTACTTCTTGCGCCGGCACAATCACCACGCTAATACTTGATGCAATGGATTCAATAAGTTCAAATACTTCTTCGCGCTTGCCTTCACTAATCTCTTTTGAGTCGCGCACAGGTGCAAGCTCTGGTGCAAATGGATCTTTTAAGACAACAGCTGCGATAACTAATGGACCAGCACATGCTCCGCGCCCAGCTTCATCAACGCCGGCAATAGGAGAGATTCCTGATTGAATGAGCAGCTGCTCAATAACCTTCATAGAGAACTACTTTAGAACGTTAATTTGTGGAACATAAGTAATGTGCTTAAGTGGCCAGATAACTGCAACAACTCGGCCAGTAATACGTGAGAGTGGAACGAAACCTTTATTGATATCGTCTTGGTGATATCTGGAGTCGGCACTTGCATTGCGGTGATCTCCCATAACCCAGACTTTTCCCTTAGGTACGGTGACATCAAAATTCATTTCACTGGCCTTATTTCCAGCAAAGATGTAAGGCTCTTTAATTGCAGTGCCATTGACTGTTAATAGTCCAGCCTTGTCACAGCAAATAACTCGATCTCCCCCAACGCCAACTACACGCTTGA
>JBIIJO010000073.1:0-4086 GCA_044233685.1 Candidatus Planktophila sp.
CATGGGCTTGCTTGTGTGGAAACCAACGCACACCGTTGGTGATAATCCTGAAAACAGTGGCTTTGGTGTTTACCAAAAGTATGTAGCAGTAGAGCGTGATCACGATAATTTCATGAGAGTGATTGGAGATTTCATTCAAGTTCTAGAAGGTGAAATACCAGAAGCTGGACCAACTTGCACCACATGCCAATTCTTAACTACTAGAAATGCTTTAGATCTTCTCTAGTCTTCCTCGCCAGCAACATTAATATCATCTGGCTTTGATTTCTTGGGTGCATACGTATCAACATATTCCTGGCCTGACATAGATTGAATGACATTCATGATTTGATCGGTCACATCGCGCAGATAGAGCAAATCTGTGGAATCGCCATCAAAATACATGGGTTTTCCAAATTGCATTCCCACGCGATGAAGATTAGGGATCACTTTTCCTGTGGGTTGAATCTTGTCAGTGTTTGACATTGCCACAGGTATAACAGGAGCTCCTGATTCAATTGCTAAGCGGGCAATTCCTGTGCGACCTTTATAGAGGCGTCCATCTGGGGAGCGTGTTCCTTCTGGATAAATTCCTAGACAATCACCTTCTGCCAAAACTTTTAATCCAGTAATCAGGGCTGCTTCACTTCGGCGCCCGCCTGAGCGATCCACTGGAACTTGGCCCAGAGCTATGAAAGTTAACTTCTTGAGCAAACCCTTAGGTCCAGGGGATGTGAAGTATTCGCTCTTTGCCAAGAAGGTGACTTTTCGTGGGACTACTAAAGGCATGAAGATGGAATCGCTAAAAGATAGATGATTGGAAGCGATGATTACTGGGCCTTTTGCCGGAACATTTCGAAGCCCTTTAACTTTGGGGCGAAAGCCTGCCATCAAAAAAGGCGTCAGGAACGCACGCAAAGTTCCATACGGCAGGTTGTTGAGCACGGGTCTAATTTAGTCGCTATTGCCAGATATGACACTATCTGAGGGTGAACAATCCCCGTCCAGGCCCTGATGAGTTCGATGAAGAGGAACTTATTCGTAGCGAATTTGATTCCATCGTCTCTGGCCTGTCCCTGGATGAATCAGCACCAACAACGTATTTAGATGATCTTGATGCGATCCAAGATTCAAACCGATTTATTCCACCCAATCCCCCACGACAATCACCACGTGCAATGTGGCAGGCAGTTAAGCGCGCAGTGAAGCGTTGGTTTCATCGCGGATATCACGAAGATGATGGAGCAACGTTGTGAGTGAATTTAAATGGGGAATTATTGGTACGGGCGGCATTGCTCGTGCTTTTGCAACTGATATCGCACTTCTTGGTGATCACGTCGTGGCTGCAGTTGGATCTAGAAGTTTAGAAAAAGCAGAAAGCTTTGTTAAGAGTATTCCGGGTGCAAAGGCCTATGGGAGCTATGAGGATTTACTCAACGATACAAATATCGATGCTATTTATGTTGCAACCCCGCACCCTTCCCATAAAGAAAATGTGATTGCAGCCCTTAATGCAGGTAAGCCAGTTCTGTGCGAGAAACCATTTGCTGTAAATGCTGCAGAGGCAAGAGAAATGGTGGCAGCGGCTAAGGCAAGTAACGTGGCATTGATGGAGGCGATGTGGGCCCGCTTTTTACCTCACTATGCAAAGATTCGCGAGATTGTTGCAAGTGGAGCTTTAGGGCAGATCACAACTATTCACGCCGATCACGGACAACGTTTGGCTGATCAAAACATCCCACGCCTTGTGGAGCCTTCTCTAGCTGGAGGGGCGTTACTTGATCTTGGAATCTATCCAATTTCATTTGCGCATATGATTTTGGGAGTTCCACAATCAATATCTTCCACTGCAGTCTTCACCAACAAAGGTGTTGATGCGCAAAGCTCAATGATTTTTGATTACTCCAACGGAGCACAAGCCGTACTCAATACGACCATGATTGTGCAGACACCCTGCACGGCAGTTATTGCAGGGCTCAACGGCTACCTAGAAGTTGATAGAACCTTTTATAACCCAACATCTATGCGCCTTACGCTCTTTGATGGAACTGTTACCAACTATCCATCTGATTACCAAGGCCATGGATTGCGCGAACAAGCAGTTGAATTTGCCCGTGTAGTAAAGAGCGGGGCTAAAGAATCACCGATTCTCACATGGGCAGACACCATTGCGATTATGGAGATTATGGATACCGTGCGCTCTCAAATCGGGTTGAAATACCCATTTGAGAATTAACTTCTAGCTAAGTCAGCTACTCCAACAAGTCCAGCTTCATTTCCTAACTGAGCCGCAATAATCTGCGGATAAGGATGCTTGCCAGCAAATGGCATGTTGCGCTCGAGGGATTCACGCGTTGGCTTCAAAAGAATCTCACCTGCATCAATTACTCCCCCACCAATAACAACACACGCTGGATCCAGTAGAACAGCAAGTGATGCAATACCGGCGCCTAACCACTGCCCAGTTGTATTAAAGGCCGCCAATGCCACGGGATCACCGTCGCGGGCAGCATCGGTAATAGCTTGACCGGTTAAGCCCGCAACAGTTCCATCTCCGCGTGAGAGCAAGTTGCGTGCAATTTCAGGACTGGCGTTAATGGCTTCTCGTGCATGGCGAAGTAGAGCATTTCCTGAGGCATATTGCTCAAAACAACCACGAGCACCACAGCCACAGATATGTCCTTCTGGAACTACACGCATGTGTCCAAACTCTGCTGCAATTCCAAAAGCACCTCGATAGAGCGCACCATTAACAACAATGCCTCCACCAATTCCAGTTCCAACTGTGAGCATCATCATGTGATCTTGATTCTTGCCTGCACCAAACTTTGCTTCACCCCACGCTGCTGCATTTGCATCATTTTCAATGACAACAGGAAGTCCGATGAGTTTAGTAAGTTGATTATCTAAATCAACACCATTCCAATCGGCAATGTTGGGGGTTGCCAGCATGGTTTTTCGATCAGAGGAAACAAAACCTGCAGCAGAAACTCCAACAGATGCGACTGAATGTTGTGCGAGTAATTCTCTTGCTACATCAGCAATTGTCTGTGTTAGTGCACTTCCACCTTGACGAGGCGTGTCTTTTCTTGCAGTAGTGAGAACTTTTCCAGCTTCATCAACAACGCCGCCCAGAACCTTGGTTCCACCAACATCGATACCAATTGTTAATGACATTAAAGTTTGATTAAGCTTCTAGCGCAGCTTTAAGTTGTGCAAGTGCTTGATCAATTGTTGCCTTCTCAGCCTTTTGACGCATCATCGCTGGGATTGGCATTGAGAGTGAAACACCCAACTCATAGGTAACTTGGGTCGTATCTTCATCGATTGCCTTAATGGAATAAGAACCATCCATTCCAGTAAGAAGATCTGCGTCATCGAGTGAAAATGAAAGCTGTCCCGGAGCTTTGCTCCAGTCGTAATCTAAAATCACGCGGTCTTTCATCATTCCTGCATCAATAGTCATTTTCACCTTGGTGGCCCGGCCCTGGTCATCACTTTCGACGACCTCGCTGGACTTAATCGCACTCGACCAGGTTGGATATTGGCCAAGGGCAAAAAGGGCTCCTTGGACATCGGCTAATGGGGCATCGATCGTGATTGTTGAACTGCTCAAATCGCTCATGGGACAAGGTTACCCTCTTCCGTATTTGATATTTCTCACGCTAGCGTTAGCCCCATGAATGAAGTCACAACACCCGCCCTCGTCCCTTCAGCTACTGCTGGCAATCTGACAAATCTGATTGCTGAACGCGCCTGGTTTGAGCCAGAGCGCATCACCATGTCTCGCCCACTCGGCGATGGATGGCAAAGTGTCACCGCCCGTGAAGTTGACGAGGAGGTGCGAGCAACTGCCAAAGGCTTAATCGCTGCAGGTATTCAAATCGGTGATCGTGTGGCAATCATGGCCCGCACTCGTTATGAGTGGACCATTCTTGATTTTGCGATTTGGTATGCAGGAGCTGTCGTAGTTCCAATTTATGACACATCATCTGCAGAGCAAATTGATTGGATTCTCAACGACTCTTCAACTGTTGGCATCATTGTTGAAACTCCAGCACTGCGTGATTTAGTCCAAACAGTTCAACCTGCACACACTAAGCATGT
>JBIIJO010000001.1:0-51745 GCA_044233685.1 Candidatus Planktophila sp.
CCCAACGGGATTCGAACCCGTGTTACCGCCGTGAAAGGGCGATGTCCTAGGCCCCTAGACGATGGGGACGTTTCAAGGCTTGGCAATCTTACCCGCCAAAAGGCGTCCAACCAAACCACATTAATTACCGCTTAAATACCGATTAATTAAGCGCCCAGCGCACGGTGATTGTCACTGTTACATCTTGCTCACCTAAATCAATCTCAACAGCTGCATCTGCAGCAGCTCCTGCCTTGGCCATTGGAAACGGTGATGAGTAAGTAGGTGAAGATTGTTCCTCAAGGGAAACAACTTTACCGATACTGGTTCCTAGAAGTTTTGCATAGGAAGATGCTTTTGATTTCGCGTTCGCTACTGCAGATGCTCTGGCTTCTTCAGTTGCAACGGCTGGGTTAAGAGTTACAGGAATAACTCCACCTAACTGCACATTATCGCCTCCTGCACTAACTACTGCTTCAATAATTTCGCCAGCTGTAGATGCTTTTCTGACAAGGACATCAAATGATTGTGATGCGCGGTAGCCAGTGATCTTTGTGCCAGATTCTTGTGTGTAGTTGTATTCAGGATAAACAGAGATGTTGGCAGAGCGTATGTCTTTTACTGCAATTCCTTTTTCCTTGAGCGCTGTTCGCACAGCTGTTGCTGATTTACTCGCAGTTGAAAGTGCCACTGTATTTGTTGATGCAAGGGCAGAGACTGTGGCATTAAAGCGAACTGCATCCGGGACAACCGAGACTGTGCCAACACCAGTGACAGTTATGTATCGGTTTTCGGTAGTACCAGCGCCATTGGCTGGAATGGCAAGGGCGACAACACCTGCAACAGCAGAGACAGTGATGATGGATGCGAATGTGCGAAAGCGGTTTAGTTTCATGTCTCTATTATCGCTCATAGGCTGGTATTGGCGTTAATAAATACTGTGAATAGTGAGAGAATTAAGGGGTGAGCCACCCTCAATTCCAATCTTCTTGCACCGCAGAATCTATTGCTTTAGTTGCTGCTCATTTGATGTCTGGGGACCTAGTGGCCTTTCCTACGGAAACCGTTTATGGACTTGGCGCAGATGCATGTAACTCCAAAGCAGTTGCAAGGATTTATGAAGTAAAGGGAAGACCTGCAGATCATCCACTCATCGTGCACATTGCAAGTCTTGATGGACTAGGTAATTGGGCACAAGAAGTACCTGAATACGCAATTAAGTTAGCCCGAGATTTTTGGCCCGGGCCAATGACTTTAGTTCTAAAGCGAAGTGGATTAGCAGGTGATTTCATAACTGGTGGGCAAGACACCGTGGGTGTTCGTGTGCCAGATCATGCGGTGGCATTGGCATTACTAACAGCTTTTGAAAAAGTTGGCGGCAAGGGAGTTGCAGCACCAAGTGCCAATCGCTTTGGTCATGTGTCACCAACAAATGCAGCAGCAGTTAATGAGGAGTTAGGTCAATATCTTTCTGAAGAAGACATAGTTTTAGATGGCGGTGCGTGTTTGGTTGGTGTTGAGTCCACCATTATCGATTGCACAGGCCCTACCCCACGAATTCTAAGGCCTGGGGCAATTAGTGAATTAATGGTTAGTGAGTGCACGGGGTTCTCAAGCGCAGAGTTCAAGCCTCAAACAACTACAGGTGAAGAGATTCGCGTGAGCGGGTCACTAGAAAACCACTATGCACCTGCTTCAAAAGTTTTTTTGGATCACACACCACTTCCTGGACAAGGTTTCATAGCAGATGCAAAAATCGAAACTCCAGAAGGCGTTATTCGATTAGCTTCACCTAACGATGATGAAGAGTTTGCACGTTTGTTGTATGCGGCTCTTCGAGCAGCCGATGCAAAGGGCCTGGCAGAAGTAGTGGTGGCGCAGCCAAATGGCACCGGGATAGCTGTTGCTATTCGTGACCGTCTGGCCCGTGCGGCAAATGGGCGATAAGGAAAGTTAAAGCCACCACCCGTCCTAGTTTTAGCGCTAAGGCTTAGGGATTAGCGCTGACATATGAGAAAGTAAGCCCATGAAAATAGTCTTATTGGCTGGTGGATTAGGTACACGCCTGCGAGAAGAAACCGAGTTTCGCCCAAAGCCCATGGTTCCTGTGGGTGGCAAACCAATCCTTTGGCACATCATGAAGACTTTTGCTCACTATGGTCATCAAGAGTTCATTGTGTGTGCTGGATACCGAGGCGACTACATTCGTCAGTACTTCCATGACTTTGAGGCGATGAACACAGACTTCACGGTTCATATTGGCCAACAGATTGAGAAAAGCACCCACGGAGTATTAGAGGAATCAGGCTGGGTAGTCACAGTTGCCGAAACCGGTGCTGAGACTATGACTGGTGGACGAATTCTTCGTGTGAAGGATTATGTGGGTAATGAAACATTTATGTGCACATATGGCGATGGCCTTGCAAATGTTGATATTGCAAAGCTTCTTGCTTTCCATAAATCACATGGAAAGCTCGCCACAATGACCTCAGTTCGCCCTATTTCTCGCTTTGGAGTCCTTGATCTTGCAGAAGATAGTTCAGTGAAATCTTTTGAAGAAAAACCACAATCTGAGGGTTGGATCAACGCCGGCTACTTTATTTTTGAACCGCAAGTATTTGACTACCTAGAGACCAACTCGATTCTGGAGCGTGAGCCACTCACCAAGCTTGCCCGCGAAGGCCAACTGATGGCATTTAAGCATGAAGGCTTTTTTCAGCCAATGGATACATTGCGAGAGATGATGATGCTCAATGAAATGTGGGATTCGAACAAAGCACCTTGGAAGGTTTGGAAATGAGTTTTTGGAAAAATAAAAGCGTATTAGTAACTGGAGCTACAGGCTTAGTTGGTTCATGGCTTGTGCATGAGTTGTTAAAGCAAGGCTCAAACGTCACAGCCCTAGTGCTAGATAATGACCCAGCCTCACAGCTGTTTCGAAGTGGTGACATTAACCGAATCTCTGTTGTGAGCGGAAATCTGAGTTCTTATCATGATGTTGCACGGTCTATGTATACAAATGAGTGCACAGAGGTATTTCACCTAGGGGCTCAAACCATTGTGGGAACTGCGCTTTTAGATCCCATCTCTACCTTTGAATCCAACGTCCAAGGCACATGGAATGTTCTTGAAGCAGTTCGCCAGTCAAAGGGATTAGTCAAAGCTGTTGTCGTTGCATCAAGTGATAAGGCTTACGGATCCTCTGGAAACCTTCCATACTTAGAAGATCATCCTTTGCATGGTGATGGACCATATGACGTCTCTAAATCATGCACAGATTTAATAGCTCAGTCATATGGAAATACATATGGACTACCAGTAACTGTTGCACGGTGTGGAAATATCTATGGTGGCGGGGATCTGAATTGGAGCCGCATCGTGCCTGGAACTATTCGCGACTTAGAGCGAAAGAAGCAACCAGTCTTTAGAAGTGATGGAACTTTCATTCGAGATTACGTCCATGTCGATGATGTCATTAGCGGATACATGAAACTTGCAGAGGTTTCACAAACTAAAAATCTCAATGGAGAAGGCTTCAACTTCTCACGCGATGAACCTCTGAGTGTCACCGCTCTCTATAAGCACATTTGTCAAGCAACAGTTGGTGCCTATGTTGAGCCGCTGATTCTTAATACTGCTAAATCTGAGATTAAGGACCAACACCTCAACAGCAATAAAGCAAAGAGTGTTTTGGGCTGGAGCTCTAGTGTCTCAATTGGTGATGGCCTAGCTAAGACCGTTGCTTGGTATCGCAACTATTTACAGAGCGGATCAAATGTCTAAAAAACTAATCAGTCTCATCATTCCTGCTTATAACGAGGAGGATTGTGTTGATGAGCTCTTTAACCGCCTAGATGCAATTTTTGCTACAGAACCACAATATGACTTTGAAGTTGTCATTGTTGAAAACGGCTCAATAGACTCAACATGGGTCAAGCTTCAGGCCATTGCCGAGAAAGACAGCAGATTTAAGATTCTAAAACTATCCCGCAATTTTCGAATGGATGGTGGCTTAACTGCAGGACTTGATTTCATCAAGGGTGATGCCTGTGTTCTAATGACTGCTGATTTACAGGATCCCCCTGAGCTCATTCCTCAGTTCCTTCGCTACTGGGAACAGGGTTATGAAAACATTTTTGGTGTCATAACTAAGCGTGAAGGCACTGGCCCAATTCGAACAATGAATTCAAAGCTTTTTTATTGGCTTGCTGGCAAGTTAACAGATGGACGTATTCCAAGAAATGCCTCTGATTTTAGACTTGTAGATCGCAAAGTGTATGAAGCGGTTAAAAGAATGACCGAGAGAAATAGATTTGTACGAGGTCTTTTTGCTTGGGCAGGTTTTAATTCAATTGGTGTTCCTATGGAGCGCCCTCCACGTTTTGGTGGCGTATCCAATGCTCACACACTAAAGGTTTTAGATCTTGCCTTTAAAGGAATCTTTGCTCATTCATATAAGCCACTTCGCTTAATCACAGTGTTTGGATTCGTTCTTTCTGGCTTATCTTTCATATCTATAGTTCCACTCTTTTTTCTTTGGCTCTTTGTTGGAGTTCCATTTGCTGGCTTCGGAACTTTAGTGGGGCTATTTCTATTGGTATTTGGAATAGTTTCTCTCATGCTTGGAATTTTAAGTGAGTATGTTGGATTGATTTATGAGGAAGTAAAAGCTCGTCCTAATTATGTAGTCTCAGAGTTTTTGGAACGCTAATGAAAGCGATTGTTTTTGGAGCAAATGGCTACCTCGGTAGTGCCATTGTGGATGAGCTAAGAAAAAATAGCTTTGATGTCACCACATCATCTAGGAGTTCTAGCGAAACTGAGTTTCAAACCCAGGATGGATTTGATTCCATTATTGCGTCAGGTAAGAAATTTGATGCATGCATTTGGGCTCAAGGGCAAAACGCTAGCGACACTCTTAGTAGTGCAGGCAACTTTGATGCAATCTTTGAAGCCAATATCGGCTTCATTGTTAAATCTCTAACGGCTCTTATTGAAAACAACCTTCTAGCTCCACAGGCAAGATTGGTAGTTCTGAGCAGCGTATGGCAATCGTTATCACGGACAAAGAAGTTTTCTTACTCGGTTTCTAAATCAGCAGTTGAAGGTTTAGTTAACTCATTTATTGCCGACTATTCAGCACAGGGCTACGCGATGAATGCAGTCTTGCCTGGGGTTGTGGATACACCTATGACTAGAGCTAATTTGAGTGAGAATCAAATAAAGAAGATTGAAAATGAAACTCCATCTCAACATTTAGTTTCTGCTTCAAATGTGGCAAAAGTGGTTTCTTGGCTCTCTTCACCAGAGTCAGCTGGGGTTAATGGCCAATTCATCCGCGTAGACAATGGATGGTCACAGATTCGTGCAATATAGATTGGAAGTTCAAAGTTCTAGTTTTAAGTATCTGATCTCCAATGAGTTGGGTGAGATTCTCAACAAACCCACCAGATATATTGTCATTTGTGATGAGAAGGTTGAGCAATCAGCCCGAAAGATATTTTCACAAGTTTCAGATTTTATTGTTTTAGAAGTCAACGAAAAAATAAAGACATTAGATGGTGCAGGCAAGATTCTTTTAGAACTTGCACAGCGTGGTGTTGTGCGTGGAGATATTCTCATCGCAGTCGGCGGCGGCGCCCTACAAGACCTCGTAACTCTTACAGCATCTATCTACATGCGAGGCCTTGAATGGATCTACGCACCCACAACATTGATGTCCATGTTGGATTCATGTATTGGCGGAAAGAGCTCGATTAACTTAGGAAAATACAAAAACCTACTTGGAAACATTTATCCACCTAAGAGTGTGTATATCGACAAGGGATCTGTTGCGACCCTTAGTGATGTAGACATAGCCTGCGGATTAGCTGAAGGAGTAAAAATTTGCTTTGCTGCATCAGTAGCAGAATCTTCTAAATTCCAGGAGATTATTGCTCAATGGCGTTCAACATCTAATGATGATTTCCTAGAGGAGGCTATATTCCTATCGCTAGAAAAGAAACGTTGGTTTGTTGAAATTGATGAGTTCGATAAGAAGGAGCGCAAACTCCTCAATTTCGGCCATTCCTTCGGACACGCCCTTGAAGCGGCTACAGATTTTGCACTTCCTCACGGAATGGGCGTGTTTGTGGGCATGCACACTGCGATCAATTTTGCGGGTAGTCCCTCACAAGCAGGATCCTTGCTTACTTGGATTGAAAAAGAAGTTTCTCTAATCAAGACTCAGCTAGAAACTCTGAAGCTTTCAAGAGAAACATTCCTTCGTGCAATGAAGCAAGACAAGAAGAATTCAGCCACAGAGCAGTGCTTAATTCTGCCTAATGAGAATGGCGCTTTGATAGAGAAGTTCTCACCGCTCAATGAAGTGAATCTAGAGAAGTGTTTTGATACATTAGTTAAATCCCTTAACAAGTTGGAAATAGACCATGAAGTACTCTGATTATTTTATTGAGAGCCTTGTTGAATTGGGATATACACACTGCTTCTTCGTTGGTGGCGGCAATGTGATGCACTTACTTGAATCTGCAAGAACCCGCATGGAATGTGTCGCTGTGGTGCACGAAGTGAGTGCAGGAATTGCAGCTGAGTATTTCAATGTGGCAAATAGGGGCAACGGTAAGCGCGCATTTGCTATGGTTACAGCAGGACCTGGAATTACTAACCTTGCAACTGCTATTGGTGGTGCATGGCTTGAGAGCCGTGAACTATTAGTTGTTGGTGGTCAGGCGCGCACAGACTTTCTTTCCCACCCTGAAGTTCGACAAATTGGTCATCAACAAATTGATGGCCGATCCATTGTTGAACCAATGAGCAAACTTTCAATGACTGTGACTGAACCGCTCGGATTCAAGGAATTAGAAAATGTGACCGATTTCTCAAGGAGTGGTAGAAAGGGCCCAGTCTTTTTGGAGATCTGCCTTGATATCACGGCCATGGAAGTCAATAAAGATTCATTGAATGCAGCACCTGAGCATGTAAAGCGCGTTGAGCCAAAAATTACTGGAAAGTTTTCAACAGATGAAGTAACACAATTATCTGATCTCATAGGCAACAGTTCGAGACCACTATTTCTTGTTGGTGGAGGCTTGGATTATCAAAGCTTTGTAAAGCTATTGCCTGAGCTCTCACAATTGGGAATTCCAGTTGCTACAACCTGGAATGCAGTTGATTACCTTGACTCCGACCATCCTTTATACGCTGGGCGTCCAAACACATATGGAATGCGTTGGGCAAATGGTGTGATCCAACAGGCTGATTTAGTAATCACTCTGGGTGCACGAATGGGTCTACAACAAACCGGATTTGCTTGGCAGGAATTTGTGCCGGTGGGAAATATTGTAAGAATTGAACTGGATGATCATGAGATACAACTCAATCAACCAAAAACTAAGCTCGACATTAACATGGATGCAGCAACTGGCTTAAAAGCATTGTTAGAGGTTGTAAAAGATGGCAAGCTAACAAGCGATTATTCAATCTGGCGCTCATTTATAGGTGAGTTAAGAAAAGAATTGCCTGTTGTGGAAAAAGCCACTTTTCAATATCCAGGATTTACCAATCCCTTTGAGTTTGTTGAACAACTAGGTGGATTACTCAATAGTGATGATCGGGTAGTTGCATGCAGTAGTGGCGGTGCATACACAACGATGATGCAAGTCTTTGCGCAAAAACAAGGTCAGTTACTTACAAATAATAAAGGCTTAGCAAGTATGGGCTATGGCTTAGCAGGTGCTATTGGTACCGCGGTAGAAAATCCTACAAAGAGAACTGTGTTAGTTGAGGGTGACGGCGGTTTTGCTCAGAACTTATCTGAATTGGGAACTGTTCAAAATCGAGCTTTGAATTTGAAGGTGTTTATCTTCTCAAATAAGGGATATGCATCGATTAGAGTCTCACAAAAGGCTTATTTTGCTGGTGCCTATATTGGTTGTGATGCAGAAACTGGGGTTGGACTACCCGACTGGACTAAGGCCTTTGATGCATATGGGATTCCCAGTGTTGAAATCTCAGGGAGCCTAAGTGAGAACAAAGAAGCATTACGCCTACTCAGTGCTGATGGCCCAGCTGCCTTTATAGTCAATGTTCATCCAGATCAATCATTTCTTCCAAAAATTACAAGCCGAATTTCATCTGATGGAAAAATGAAATCTAATCCAATTCACCTTATGGATCCCCAGTTAGAGGCTGAAGTAGCACAAAGAGTGTTTGAATTCTTACCTGATTCGCTCAAGGGGTAATTGTGAAAGAGAATTCTTCGAAAGTCCTCATCACTGGTGCTACGGGTTGGCTTGGAAGAGAGACTGTTGCCAGAGTTCTTGAAGGAAAATTAGATGGAATTTCTAAGTCCGATCTCTTATTAGCTTCTTCAAATGGACGAGATTTAGAGTTAGATTCACTTGGCGTATTTGCAACAGGCGCTCTTGCAGAATTTAGTGATACAAAAGGAACAGAGGCTATCGATGGACTAGTTCACTTGGCCTTTATTACAAAGGATAAAACTGCCGAATATAGCTTTAGTGAATATTTAGCTAAAAACATTGCATTGATTTCAGCAGCTTGCAAAATTATTGAACGCGAAAAACCTAAATGGGTAGTTGTTGTCTCCTCAGGTGCAATTATTGATCGTTCGACAATGGAGATTGAGAACAATGTCTTAAGCAACCCCTATGGGTTTTGCAAGAGAATTGAAGAGGCACTCATCTCTGAGTCAGCTCGTAAAGTTGGTGCGAATATTGTTATTGGGCGCTTGTGGGGTGGTACTGGACTATATATGCCAATTAAGCGCGCGTATGCAATTAGTGATTTCATTGAATCAGCCAAGGAAAAAAACGGAATAAGTATTAATTCCGGCGGGGAAGTAATACGGCGATATTGCGATGCAGGAGATTTCATGGAGGTTCTAGTACGAGCTGCCCTTAAAGGAGAGACCACAACAATTGATTCAGGTGGCTCAATTATTGAAGTAGGCGAGCTTGCCAATTTGATTTCAGCTCGCTTAGGCGGCATCCCGATCACTAGATCACAGACCCCGACCCCTCTTGATGACTACTACCCAAGAGGTTCAGAATTCGAAGATTTAGCAAAGTCGGTGGGTGTGCAACTTCACGGCATAGATGAGCAAGTTTTGAGGACGCTTAAATCCCATAAAGTTCTAAACTTTGGATAGACTTTCTATATCTAATTTGAAGGAGAATCATGAATAAAACTGAACGCAAGATGGTAGAAATTCTAACCCGCGGGCGTGAGAATTTCGGAATCGTAAGTGTTAAGGCAGAGTTTGAAGCAGAAGGAACACGCCTTGAAGAGCTCTTGCGTTTAGTAGACATAACACGCGCAGCTGGATTGCCAGTAACGGTGAAAATTGGTGGCTGTGAGGCTATCCGCGACCTACTTGAGTCCAAGCAAATTGGTGTCAGATATGTAGTTGCACCGATGGTTGAATCAGCATACGCAGCAAGCAAGTACGTTTTAGCTAAGAACATTGTCTACACAGAAGATGAACAGAAAGACACAGATTTTCTATTCAACATGGAGACAATTACAGGTTTTAACAACCGTGAAGCCCTAGTTCAAGAAATCTGCAAGCCAGGCGGCGCTGACGGTGTCGTATTTGGGCGCGTTGACTTTGTTGGCTCAATGGATTGGGCTAGAGACACAATCAATAAGCAGAAAACTACTGACTACATCCTTGAAGTTTCTAAACTATGTAAAGCTGCAGATAAGCAATTGGTTATGGGTGGTGGAGTCTCAATTGAATCGATTGATGCAATTCGCCAAGTTCACGAAATTCGCCTAGATCGCTTTGAAACACGTAAAGTTGTCTTTGACGCCAAGGTTGCACTTGCGGCAGATATCGAAGCAGGACTTGTTGATGCGGTTCACTTTGAGCTTCTATGGCTTCTAAACAAGCGTGACTACTACACAGGCATCGCCCATGAAGATGAAAAGCGTATTGGAATGCTTGAAGCACGCTGGGAAGAATTGAAGTCTTGGCACAAAGAGGGAAAAAACAAGTAAAGATCAGGTGAAAACAACCACCAGATATTTACTAGTTGGGTTCTGGAACTCTGTATTTGGAGTTGGAATCTTTCTGATTCTCTCCCAGTCCTTTCCAAAGCTCAGTGATTCCCTTGTTTTGCTTATTGCCTATGTTGTCTCAATAGTTCAGGCGCATTTCATGCAGCGAAAATACGTCTGGGGATCAACAGAGAGATACTTTCAGGAGCTAGTGCGCTTCTCCGGAGCTTATATTTCTCAATTTGTTGCAAACTTGGTTCTGCTACAAATATTCGTGCGTTTTGTAGGATTAAATCGCTCAGTCAGTCAGGTCATAATTGTGCTTATCCTTACGGTAGTAATGTTTTTTGTTAACAAGAACGGAGTCTTTCGTGTCAAATAAGAGTTCAACCCAAATTCATACAGACTGGGAAAGAAGAAGCTGTCCAATTTGCGATTCAATGGCAATATCAACGGCTCCTGAATCAAAAGCACGGATGCAAGCCGAACTGATGTCTTGGAGCGAAGTAAAGGACTTCTTTATTGGTCTGAGAAATGATCAGGTTTTCTTTTCCTACTACAGATGCCAAGAGTGTGAACTTTTGTACTGCCCTTGGTATTTCTCTAAGGATCAAATTGCACTTCTCTATGCTGCAATGCCGGATAACACAATGGGGGAAGACAAGTCGACTGTTTCTAGAACTCAATCGGCCTATGCAAATTGGATTATGAGCCGCAAAGACACTTCAAACAAAAGGTATCTCGAGGTTGGTCCAGATATTGGTTTAGTCGCAAATCAGATTGTGAAGATCAATAAACCTGAATTTGTCTCATTTCTAGAACCCAATAGATCAGTGCGCGCAGAACTACTTGAAAGCGTGGCGTTAGTTGAGTCAAAAGAAGTTGTTGATTTTATTGACAAGCTAGTTACCAAGGATTTTTCTTTAGTCGTGGGCGTTCATGTTTATGACCACTTGCTGGATCCTGTCGGGGATCTAGCTAACTTGCGCACGAGAGTAGAAGTTGGTGCAAGCCTGTCCATCGTTGTTCATAACGAGAGTTCCTTGCTACGAAAGTTAATGGGACCTAAGTGGCCTCCATTTTGTCTCCAGCATCCTCAACTTTTTAACCCAAAAACTCAAAAGAAACTTTTTGCAAAAAGTGGGTGGGAGCTCTTAGAAGTAAAGAAATCTACAAATTGGTATCACATGAAGTACTTTGTTTCTATGGTTGCCTCAATCTTAGGTCTCTCAACGTCAATATCTAAGGTCTTTCCTAATATTGAGTTCCCGATCAGGCTTGGCAACACAATCTCTATGGCTAAAGCCGTTTAGTTCAGGGTACAAGCACGATTTTATCCAAAAGGTCAGCAACCAAGTCGCTAGATAGGTTAAGAATTAACAGATAGCGGATAACATATTTCCATGGCTAAGAAGAAGCGAAAAGTTCAACCGCCACTTGTCTCCAAAGAAGCTCTAGTTAAGAATTGGAGCAATCCACATACAAAGAAGCTCTTCAAGCAAATTGGCATCTTCAGCATCGCTTCGCAAGTTCTTCTCTACTTGTTTAGCCAAATTGGAGCTGGCTACCAACTTTTTAGTTATATGTTTCTAGGTGCAGGGAGATTTGATGATCTCCGAAATGGAATTTTCGAACACAGATATTATTTCTCTCCTCAACTCCTAGACATACCTGGGTTTGCGTCAGTTGCATCACCTCCAATGGTTTTTGTGTGGCAGATGTATGGGTATTTCGTAAAATCTGAATATGCACTCTGGGCTTCTTTGGTTTTCACCTATTTACTTTTGGTTTTCGCCATTTGGAAAGCAACAAGAAACGTATATGCCACCATTTTCTTTTCGACTGCGCATCCAGTAGTTTTTGCTTTTGTTCGGGGAAATCCGGATATGTGGGTATTGATTGCTACCTGTATAGCCGGAATTGCTCTCATAAGAGGCAAAAATTGGGTTGTAGCAGTGATGTTTGGATTAATGAGTGCGCTAAAATTCCCATTTTTACTTTTCGGACTTATCTTCATTATGCGGAGAGATTTTAAAAATCTAGCTTTGCAAGCTGTTGTTACAATTACGGCATTTCTCTTACCACTGATTACGAAGCCTTGGAGTATTCCTGATCAGATAAATGTTTTTAATGTCATAGTCGCAAGGTATTATCAAGGCTATGTAATTGGTGATGCGGGAATGTTGTTTAATGTGAGTTTGTTTGGGCTTGAAAAACCATTGATGTATTTACTGCAAGGCAATAGCTTGCTCACAGCTGACCAAGCTCGCGATGTGGCTATTGCAGCATTAACTGTTCAAATTGTTTCAGTCATTCTACTTTCAGTTCTCTTGTTAGCTGTTCCTGTCTATCATCGTGTTAAAAACAGTAAAGCCTCAAATAATCAACTCAGTAATTCATCAGAGACAGATCTTTACTTAGTCTTCTTCTTATTCTTAGCGTTGCTTCAATGCCTTTTCCCTCAAATCGCAGCTGAGTATCGTTTAGCCCAACTCGTAGTAATTGTTGCTCTGCTTTATTCTGTGAGATCTAAGTTTCTAGAAAATCGCCTAAATCTGATTCTCTTGACCTTAATCTTCTTGCCAAAACATTTTCTAGTGATTAGCTTTCCAGCCGGAGTCGCCAACATTGTTACAATTTCAAGCTTGATTAGCCCAGTGCTGTTGATTATTTTGGCATTTCGTATTCAAAGCTATCTCTCTCATAATGGATTCTTTTCGCCAATTTTGAATCTGACCATGCCCTTAAAGAATCGGTCTTAGCCCTAAGGCCAAAAACCAGCTCGATTGTGGGGATGGAGGGAAATCTTTCAGGTGATCCACCCCCGCGGGCGTCGGGGCCTGGAATTGATGGGCTGGTGCGGTCCTTTGACTATGTTTTGCGCCTGTTTTTCGGCAACCCAAGCCACCAAGGGGCCCAAAACCCTCAATGCCGGCTTTAGGCTCGCCTATCCCATAGACTATGAGCCTGAGTCCGGCAGGGTTATTTTACGCTGCCATTCGGCGAAAGCCCTGCTTGTATGTCCCCAACTACGCTCAATCTCATGGCACCAGGCAAAGTCCTAAAAACTTTCCAAAAGGGCACAACATTTGCCCCCTAGCGGTGTCTTAACTAATAGAGGGCAAGACGTTGCTCATCTAGTACAAACTCGCGGGAGTTATTTAAATGGCACTATTAAAGTCAAAGGCAGCGAAAGCAGCTGCGATGACTGATGCCACCCGCATTCTTGAAGCTGCCCCCGCATCAGCTCAAGGCTCTGCTGCAGACTGGTCTATCTCTCAGCTCTCAGCGCTCTACACAGAACACCGCACACAGCTAGTTTCACAGGCTCGCCGCATCACCCGCGATGAGGCAGAGGCCAATGAAGTAGTTCAGGAAGCATTCTTGAAGTTCATGCTTGCTGCCCCAGAGCTAGATTCGCCAGATCGTGCGATTGCATACCTTCGCACTTCTGTTACAAACCTATCTCTCAACGTCATTCGCGCTCGCGGAGCACGTCCTAACTTGGTTGCAATCGATGCTGACACAACCCAGGAGCGTCTGAACGAGATTGCATCAGAGAATCACATCGATCTCGATACCTCTATAACGGCTGCAGAAGATGCCGCGATTATTCGCGAAGCTCTTTCTCGCCTCACATCAGATCAGCGCACAGCGCTAGTGATGTGGGAAATGGAAGGTCGCACAACAGAGGAAATCGCAACTGCGCTTAACACAAGCCCAGCAAACGTTCGCCACATCTTGGTCCGCGCTCGCAAGTCAATGGTCCGCGTTCTTGAAGAGTGGGTCGTTGATGATGCAACTGGCCTAACTGCACTTAACGCACTTTCAACTACTTATAAGAAGGCATCTCAGATTGCCCAGAAGTCATCTAAGGCTGCTCTTTCTCTTCTTCTAGTTATCACAGCATTCCTTGGCTTTAACTCAATGACTGGAAATGAAGGAAGCGTTGTTTCAACAATTCCTTCAATGTCATCTGTTGCAGGTCAGGCACCAGCAACTGCGGCTAGCCAGTCACCATCAGCCACAGCCACCGCTGTTGCTAAGGCTGCAGCAACAGCTGCTGCCAAGAAAGCACAAATTGCAGGGCTCAACGCAAAGATTGCAGCACTTACATTTTTTGGCCTTAATAAGGATGGAGTCCCTACTGGATTCTCTGTTACTGACGCTAACAATGTTGCCGGTGCTGGACGCGTGACTAAGGGCATTACAACTGTTGGAGCTAATGGAATCGTTGTGAACAACCAGTTCATCACAAGCGCTGTTGGTCCAAACGTTCTTATTGATCAACTCGTAACAGTTGATGGCACGGGAACTCGTTATTCAGTCACTGGCATCAACATTGGTTGGGTTGGTAACTGGAACTCTGTTGAAGTTAAATCAACAGATTCTTCTATTGAGCGCCTTGCCAATGGACAATACTTAATTACAGCCACCTCCAACCTTGGCTATTTAAATGAAGCAGATTTCGTAATCCCAACTGGAGGCCGCGGCTATGACCTAGCCGATGCACCTAAGTCGATTACAACACGCATTCTTATGAATGCAGGCAAAACACAGGTACTAGCGCAAGCAGTGCAGGTGAACAACTAAAAATAGGTTTCCTCGTCGCGTCCGGATACACGATGGGGAATTTGGTGAATCAGCACGTGCGATTCATCGAGACGAGTTAAGAAATTAACTCAAAGCCAAGTTCAGGAAATTCCTGATCTTGACTAATCGAAAGGAAACAAATGTCTACAAAGACAACTTTCAAGCGCATCGCGCTTGTTACGGTTGCCGCTATGGGCTTTGGTCTGCTCTCAGTAGCGCCTTCAACGGCAACTACTCAGCAAGACACATTGACTGTTTCATCAGCGACAACAACAATTGCAGCAGGATCTACTTCTGCTTCGATTACTTTGACCCAGGGATTCCTTGGAGTTGGCGGAGACACAATGTCTGTGACTGCGTCACTAACATCAGCGCCAGCTACTAACGTAGCTATGCCTGTTATTACCACAACTCAGGCCTACACAGGAACCGTGAATATCTCAGCAGATAATTTATCAGGATACTTGACTGATACAGGTTCAGTTTCTGTATACAGCTTGGCGTCTGCTGCATTTAAAGTCACATTCTCACCTACTGTTCCAGGAACTTATGTTATGACATTTACTCCAAAGAACGTAAGTGCCACAACTGTTAATGGAAGTGGCGTGGTCACTGCAGCTACAACAACTACAGTTGCACCTATTGCTGCAGCAGTTACATGGACAGTAACAGTTCCTTCAGGAACAGTTGGAGATACAACTTCAACTATTGTTACTCGTGCAGCCGGTGTTTCAACTGGTTCAGCGGCGACAATTTCTGTAGCGTCAGGTAGTTCAACTGCTCAAGCTGCAACAATTGAAGTAACTCCACTTATCGCATCAGTTGCAACTACTGGTTCAACAATAATCACTGCAACTGTTACAGGTGCAGGTACTGTTGGAGCTGGTACATCAGCAACTCAGGCATCAACTGGCCTGAAGACAGCAACTTATAATGGAACGGCTGCTGGCCTTGGTTATGTAACTCTTTGGGCCGATGGCACTTCCGGTTCATCATCTGTTGCAATTACCGTTAACGGAACTGCAGTTGGAACAGCTACAGCAACATTTACTGGCGCTGTCGCAACAGTTACAGCAACACTGGCTAAGCCAGTTATTGCTGCTGGTTCAACTGCTACAGCAGGAGTAATCACTATAGTTGCTAAGGATGCAAACGGAAACGGAGTATCTGGATCAACGTTTTATGCAGTTTCATCAGGTTCTTCAATCGTTAGCACATCTGTTACAACTGGCTCAGCTGGTGCGGCTTCAATTAGCCTCGTCGGTAAGGTAGCTGGAACTAACACTGTAACTATTCAGAACGTTGCAGCTGGATCAACTGCTACTATTTCAGCAGCAGCACCTCTTTCAGTGCGCGTTGGTTCAAATGTTGAATCTTCAGTAACAATGACACTGGACAAGGCAACATATGCTCCAGGTGATCAAGCTACTATCACTGTAACTATCAAGGATGCAGATGGAAACGCTGTTGTTGATGGTACATACGCTGCATTCGCAGCAGATGTAACAAGTACTCGCGCAATGTCTGCTGGTACTTTGCCTACAGCGTCAATCGCTGTTGGATCAACAGTAGGTGTAAAGACCTACCTAGTTAACGTTCCTAACTCAGAAGGTGCTTTCACAATCTCAGCACTTCCTGGAGCAGGAATGCTAGGAGCAGGTTCTGCAGTTGCAATCTCAGCAACAGCAACTGTTACACCTTCAGCAGCAAGCGTTACAGCAAATGAAGTAGCGCAAGCAGCAGCAGATGCAGCAGCAGAAGCAACTGATGCAGCTAATGCAGCAACTGATGCAGCTAATGCAGCAGCAGAAGCAGCAGATGCAGCAACAGCAGCAGCACAAGATGCCGCTGATGCAGTTGCAGCTTTGAGCACTCAGGTGTCATCGCTTATCGCGGGTCTAAAGGCCCAATTGACGGCGTTAACAAACCTAGTAATCAAGATCCAGAGGAAGGTAAAGGCTTAAATAGCCCCCTTTGATCTGATAAAGATCTAGAACCGAAACCCGGTTCCCTCTTCGGAGGGGGCCGGGTTTCGGCCTTTCTAGGGTTAAGTTAAGTAGGCTTGCGGCTATGTTGGAACCAAGAAGCAAGCAAATATTAGGCACCCTCATATTGGTTGCGGTAACTGCGATCACATTAGTTGTTGCGCCGTATACATTGCTTGACCCGATGGCTTTACCTAAATTAACAGTATTGGCATTTCTTGCAACAGTTGCACTTTCCCTTATCGCACCTGCACTAAAGAATTTGTTTAAATCAAGTTACAAAACGCTTGCCATTCTTACTTCCTTATTTCTTTTTCAGATATTTCTTGTTATGTTGTTTTCTGGTGCAAACATCACCGCACAGTTTCTTGGGACATACCAACGTCAAACTGGCGCACTTACTTATATCTGCCTAGCACTCCTCATGGTTGCAACATCATTTGTTTCTGATAGTGCATTTCTAAAGAGATTTATTCGTATTACTTTAATAGTTGGCGTAATCCAAATTATCTACGGGAATTTGCAATATTTTGGGCTTGAACCCTTCCCATATGTTAATGCCTACACAGTAAATGCTCCGATTGGAACTTTTGGTAACCCAAACTTTCAATCTGCATTTATGGGCATGATTGGTGTTGTTTCTTTCACAATGCTGTTGAACAAGGCCTATAAGAACTTAATCAGAGCCGGGCTAGTTCTTGCCGGAGTTGCCTCTTTATTTGTTGTCTATGAAACCCTCTCCAAGCAAGGATTCTTGAACTTCATTGCCGGATTAGGCGCAGTAATAATTCTCTGGCTGTTTATGACAAAACGGAAGTCCTTGGGGCTCATAGCTTCTGGTATTGGTGTTATAGGAGCTGTGCTTACTTTTCTAGGCTTAATTAACGCTGGTCCATTAGCAAGTGTTCTCTATAAGGGCTCACTTGAAGCGCGAGGCTACTACTGGCGTGCTGGGATAAAAATGCTAACTGATCACCCATTTTTTGGAGTTGGAATGGATGGATTTGGAAATTGGTATGCACGCGCTCGTCCTGAGGATTACGCTGCTAAAGGTTTCTTTTCGTGGTCAAACTCTGCCCACAATGTTTTCTTGGATATCGGGAGTAGTGGCGGTTTCATATTGTTGGCTATCTACCTCGCTATCTTTGTGCTAGTTGTTGTTTCAATCATTAGAGTTATCAAGCGAAGTGCTGGATTTGATGTCTACTTTGTAGCTTTGGTTGGTGCGTGGGTTGCCTATCAAGCTCAGGCCTTTATTAGTGTGAATCAAATTGGATTAGCAATTTGGGCATGGGTTTTATCAGGTTTGATTATTGGCTATGAGATAAACACGAGAGTGAAAGAAATAGAGCAATCGGTGCCAGTAAAGGCTAAGCAACACTCTAAAAGTGTGAAGAATCAAGCACAGTCTCTATCTTCAGGTGTTGTAGTTTCTTTGTTTGTCGGTGTTTTAGTGGGAGCGGTTGTAGCTGGCCCAATCTATTTTTCTAACTCTCGCTTCTATGCAGCGATAAAAGCAAATGACTTTGCAGGTGTTGAATCGGCAGCTTATCTAAAGCCGCAAGATGAGATGAGATTATTTATGTTGGCAGGCATTTATCGCAATGCCGAAATGGATGCCAAAGCAATAGAGGTCTTAAGAGAATCAACAGTCACTTATCCAGATTCATATAACATGTGGAATATGTGGGCCTCGATTCCCACCGCTACACCAAGTGATATCGCCCATGCGAAGGCTCAATTGAAGCGTTTAGATCCATTTAATCCAGATCTCTAGGAAGTTTGGCTCAAAACATAAAACGTGAGCAAGAATTAACCTGAGAATGCGGGTTTGCCTGTATTGGGTTCGGTAATCTTTGCACTTAGGTAATCCCTTTATTGGAGGCTGGAATGCAGATCATTGTTGGGATGGCACTAGGCATCCTTGTTGCGCTGATTATGGCTGGATTTCCAATTGCCTACTTGGTTGCCAGCAGGATGGGCCAGGAGATATACCTGCGCTTTCCTTTTCTACTAGCTGCTTCTCTTCTATTTGGATTTTCTCTATCTGCCTTCTCTGCAGTTATTTCTTATGGCACTTTAGGTATTGATACCTACCCTCTTGTATTTGGCGCCTTCATCTTGCTGTCATGGCTTCTTCTTGTGCCCATGCTCAAGCGATGGAAGTTCAAGTTTTCAGTTAAGTTTCTAAAGTTAGATCTGCTTTTACTCACCCCAACGTTGTGGGCATTCTTTCTTGTGCGCAACTACTGGGTGAGTCTTACCGAACCTATTGTTCGTGCTGGAATTGGACCTGACACAAGCCAAAACCTCATGGCGGCAATTAGTGCACGAACTTTAGGGAGCACGTGGTCAGAGCAAGCAAGTAATGTTAAAGCAGTACTTGGACAGACTTCATTGCGCGATAGCGTCTATGAAATGTTTCGTAATCCCTCCTTTAGAGATCAAGCAGGTTTTGACTACCTGGTGCTTGGTTCACGGTGGGGATTATCAGTTCCTTATTCCCAAGTCATTCGATTCTTTGGACCACAGGCAAGTCTGTGGGAGCCAGGAATTGTGTTGTTAGTTTCATTGCTCACCCTTGCGACAATGGCATTTGGGTTGTTTACAGTTTTCTCTAAATCATCAACTGCAGCAACGGTGACATCAATAATCTGTATTTCAAATGCGGCATTGATTGTGCAGTTCTTTAACGGTGGATTATCACAGGTCTGGTCACTAGCAGGCATCATGGGCATCTTTACTACTCTGGCCCTAGTGATTTTAAGAAGGAGATCAGAACAAAGCTTCTCCCTTAAAATTGTTGGCCTGTTTGGTTTTGCTTCTTGGCTCATCCTTTATGCAACCTATGTTGATGCAGCAATCATTTTGGCTATGTTTATTTTCATCTCTTTGCCTGTGTACTACTTCATTAACCGGGCAGTCTTTAATGACATTTTGAAGGTCTTTGTCTTAAGTGGTTTGGCAGTTTTGGCAGCTGCCCCAGTCCTTACATACGCAACTATCATCACCTTTGATTTAAGGTTACAAGCAGCCCAAGGCACAGGAACAGCATCAACACTTTGGCCATTTCCTTCAGAATCACTTGGCTTCATTGATGTCTTTAGTCAGACAAATGCGGTCAGATCTCCTGAGACTGGTTTAGTTGGCTTTGTCATTACTGCAAGTATTGTGTGGTTACTGGTCAAGCGAATTACCAAACGTAATCTAGATTCAGATTTAGCAGCGCTAGGTATTACTGGGCTATTAACAATGTTGGTTGGATTTGTCTTGTCGTATGCAGGCAGATTGCACACTCCATACATCTATTCCAAGATTTCAGTCTATGTAGCACCAATAGTTGTGATTGCCTTCATTGCAATCCTGCAGGCGCCTAAGCAAACAGGCTCTAAGAAATCTTCAAATAAGCAAGGCAATGCTGGCAAAAATTCCTCTCTTGGTTATCAGAGCGTTTTGATCTCTCTAGCCCTCATTACGGCATTATCCAGCTTTAATGCGACAAATAATAATGCTAAGCAGAGTGGTGTTATTTCTTATTCATTTGCAGGTCTGATGCAAGATGAGCAAGCTCAAAAGACTCTGTCAGAGAATAACTATCTGGTCACCTACATTGCAGATGCTAACTACTTAGGCATCTTTGCTGATGTGCACTGGATATCAAAGGCACCTAACGACATAATCCTTAAAGATCGCCTTGATGTCCCACTACGAGTTCTTTGCTATTCCTATGATGGAAATTGCAAGCCATCAACCCCACGCATCTCTGATCCAGTATTGGAAAAATACGGCCTTATTCAATATGAGAGTCCTTATACAACAAGGGAGTTTGCAGCTCTAACGCCACGTGATCGCTTCACAGCCAATTTCAATGCCACTGGCCAAGCACCATTTGAGATCCCTGAAAGATTCATTGGAGGAAATCCTTATTACAACCAAAACTAAGCGCGGCGCTGGATATGTCGCGAAAAATCTAACGATAGGTGATTTCTTCATACAGGCCGTTGGAGCCGTTGCACTCTTTGCTGTTACTGCCTGGGTAGTTACAGGACTATCAACTAGAACTGAAAGCTCGGATAAATTGACCTATGTTTTCTCTGGAATAGGTGCAATAGCTTTTGGTTTGTATTTCCTAAAAAACAGACCACCTGCCGGTGTTCAAACTGCTTTGAGTTTTGTGGCCATTGCCACTGTTCTAACAGGAATCGGAATCGTAGAACACAAAGAGATGTCCAAAGAACACCCTATGGGCTTTGGCTGGGCAGTACTTGCACTTACTTTCTTCTTACTGCCAGTAGTGCATTACTTATTGAGCAAACAAAAATTGAGTTCGTGGATCAAGATTGCTACCTGGCTGCCGGCCATCTTTGTTCTCTACTGTGTGGTGCTGGCGTTTTGGCAGACTCGAACAACATTAATTGAATCTGGTCACTCAGAGTATGTGCTGAATGAAATTTGGAGCCCAGCAGCTGGATATAACTCATATCAAAGCTTTGTGCCGCAATACACATTCTTACTCGGTTGGCTGGTTAAGCCAATCTTGGTTTCGATGGGCGCAATTAACGGTACTAATTTCTTAGTTTTATTACTGACTGCTTTTGGCTTTGCATGCATCGGACTCATGACTTGGCTCTCACGCCGTGCTTGGCCTGAACTACCATGGCCGCTTTTGTTGTTTGCAATCCTCTCCTTTTGCACACCAACACCTGGTTGGAACCGCATAAGTTTCATTGGTCCAGCTAGCACATTGCTTTCAGGCCCAGCCCTTCGCGTTTTTGGAGGAATGATTGTTGGAGCAATAACAATCAATGTGGCACTCAAAGTGCTCAATGGAAAAGCTCCTAAATGGCAGTTATTAATGCCTGGTGTGGCCTCTGCATTTGTGGTGTGGAACAACTTAGATTTCGGTTTAGCTGCAACTGTTGCATCATTTATTGTCTTTGCTGGCGCAGGTGCGGTCAGTGAAAAGGGCAAGTTAGCCTTTCTTTGGCATGCTGCCGGTGGCTTGATTGGCCATGTTGTGATCTATAGCTATCTTCTCTCGCAAGGCGCAGTTCCTAATTGGTCTCTCTTTGGTTGGTTTGCCCGCCAATTTGGCGGTGGCTTTGGAGCAGTCCTCATTGAAATGCCTGGTCCTGTGAACATGGCTTTCCCATTAATGATGGGAACAGCTGCAACTGGATTCTATTTCCTACTTAAGTATGCAAATAAATCTGAAGATGTGTTCATTAACTCACGAAACAACGTTTCCACGCTCACAGCGTTTTACTTTGGTTCTTTTTGTACCTTTGCACTGCCTTACTACGTTAACCGTTCATATCACGCTGGACAGATGTCTATTCTCTATATCCCATTAGCTGTTGCATTAATTGCGATCATTGGTCTGATCAAGAGAAACTCATCAGCTACAAGTGGAAAGCAAATGGTTGGCTATTTCCCTACATTGATCTTGGCATTTATGATGGCAACAGTTCTGTTAATTCCAAACCCAACTATGGAACTCAATAGAATTCAAGGCGGAAATCCCAACGGAACTTTCCCTCGGCCTCCTTTGGTTGCAGCCATTGACATAATGCCAGCTGCACAAAAGTATGCCGCTGCTAACAATCTCTCAGTTGGCTTCTATGGTGAGGGTGGTAATTTTGTTCATGTGCTCAATGGCATGGCATCTGCCAACATCTTTAACTCACCGCTAGATATGTTCCAGAGCAACGCATCAGTCCAACTCTCCTGTAAGAATCTTTCAGATTCAAAACTGCAGCTACTTGTGATGACTGAGTCAGCCCGACAAACCTTTGCCTGGGAGGATGGATCATTGTGTGAAGGACTCTTTGTGCAAGAAGATGTCCCTGGTGTTGGAATCCTGGGTGTGAGAAAGAAATAGATCACTCTCACCACTTGGAAACAGGTGAAATCGGGCGCTAAACACGATGCTCTGCCAGCACACCGTTATCCCTCAGGTGGTTCTCAGGTTTAAGCGCTCTAATTGAGCCATGACCCAGCCAACCCGCATTTATAAGCACTCTTCGGCTGGTACTGACTGGGCCGCGCTACTACTGGGAGCAGGTCTTGGTTTAACTCTGGCGCTGCAGTTAACAACTGTGCGCAAAAGTGATTTCACTTCCCTGTATGCATCCCTTGCATCTTTTTCACGTCTATCAGCGTTATTGGGAACGTATTTAGCAATCGTTGGCATCTTTTTAGTGGCACGTATTCCATGGGTGGAGCGGGGAGTTGGCCATGATCGATTGGTTACCTGGCATCGCAACTTAGGTCCTTGGTCGCTCTACGGCATCGGGGCACATGTCTTCTTTATTGTTTTTTCCTATGCAGGACAAGATTCAATCCCACTCTATAAAGAGCTATGGCGCATGCTTAACTCTTTTGAGTGGATGTGGTTTGCGATGGCTGGATTTGTTTTAATGATTTTGGCTGGAGTTACCTCTTACAAAAAAGCACGAGCAAAGATGAGCTATGAAACGTGGTGGATCATCCATGTTTACACATACATCGCTGTTGCCGCATCCTTCATGCACCAAGTAGTAAATGGACAGATGTTTATTGGTCATCCACTCAACCGTGCTTATTGGACTGGGTTGTATGTATTAATGGCATTTGCCATTGTGTATTGGCGAATTGGTGTGCCATTGGTGAGATCACTTAAAGTAAACCTGAAGGTTGAAAAAGTGATTGTTGAGGGTCCTGGAGTTATCTCGGTCATCATGAAGGGCCGTAATTTGCACACACTTGGAGCACAAGGTGGTCAGTTCTTTGGGTGGCGCTTTTTAGCACGTGGACATTTCTTAATGTCACATCCCTACTCTTTATCTGCTGCTCCTACCGAGCATCTAATGCGCATTACTGTTAAAGATTTAGGCGATCACTCACGCTCACTTGCTTTTATGAAGCCTGGCACACGAGTCTTTGTCGAAGGACCTTATGGAGCTTTTACTGCAGAGCGCTCAACGCGCCCCCATGTTGTTTTAGTGGGAGGTGGTGTTGGTATTACGCCTATTAGAGCGATTATGGAAGAGCTAAGTGGCGGGGTGCAGATGGATGTAATTTTTAGAGCGTCTAAAGAAGAAGATTTAGTACTAAGGGACGAGTTAGATTACTTAGCGTTTAATAGTGGTGGATCTATTCGTATTCACTATCTTGTGGGATCACGAAAGAACCATCCAATGGATGCACGTTCAATGAAGCGCTTAGTGCCACAGTTTGCAGACTCTGATGTTTACATCTGTGGTCCAGAGCCTTTGGTGAGCGCAGTGCGAGAAGCCTTTGAAGATGTGGGCGGACCTAAAAACAGATTCCATGATGAGGCTTTTGCTTTCCACCGCGAATAACTCAAGCATTTATCCACAGAACACCCTTTAATTATGGGGTACACAATTATGGCTGTCGGTGGTAGCCTTTAGATTGCCGAAATGGAAATTCGGTTTGCACAATCGGCGCGAAAGCACCGCATTGGTAAGGCTCGAGTGAATTTTGTGATGGAAAATAGCTCCTACACAGTCATTAGTAGCCAAGATAGCGAAAAGATTCAATGGGTATGGATTGCAAAGGATGATCGAGGGCTGGAGCTAGAGATAGTTGCGGTGGTTCTTGAACAATATTTGCTGATAACCCACGTGATGCCCACTAGTTTGAGGAGGAGGGAAAAGAATTGGCAACAAAAGTGAAGCGCAAGTACACGGTGGGCCCTGATGTTGATCTCAGGCGCGAAGTAGTTCGCCTCAAGGATGGCACACGCCTGACCAATACCCGTGCAGCAAAGATGGCAAAAGATGCAATCAAGCAAGCAGTGGGTAGGCCTTCATTGACTGCCAAATCAGTTGAGTCTCCACAAATTAAAGTCAGAGTGCCGGTCAAACTAAAAAAAGCCTTGGATAAAGAGGCAAAGCGCCGGGGAGAAACTAATTCAGCGATTGTGCGAGAAGCGTTAGAGAAATATCTCAAGAGCGCCTGATTAGGGATGTTTTCATTGCAGGCTCTCTGCCTGTTCTCAGAAACTCCTCAGATAAATGCGGTTATATGGACCATATAGATCCTTTCAAGGGATTCGAGATTGAGGGTATGAGATGAAACGTGGGTTACTGATTGCGGGAGGGGCCTTAGGTGGCCTTGGCGCAGTCATGGCTATTACACCACCCCAATTCTCATCTACTGAATCTTTAGCCATTGGTGGCGGTGCAATGGGTGGATCAACACCAGCTGCAGTTGCTACAGCTACCGCAACAGATTCACCCACTCCTGTTGCAACTAAAGCAACAGGTACAGCAACTAAGAAAGCTACTGCCAGTAAAGCTGCAACACCTGTGGCTACTGCAAGTACTTCAGCAACACAAAGTGCTGCACCACAAGGTGTTAATGGAACCTTTAGTGGACCAAGTATTAACGTGAACTACGGAAACGTTCAGGTACAGATCACAGTTAAAGACGGCAAGATTGTTGATGCAACTGCCCTTCAAGCACCCAGTGGGCGCAACGATCGTTGGACCAATATGGCTTTGCCTATCTTGAAGAAACAGACTTTGGCTGCGCAAAGTGCCAACATTCAAGGTGCATCAGGTGCTTCTTATACTTCTTATGGTTGGTATACATCCCTACAAGGAGCGCTAGCTAAAGCTGGTTTGTAAGGTATTAGGTAGGCTCACACAATGAATCACCTTCGCAAGCAGTTCCCTGTCTGGGGAACGATTGTGGATGTGGATATTGCATCATCTGTTGTCAGTGAAGATGGTTTAAATCAAGGAATGCAGCAAGTCATAGATTTTTGTACGCAAGTAGATTCTGACTTCTCTACCTACATTGAAACATCTTGGATTTCACGCCTTCGCACAAACCAAATAGAAATCTCTTCTTGCCCACCTTCGGTGCAAGAAGTGTGGAATTTGTGTTTGCAAGCAAAGTATCTAACTGATGGTGCCTTTGATCCTTGGGCAGTTGAGGGTGGTTTTGATCCATCTGGATTAGTTAAAGGATGGGCTGCAGATAAATGTGCTGATTTATTGCTCTCTCTAGGTATTGAGCACGTGCAAGTAAATGCTGCAGGTGATTTATCATTGCGTGGAGGTTTCTACGATGGTGTGGTTAAGCCATGGAGAATTGGGGTTGTTAATCCAGATAATCGCGCTGAAGTGGTAGAGACTTTTGAGATTAGCGATGGTGCAATTGCAACATCAGGAACATATGAGCGCGGAGCGCATATCAATGATCCCTACACCGGTCTTATTGCAATAGGTGCACGCTCTGCAACGGTCGTTGGTCCATTGGGTTGGCTCTGTGATGCTCTGGCAACTGCATTGATGGTTGCTGGCGCTGATGGGGCAAAGTACTTTGCTCAGCCTGAATTAGCTGGCTATAAGCCTTTTGTTATTAATCGACATGAAAATACTTCGTGGAGCATCTAAAGTGAGCCTCGTGAAAAAGCGCTTATCCCTATTTGTAGCCCTCCTTGTTGGTTTTGTTGGTCTGGGGCTCACTCCTGCGCTAGCTGTTGATGAACGCGTAATTGATGTTGTTGCAGTTACATGGGCCGGTGCCGCAGCTCCTGCTGGTGGTGTGAATGAAGTAGCTAAGGTAATTAACACAGAAGTAAATGCTGATTGGAAAAAGTTCACCACTCTCTACGGTGATGCTAAAGATCGCGCAATTTCATTTGTGAGTGGCAAGATTTTATCCGAACCTATTTCACTTATATCTAAGATGGCCTGTTCTGGTTATGCGGGTGCTGAATTTCTCACATCAATTAGACCTGAGGCATATAAGCGCTTAGGTATTAGTGATTACACCAATCGCTACCTAGTAGTAATTTCACCTAAAGCGGGCTGCGTGTGGTCAGGCAGAGCGGCATTAGGCGGACCCAAAAGTGTTTCTGGAACTTTAATTCTCCAAGATTCTGCGTCTGGTTATGTCATCACTCACGAGCTCGGACATACTTTTGGTTTAGGGCACAGCAATTTCTTGCGCTGCGATAACGCAGCAAATGATGGTGCATGGTCTGATACCTGCAAAGCTGTTGAATATGGTGGAACCATCGATGTGATGGGAAATGTTGATACAACATCTCCTTTAAATACTTACCACCAGTGGCGCATGGGGTATTTAGATGATTCACAGATTAAACAAGTCTGGCAATCAGAGGTTGTAAATCTTGCGCCCAGTGATTTTGCCAATGGCATTAGAGCTATTTACATACGAGATGGTAAAGCTGCTTACTGGGTTGAATATCGCAGAAAGCTAGAAGGAGTTGGATATAAGCCAGGGTTAGCTATTTTTCGTTTAGATCCGCCACCAATTACCTCGGTAGTCTCCCCTAACCCAGAAGATGCTGCAGCAGAAGAGTTTGGTATGGCGCTGGGCACAGATGTCTGGATGCTCAATTTAGATTCCTACCAATACCGCGACGCTCGCTCTATTGGTGGATCCATGACAGCCCTAACAGCAACAACGTATTCAGGCAATGTTTCATTGAGCGCAGTTGCATCTGAAACTGGGGCAGTTGTAACAATTAAGAAAAAGACAGATAACGTGGCACCGCCTGTTCCACCAGTAGTTTCTGTTGATCAGTGGCGCTCACCGAACATGACAATTCTTAAAGCTGGTTATGAAGATGCTGACACAGCAATTGTTGGCTTTGAAGCACAAATTGATAGCGCAGTGCAAAGCCTTAAAGCATCAGATATCGATGGTTGGAGACCAACATATCTCAACCCATTCATTGCACCCAAGACGCTTTATTTGCGAGATTTACCTGAAGGCTCATACAACTTCGCGCTCCGTGCAATAGATATTTTAGGAAATAAGAGCCAGTGGTCACCCACTCAGAAAGTAGTTATTGACCGTGGCCGCCCAGTTGTTACCAATGATTTTGTTTTAACTGCTGCAAACAGCAATGAGATTTCCTTGCAATGGAAAGGTGCAACCGATCCTGGAAGTGGAATTTGCCAAGTAGATGTGGTGGATGAAGATGGATTAGTTATTCAATCCTCTTCAGTAAAAAACGCACCAGTATTTAAAGTAGCTAGTGGCACCACTTTGAACGGCACAGCTCAAGTCTTTGACTGTATTGGCAATGGAATGAAGGGTGATGTGAGCATCTCCACTTCATTTGTCAGTGGAGATAAAAGTGCGAAGACGGGTAAATGGAGCCCAGCTGGCGCTGCCTATGGTGCAGGGGCAATTAAGTGCACTGGTAAGTGCACAGCATCACTAAGTGTTGCAGGAAAGAACAATGTGCTCGTGGGCACAGGTGTTGCAAGCATCGCTATTGGCAATAAAACAGTTGCGACGATTGCAGATAGTAGATTTACAAAGATGCGTATTGGTGCAAGCATTGATGCTGGAGCGACTAAGAAGGTTGTAAGAATCAGCGGAATCAACTTGGTCCTCATTGGGCTTTCATCTTTTTCAACAACAATTGGAACATATAAAGAGTTTGATAGAAGTCCTGAAGTGAGCGATCCCTCACTGACCGATAGCAAGCAGAGCGCGTTGTCTAAATATGGATTTCGTGCAAGTGATTTTAGCCAGGAGTGGACTGTGCTGCCTATGGTTGGTGGAACCACAACAAATGACCCAACTCTAGATTTGTGTAATGGCGTTTTTCTCTCAGAAAAAGAGCGAGTTGAACGCCGCCAGATTTCAGCTACAAAATTGGGAAGTACATTCACATTTCTATCTTCAGAGGTAGTGCGTTATTCATCAGCAGCTGCAGCAACGGCGGCACAAAAAGAGCTTTTAAAAGTCTTTACTGATTGTCAGGCGAATAAAGGCTATAAAGATGCGACGGGGGCACTTGTTCCTTATGAGTTTAAAACACTCGGTAAGATTCCAGCTGGAGTTGTGAGTGAATCAAATCGAGTATTTGTCTATACGAATATAGATTCAGGGACAGGAGCTAGAACTCTGTTGGGCTTCTATCAATTTAGTGGTGAAATGTTTACAGGCCTCTATGTGTTAAATACAGCAGGCTTTAGTGATGCACAGGTGGAAAAGTGGCTAAAAGTGGCCGCCACGATGGCCTCACGCCTTAAGGGATAAATCCCCCGACATATACTCAGCCCCGTGAGTATCACCTCAATACAGTTCGTTATTTTGGGCATCTCTGCTTTTGTTTTGGCAGGTTTTTTAACATGGCCAGTTCGAGCTTTAGCAGTCAAATTGAGTGTGATGGATCTGCCAAATATGGAACGCAAGACTCAGAAAGAACCAGTTCCGTATTTGGGTGGTGTGGCAATTGCACTGAGTGTCATTGCCGTGACCTATGGAGCAATTCTTTACTCAGATAATACGAAAACTACTTTCTCTCTTGTTACCTACGCCTTGTTGCCGGCTGCTGTTTTAGGGTTAATGGGTTTAATTGATGACATTAAAGGGTTACCAGCTCTTCCTAGGTTGGTAGCACAAACCGTAGTTGCCATCCTTGTGGCAATTTTTCTCATTAATCGCAACCTTGTTGCATCCCCAATTGGTAATGAGTTATTGAATGAAATCTTTGTTGTGATCTGGATTGTTGCAATATGTAACTCTATTAATTTCTTTGATAATTTAGATGGTGGGGCTGCTGGAACGGTTGCAGTTTCAACCTTTGGAATAAGTCTGATTGCTGCTAATCAAGGTCAAGAGCTGATCACTGCTCTCTCGGTTGTTACATGCGGGGCGACAGTTGGCTTTTTGCTCTGGAATAAATCCCCAGCCAAGATCTATATGGGAGATGCAGGAGCGCTCTTTCTCGGTGTCTTAGTGGCTGTTTTAACTATTCGCCTTAACCCTGGAATCTCTCCTCAATTTAACTCAATTGCGATTTTGCCAATGTTGTTAGCAGTCCCAATCTTGGATACGTGCATTGCAGTCTTTTCACGCCTTCGCCGAGGGATTTCCCCATTTACTGGTGGAAAAGATCACTTATCCCATCGCCTGATGCGAGAGGGATTGAGCAAGCACAACACTGCTTTTTGCCTATGGGGTATGCAGGCTAGCTTTGTTGCTATTGCATTAGCTGTTTATAACTACAGCGCAACCTTTGGTACACCAGGCGTAGTTCTAGCTGGGGTTTATTGGTTAGGTGCTTTTGTGTGGTTCTGGCGTATACCTTCTAGTGACTAAGCAGAAACCGCGTTCAACTTTTCCTCTTCATCCTTACTCAACTCCACAACCTGAATAATCTCTTCCACCTGCTCCACAGTTCTAGCAGATGCAATAGGGACACTCACGCTTGGTTGAGCACGTAGCCAGGCAAGTGCAACGGCAGAGAGAGAAACGTTGTGGTTTTTAGCAACTTCATCCATGACAGTTAGGACTGCGTAGTTCTTATCAGTTGCATATTCTCTGGCACCTGCTGCTCGCTTTGAATCTACTTCTGTAACTCCTGGGCGGTATTTGCCTGTGAGGAATCCTCTGGCAATGCCGTAGAAAGGAATATTGGAGATTCCAAGATCTGAAACTGCTTCTGACATTTCACCTTCATAGGATTTTCTATCAGCGAGGTTATAGAGATCTTGGACTGCGACGTATGCCGGGATGTTGTTATCTTCACTGAATTTGATTGAATCACGCAGGCGTGCTGGTGTGAAGTTAGAGGCGGCGATGTAGCGGACCTTGCCCTGTGCGATGAGCTGGGCGTATGCGCCCAAGGTTTCTTCAAGTGAGACAGTCTCATCATCTGAATGGCTGTAGTAAAGATCGATGTAATCAGTTTGCAGACGGTTTAATGATTCTTCACAAGCTGCAAAGATGTTCTTAGCTGATAGGCCTGGGCGTGTATCCATCTTTGAGACTTTTGTAGCAATAACCATTGATTGGCGGTTGTTGCGTTTTTTCATCCAAGATCCAATAACGGTTTCGGATTCACCACCCACATGTCCTTCTACCCACTGGTTATACATATCGGCAGTGTCGATGAAGTTACCGGCATGTGCGCTATAGGCATCCATCACTGCATGGGATTGGGCTTCATCGGCATTGGAGCCAAAGATGTTGCTGCCAAGGCACAGCGGATGAACTACGAGGTCAGTTTCTGGGATAGTGATCATGCACGCACAGTAAGGCACAATTGGTGCGTGGTCGAAACAACGGGCGGGTTCACTAGTGCAGGGTTGGCTCTAGAGGCTAAAACCTTAGAACTTCCTTCCTTGTCCCAAAAAGAGGCAATAGAAATAGGCGAGATCGCACTTGATCTTGGCTTTGAGCGCTCTGTGCCCATCGCAGTTGAAGTGCGATTAAAAGAGTGGGTTGTTTTTCACGCATCTCTGCCTGGTTCCTCTCCCGATAATGATTCATGGATCGCTCGTAAAGCGCGCGTTGTGTTAGCAACAGGTAACTCAACAATGTTTGAAAGAGTATTAGCTGAAGAACAAGGCATTGATTGGTATGCAGCTAAAGGATTACCGGAAGAGACTCATGCCATTCATGGTGGTGGTCTTGCATTAAACGTTTCAGGCTTTGGTTGCATGGGGATTTTGTTGATTAGTGGTCTGCCGCAAGTGCAAGATCACTTGTTAGGCGTTGAAGTACTAACTGAGTTTTTAGCTCGCAAAGGCGAACTACCGTGAGCATCTGGGTGTGTGGTGAAGTATTAATAGATATTTTGCCAACAGGTGCTGTTGTTGGTGGTGGACCAGCAAATACTGCCAAAGCACTCGCGCGCTTAGGTTATGAGGTTGATTTTATTGATGGTATTTCAACTGATGCTTATGGAGCCAGTGCACGAAAAGAATTGACCAGAGATGGTGTGGGATTAGGACTATCTCTTGCAAGTGATAAACCAACTTGCACAGCAACTGTTACTTTAGATTCAAAAGGCTCTGCTTCATATGAGTTTCGGATCGATGGCACCGCTACTTTTGATTTCAATTCCACTTGGCTGCCTGATCCTGAGCGTTTAAAGCCCTCTGTATTACATATAGGAACTCTTGTAACAATCATTGAGCCTGGGGCATCTGTTCTCTTTGATTGGGCAGTAAAGGTTGGCGAGTTTGCACCGATTGTCTTTGATCCCAACATCAGGCCTTCTGTGATGGCAGATAGAGCTAAATACGCTGCTGCTGTTGAGAAATGGGTCTCTATTTCTTCAGTTGTCAAAGTCAGTGATGATGACATCACCTGGCTTTATCCAACAGAATCTTTAGATGTTGTTGCCCATCGCTGGATTGAGGCAGGAGTGAGCTGTGTGGTCATTACATGCGGTGCCAAAGGACTTATTGGTTTCACAGCTTCAGGTATGGAAGAAGTAGATGGCGTGAAGGTCGATGTGGTGGACACTGTGGGCGCTGGTGACACTGCTGGCGCAATTGTTGTTGAAGGCATTATCAAGCACTCTGTGCATGGTTTGCAGGGACAAGTCTTAAATGCCGTAATACACAAAGCAGCAATCGCTGCTGGTATTACTTGTTCACGTGCAGGGGCACAGCCTCCACGAGCGCACGAATTAGTAGATGCAATGGAGAAGTAGATGGAATTTATTGATGATGCTGAGTTTCAGATTGCTATTGATAATGACAATGGTGCACGTATTACTTCATTGAAGTGGCGCGATAATGAATTTGCTGTGCCATTTAGAGGACAAGTGCATACATCTGGTTGGTATGCGATGGCGCCGTGGGCTGGACGCATTAATGAAGGTTTGATTAAAGATGCCAGCGGACAAGAGTTTCAACTACCAGCAACAATTGATCCACCTCATGCGCTTCATGGGTTTGGCTTGATTTCTTCTTGGCAAGAGATAGGTCCTGGCAGATCACTACTTCATTTGCCAGCACCATATAACGGTGCAACTGTTGAACAATCTATTGAGGTTTTAGATGATGCAGTGCGCTGGTCACTTGAATATGAACCTAACGGCTGTGAACTACCTGCATGGATGGGTTTTCATCCCTGGTTTGCTCGTGATTTAGATCGCGGTGGTAGTGCAGAAATTGAGTTTGAAGCAAGAGAGATGCTGATTCGTGGCAGTGATGGAATACCAACGGGAGAGCGATGTGCACCAACGCCCCAACCTTGGGATGATGCTTTTACTGGCATTAAAGGCACTCCTGCAGTTGTTTGGGAAGATGTGGCACGTATTTCTATTGAGTGCGATGCACCGTGGTGGGTTGTTTACACAGAAGATAGCGAAGGTGTGTGTTTAGAGCCTCAGACCGCACCTCCTGATGCGCAAAACCTAGGTATTAGTGGTGAGAACTACATCGAAGCTTTATTTGTTTTTGAATCACTTGAATAGACTACGAACATGATTAATCGTGATCGTTTAGCTACTTTGCGTGCAAAAGAAGATGCACGCTTTCTTGCACTGCATCCAAAATCAGGCGAGATGTTTAAAGAGGGACAAAAGAACATGCCTGGCGGTGTGCCAATGTCTTGGATGGCTAAGTGGCCAGGTGCATACCCAGTCTTTGTTAGTCAGGCTAAGGGAGCACGATTTAGTGATGTGGATGGCAATACTTATATTGATTTTTGTTTAGGTGATACAGGATCAATGACTGGGCACTCACCTGATGCAACAGTTGCAGCTATTCGTGAACAAGTAGGCAAAGGCATTACAGCGATGCTTCCAACACAAGATGCTGCCATTGTTTCTGCAGAGTTAGCTAAGCGCTTTGGTTTACCGCTCTGGCAGTTCACCGTCTCTGCAACTGATGCTAACCGCCACGTGATTCGCTATAGCCGCATGATTACGCAGCGCTCAAAAATTATTGTTATTGATCGCTGTTATCACGGCTCAGTTGATGAAACCTTTGCAACGCTAGATTCTCTTGGCAACACAGTTGCCCGTGAGGGAAACATTGGGGCGCCAGTTGCACTTGATCAAACAACTCGAGTTGTGGAGTTCAATGACATTGCAGGAATGGAAAAAGCTTTAGCTCACGGCGATATTGCAGCAATCTTGATGGAGCCTGCAATGACTAATGTGGGAATTGTTTTGCCACAGGCTGGTTATTTAGAGGCTGTGCAAGAGCTAGCTAAGAAATACGGCACTATCTTGATTATTGATGAGACACATACGATCTCTGTAGGCCCTGGTGGAATGACGGCAGATAGAGGGCTAAAGCCAGACTTTTTAACGATTGGTAAAGCAATTGCAGGTGGCATACCAACTGGAACTTTTGGAATGACGCACGCAATCGCTGATGACATTAAGCGCATGGTCGAGCTTGAAATCATTGATACTGGCGGCATTGGTGGAACCTTGGCCGGTAATGCTCTTTCTCTTGCTTCTATGCGAGCAACTTTAAGTGAAGTTTTAACTCAAAAGAACTTTGATCACATGATCGCACTTGGCACACGCTGGTCTGATGGTGTGGACGCTGCTATAAAAGAGTTTGACTTGCCTTGGACCTGTAATCGCTTAGGTGCACGTGGTGAATACATGTTTGGCAAGAGTGCGCCTGTAACTGGGGCTGATGCTAATAACGCTGGAGATTTTGAACTCGAGCAATACATTCACCTGCGCATGCTCAATGATGGCTTTTTGATTACGCCTTTCCATAACATGGCGCTGATGTGTCCAGATACAACGGCAGCAGATGTTGATGCCCATACAAAGGCCTTTAGAACTATGTGCCAAGAACTTGTGCAATAAGTTCTAAATTACTTCTTCTTATAACCCTTTGGACATACCGGCTTAACTGCAGTTACCTTCTTGACAACTTTGCCCTTGATACAAGAAATGGTTGTTTTCTTAATGGGCGCTGTAGTTACTGTTGGTGTTGGCGTAGGTGTCGCCGTTACTGTTGGTGTTGGTTCTGGAGTTGGCGTAGGGGTAGGAGTTGGAGCAGGTGCTTCTTGAGTCAGCTTCACCCGCACAGTTGGTGATGAGTAATTAAAGCCATTAGCTGAAAGATAGAGCCAACCATTTCTCTCACTCACAGCAGTCGTTGCAACTTGAGAGGAACCATCAGATGAAACAATGCTCACAGTTGCTGAAATAGGAGCTTTCGTAAATCCGTAAATGCACCGTGCAGCATCTGAATTAAGGATTAAGTAATAGTTACCAACATTGGGCTTGCCTGCTTCATTAAGGTGAGGAGAAGAGACTTTGTAATCTAGAGATTGGGTCTCTTTGTTAAATGTTGGAGGTGAAGATATATACATTCCAGCATTTGTGGTCACAATTCCAGTTAAGTCCTTGGAGTTACTCAAACAGGTGCGTATTTGATCACCTGCGCTATAGATTTCAGAACTGCTCAGTGTGCGGGCGATCCACATAGTTCTATCACCAATGGATTTGTCTTTAGCTACGTCCAACCACCATAAGTACTCTTTAAAGGTTTCTGCGTTGTATTGATCAAAATGCTGCAATAGCTGCACGTTATCTCGGCTACTGCCTTTGCCATCGGTGTATACAAAAACCCCGCCCCAGTTAGGCATTGCATAGAGATAGTCATAGAGAGCCTTTGGCATCTCTGAGTTCTTAACCCAGGTGTTTACAACTGGAACAGATACAGAGCCAGCCTCAATAGTAAAGAGTTGGCGTCCATCACTTTCTGTTGAGATCTTGATTGTTGGGTCAAGTAAGCGTCCATGCATGAAGCTGGTGAGTGGAATTGATGTTCTGATTTCTAAACGGAAACGAACATCTTTAGGTAGCGGCCAACTCATGGCGCACTCACCTTTATCACCAGATGCCTGGCACCCACTGTTAGTGCCATCCCACCACGCCGCTTTACCGACAGCATCGGCCTTACCCGCTCTGATACTAAAAGTTGGGTAGTCAGTTCCTGCAGGGTTTTTCTCTTTAGTTATTGCAAAGATTCCTACATCAAATTTTTGTGGGGCAAAGTTAGTTATCTTGTCATCACCGCGCCCAGCACCACCAAGGAAGTAGCGTGGGTAGACCATGAACTTATTGCCACCTTGATGGGTTAAGCCATCAAAGGTCCAAAGAGATGGCAAACCACCATCGGGGATATTAAGAGCAGCATTTCCTTTAAAGTTGTATTCATTCTGTGCTGGATAACTTTCAGCAAACTTTCCGGCTATTTCTTTTCCATCTTTAATAGCAGTGACGGTGGCGATGCAATTTGTTTGAGCACTTGAAGTGCAAGGCTCCAAAATTGCGTCATACCAAATGTTGTCTGCGTTAGCGCAGTTTGGGTCTGCATATGATTTACAGACAAAAGCTTCCTTTTGGACCCAGTTGCCATTCTTTTTCTCAAAGTAGAAACCCACCATGTTGGATTGACGTGCTGTGAGCTCAAATGCATCTTCAACAAGGACGCCGGTGTAACCACCGACATTTTTAACTGCAGGTCCTTGATCCCAGAACTGCTCTATTGGCTTGTTATCGGCTGCTGCAAAGTTTGGGGCAAGTAAGGCAAAGGAAAGGACAGCCATTAGTAGAACCCGAGATTTACGCATTGCAGCTCCCCTGCCAGATGTAAGACACAAAGATATCGACGGGTTCACCGCATCGCCAAGGCCTATTTATGCATGGCGGCGCATTAACTTTGGAAATTAGCCGGAGTTTTTGGCTAAAGAAGCCCCGCTGCGTGCATAAATCCATGGCTCATTGACGGGATATAGAGGAGTCAAACTAGGCTTGGCTTAAGTAATGTGAGCGGGGAGCTTTAGTGAAGTCGTTACGAACATATGGCGCAGCTCTGGCTGCAGGGATCATGCTGGCATCACTGATGCAATCAACTTCGGCAGAGGCTGGGGCGAAGATCCCATCAACAGTTCCAGCCCTAGGACTGCTTCTTGAAGAAAACTTTGAGCTCTCTTCTATGCCCTCTGTTGCAGTCACAATGAATGATGACGACTCATCAAAGAGTCTGATTTGTTCAAGTGTGGATGATCCACTGTGTACTGAAGCCGTTCGGGTAATGATTATTCAGCACCTTCCATCCTGCATTGAAGACTCAACATATGCATGCGT
The DNA here is from genome assembly GCA_044233685.1 of Candidatus Planktophila sp. Taxonomy (GTDB): domain Bacteria; phylum Actinomycetota; class Actinomycetes; order Nanopelagicales; family Nanopelagicaceae; genus Planktophila. Next base: position 36,451 of record JBIIJO010000001.1, read on the forward strand.
TTCTGATGTGTGGGCAATCGATGCCACTGGCAAGAAAACTGTTGGAACTTATTCGCTATCCCTTCCTAACAAAAGCGCCTATGACCGCGGCCCAATCGAAGGAATGGAACTGCCTGCTATTCGAGGCATTGGTGCGCTCTGGAACATTCCTGGTGTGATCAATAGTGGCGGTGAAGATAACTACTTTGTATCAGTAAAAAACAGTATTTGGTTGGATAAGAAAACTGGAACACCTCTGCGAAACGTGAAAGCTAATTACTATGGAAATATTTCTGCAGCAATTACTCCAGTTCAAAAAATTGCAGGTGAATATATGGCCAACAAAGCAACAGATAAGCGTGATGGTGGCGTTGCTTGGGGTTCTATGGGTGTTTCTCAAACGCCAACCAAAGAACGATGTGTTGTTACAGATACCGGCATCTGCCAAGTCACTAGAGATTTCCCAGCAGGATATCGCTTTGGTTTAACTATAAAAATCGGTTCTAAGTTAAGTGGTTGGTTCCACGGGCGAATTGCACTTCCTAACATCTCTACAAAACCTTGGAATGATGGCGTGGAACTTACTGTTGAAGCAGAACCAGTAAAGATATCCACGCTCAACTTCACTGTTCCTAATGCCCAGATTCCAGAAGCAGTGCGCAAGATTATTTTCACCGATAAAGAGTTTGGTGTCTCTGGTGGTCCAGATGGTGCGATTCAAACCATGGCTGGTCTCTCCGATCCAGACACCATGGAGTTAATGAATGCATTCCTGCCAGCTATCGGCGATAAGGCCACCAGAACTACTGGCTACTGGTCTTATGCAGCCCTTAATGCTTGGAATCAACCTGCTATACAAAAGTGCTCTGATGGCACGGGCGATCTTGCTGGAGTTGTCACAACTAATGCTCTTACCTATAGCGCTGGTCCACCAACTTTTAACAAAGAAACCGGATCACTTGAATACAAAGTTGCATCACCCCACTATGAGGCAAGTGGGGCAGAGGCAAGTGGAAGTTATGACCTTGTTCTAAAAAGTGACGTTGCTCGTTGTATTTATGGTTTCTCTAAAGCACCAATAAAGGCAGAGATCTCTATTACAACACAAGATGGTGCAAAGAAGGTTGCAACAACCGTTGTTAATGAAAGCAATGGCTGGCTTTATCTTTCAGCTAGAGGTTTCACTTTCTCATCTCCAACCATTCAAGTGAAGTTGTCACAAGAAGCACCAGCTCCTGAGCCAACACCAACACCGATGCCAACGGTGGTTGCTACACCAGAACCAACACCAACACCAGTAGAAGTTGCTGCACCAGCTCCAATTCTTAAACCAGCAGCAGCCAAGAAGATGACCATCACGTGTGTGAAGGGTAAAACAATCAAGAAGGTCACTGCAGTAAAGCCAAAGTGTCCGGCTGGATTTAAAAAGAGGTAACGTCGCTTAAAAAGCCAAAAGAAAAGGTGAAGTAACTATGAAAGCTAATTCAGCACTTCGCATCTCAATTGCCTTACTTCTGGCTGTCACAACGTTAACCCCGGCAGGTGCCGCAGATTCTTTTCCGATGCCAACTGAACCAAAGTGGTGGAAGCAGACCGGCTTAACTGATATCCGATACGGAGTGTGGTTGCCATGCACTGCTGAATGGAATGTCACAAATGATTGCACTCAGAGCATCAAATTAATGAAAGAGGATGGCACTGAAGTCGGTGCTCTTACATACAAAAAGCAGCCAGACTTTAACCCCGCCACCGCAGAGCAACAATGGAATATGGCAACAGCCCAAGATGGTTCACAGATTGAAAACTATGCATCTGTTAAGGGTTTAGGCGGTTTAGTACACATCTGGACCCTACCTAGTGGTTTTGCAATGACTGATGGGTCTAAAGAAGTCAGCGCTAGCGTGCACTTAATGAATAGCAGTTTACAGATTTACCTCACTTCAACATCCCTCGGTGTCTCTTCCCTTCCAGAGGGTTATTACTTTCAATTCACCCTTAAGAGCTCTGGATTTTCTAAGCAAATCAAATGGGTGCTATCAAATGTGCGCGATCCTCAAATTTCAGTTGTTGGAGATTTGATTGTTGTTAAAGGGCTACCTGAAAACAGCCCTGCTGCTCGCGCAAATGATCCTGTGTGTGAGCCTAATCAACTAAAAGCTCTATCAACGCTGCGAAACATGGCAGTTAATTTGATTTATTGGGATGCTGGAAACAAAACAGGTGAAACTCGTCCCGATGATGTGATCCTTGGAACCAATGGTTGGTGGTGTTTGAGTGATTTCCGTTTCGATCGTGAGAGCCAGCAGATTGTAGTAAAGGTAGGCAACGTTCACTTTGATGAAAATGGTAAGGAAATTCAAGGCTGGATGGAGTTAAAAGTTAAAGGTAATCGCGCCCGCGAATGGTGGGGTATTGATCCTGCAATTGCTGCTGGGTATGCCAAAGTAGAAGTCTCATATCAAGATGGCACAACAAAGACTGCAACAGTTTCTTCTGTATATGATGCCAAGAACGATTGGATCAATCTGCGCGCTTACGGCTTTACTTACTCATCACCGCAGTTAGCAGTTAGCTTCAAGGGGCCAGTGCAAGAAGTTAAGCAACCGGTGCCAACTCCAACACCTACGGTCACAGCAACTCCAGAACCAGCACCGGTAGAAGTTGCTGCACCAGCTCCAATCCTTAAACCAGTAGCAGCCAAGAAGATGACCATCACGTGCGTGAAGGGCAAAACTACAAAGAAGGTCACTGCGGTAAAGCCAAAGTGTCCGGCTGGCTATAAAAAGAAGTAGCAGCAGCTATTGCGCCTAAAGGCGCACGTTCTTTGTTTGCCGATTCGAGCCCGACCCGCCCCACTTGCGCAAATGAGAAGAAAACTCAACTTCTACTGATTATCAAGTTAGGTTTGCTGAATGAGATGCCTGAGGGTTGCAATTTTGATTAGCGTGATTTCGCTCGTGACCCCAACGGTTTTAAATGCAGCTGGCGTGATAGATGAGCAATATTCCCTTGGAAGCCAACCCAACAAAGTAGGCGTACTTATAGGAGAAAGTATGGAGACGTTACGTAATCCAACTTTGCTTTTCAGCACCTCTAAGGATGAAAAAAACCCTTCACAGGGAACTAGTTTTTGCTCAAGTTTGGAAGATCCAAAATGCAGCACCGCACAATTTGTCCGCTATTCGGCGCTTCTACCACCATGTCAATCTCTTTCAGAAGTAGATTGCATTGAAAGTATTTATGCGATTGTTCCTGGCTCAACTACTCGAATCAAGGGTGTTTACCGTGAATCGATACCAGATAAAATCGCCAATCCATACAAGGCAGATCCTGAAAATGGTTTACCCCAAGGTTCAATTGCAGGTGTCTGGGAAATTCCAAATGTGAAACATGGCGGAAACACAGCAGATTATGTGGCAATAGTTTCACGTGTTGGAGAGCTTAAGCGCGAAGGAACAAAGTGGATTGCAGCACCCCCCGGACTTCTCTCAGGAAATGGAGACTTTCGCTCTGTCTCAGGTGACGGAGATTTTCGAGCTGCAATTTTTCCAACAAACATCGTCAAAGATGCCCGCTATAAATCTAGGGTTGCCGTCTTTACTTCAACTTTAAATGGCAACGGCTACAGCACTTACAACGAAAGCCAACTACCAGCTGATGTGTGCGCCTTGTTTGGAGATGGTATTTGTGCTTTGAGACAGTCATTTCCAGCTGATGTAAAATTCGGTATGGTTATTAGATTTTCAAAAGTTGTCAGCGGTTGGATGCATGGACGTATTGGTTCACCAGAAATTGACTATGAATTAACTAGTTATGGAACTCGAATTGATATACAAGGAGAATCTGCGCAAGTGCCTATTGTGGGAGGTTGGGCCAGTCCAACTGAATTCAGCACAGAGAATAAAGATAAGTATAAAAGAATCTTGACAGATATTGGAACAGCTGCATTATTGAGTTCTAGCACCGATCTCGCCATGGAAATGGTTCAAATCTGGAATAAAACATTGAAAGACACAGCAGTGGCAAATCCGTCTCAGTGGAATTTCTATAATCTTCCGGATAGAGATATTGCCACTGCCAGTGATTGTATTAAGTCGTCAAAGACTTTATCCGGCTTTGTAACCACGAATTCAACAACCTACACAGCAGCCCCACCGATTTATAACAAAGAGGCTGGAACACTCGATTATAAAGTAGCCTCTCTTCATCTCTTACCCGATGGAAAAGTTTTTAAGGGAATGTATAACCTGTATATCGATTCCAAAGTCGCACGCTGTATTTATAAATTCAGTAATGCACCAATCTCAGCGACTGTAAGTGTTACAACCGCTGATGGAGGACAGCAGAGCGTTGCCACGACTGTTGTTAATGAGAGAAATGGGTGGCTTTATCTTTCAGCTAACGGCTTCACTTTCTCCTCACCAGTAATTCAAGTTAAGTTGTCTCAGGAAGCGCCAACACCTACGGTCACAGCAACTCCAACTCCAACACCGGTAGAAGTAGCCGCACCAGCTCCAACCCTCAAACCAGTTGCAGCCAAGAAGATCACCATCACTTGCGTGAAGGGCAAAGCTACAAAGAAGGTCACTGCGGTAAAGCCAAAGTGTCCGGCTGGCTATAAAAAGAAGTAAGTGCAGCGATTGCGCCTAAAGGCGCATGCTCTTTGATTGATAATTTGTATAACCACGCTCATGATGACCTAAGATGAGCCAGTTAAATGAGTTTCATATTCTGATTTAACAAGTGGGGCCTATAGCTCAGTCGGTAGAGCAACGGACTTTTAGTCCGTGGGTCGACGGTTCGGCGTAGGAAAACTTTTGTTCAGTTCAATTTCCAGAGGCCTAAGGATTTGTCTTGATAGCGCCCTAGACCTTCAGAGCAGTTTTCATTTATCGTCCTGATTGGCATCCCTAAATTGAAGGGGGATATCGCGAGGTTTAAGGGTCGCCAACCCACTCCTGTGCGTGGGACACGCAATTCAACATTTGCCTCCAGATTGACAAAGGTTGTAGCAAGCAAGTACGTGCTTCCAGACTTTTTGAAGTTATCTAACACTCTTAGCGACTGCTCATTTGTCAAATGGACGAGTAAATCGCGACATAAAATTAGGTCATAAGTTCCCAAGAGATCGGATGTGGCATCATGAATGTTAAATTGTTGTCCTGGAAATAATACTTCTAGATCTGAGATAAGTTCTGGCACAATATCGAATCCGGTGTATTTGAGATCTTTGAGTTCCATGGCTCTAAACCATAGAAAATCTCCGCATGGAATATCCGCAATAGTTTGGATCCCATACTCATCAAATAATTCAACTATAAATTCTCTGATAACCTTTGTGGCATCTAAGGAGCTACCCGGACCTGAAGCTGATGTTGATTTTCCGAAGAGACGCTGCTTGTAGATGACTTGAAAGTATCCCCTGCCGGGCACAAAATCCTTTTTTACCAAAAAAGGCACATTAAAGGTCCTAGTAAACAGCTGCAACGCTCTCCTGAAGGTTCTTAACATGGGGAGAGAGTATCGTTCCCAAGCGGAAGCCTGGAGCATTAACGGCAAAAACCAACCTTAAATCGTGAATCCAAGAAGGTTAGTGAGGCCACTCTCTAAAGCATAAAAACTTGAAATGCACTCGCAGTCTATTCTGAAGAGTATGCACGGAGTATCTAATCGTCACTTTGCGATATTAATCTAGAAAAATCAACCGCATGTGCATCGATCTGCCTTAAGGAAGTTAGCTTGCGATCACAATTTGTGACCGCCTACATACGGCGCTAGAACCCATAAAAGTCCGATAGAATCTGCGAGCACTTGGTTGAAGTGGGGCCTATAGCTCAGTCGGTAGAGCAACGGACTTTTAATCCGTGGGTCGACGGTTCGAGCCCGTCTGGGCCCACACAGTTTTATGGAAAGCTTCACTCACAAGTCCTCTGCCTTATCCCCATCGCTACGATCTTTGATAGAAAAAATTAGTACAAACATCTGATGTTTCAATAGGGCGACCTTGAGAATATCCATAATTCCTTAAGAAATTGTCTGCCTCACATTTTTTCTTTTCGTTTAATAGCTCAATCAGTATCGATGGGCCGTGTGAATCGAGCGTTAAAGTGGCTCCTTGCAAAACTAACATTTCATAACCCTCCGCATCAATTTTAATCACAGATATGCGAGCGGTCTCATCTGCCAATAACGAATCCAAAGTGACCATATCTACTTCAGATTCGATTTTCCAGGATTCCAATTCTCTACCGGTAGGAGAATTGGATATTTGTGAACCACTGGAATTTGGGCGCCCACCCGGAGTGATCATTGATACCGATTTTAATTCAGCCCCAACTGCGACTCGGTGGCTTTGCACCGAGTCCACCACATCGTTCAATGACAGATTTTTCTGAAGCTGGAGGAAATTACTTGAGTTCGGTTCAAGAGCTAGAACTCTTGGGCAACCTAATTTTGCAGCCAGTATGGAGTAAATCCCGAGGTAGGCACCGATATCAACCGCTATTTCCGCCTTTCTAACTTCTCTGGCCCAAATCGATAAGGCTTCATGTTCCCAGGTGCGCAAGCCATCCTTCTCGAGGTCGAGATAGTGGTCATCACGGGGTCCTGATTCAATTAAGAATTCCTTACCAAATAAGGAAATTTCATAAACCTTTAATAGCTTAAAAGAACTCACAAGCTTTGCCATTGTTGCCGGGGGTAACAGTTTTAGCAACTTTGAGAGAACTCTGAAGGGCAGGATTTTGACACATAAAAGAGCTGTTCGTTCCAATAGTTGTATCAATATTTTCATTAAGTTTCTCAATCTCTTCTCATTGTTTGAAACTAGAGAATCAACCTAGAATCTGGAGTAATCTTGATGAATTAACTTCTGAGCGATAGCATCCCATGTTAATCCTGCTTCAATGAAACTTCTACCGGAGGCCAACAATTCATCTCGGCTCTTAGGCAAAGCCCTAGATCTTAAAAGAAGGCTGGGGAGTTCGCCTAAATTCCCTGAAATGTAATTAACGCATCCATCTAAATTTTTCCCCCCGCTAAGAGGTGTGGTGACAATTAACAAACCGGTTGCTAACCCCTCTAAAGTCACGGTGGTTAAGCCTTCGGGTTGGCTGTACGCTTGAATCAAAATATCCGATTCATACATAGACTCAATGACTTTAGAGTGGCTCAGTTCACCTCTAAAATCAATCCCCAAATTCAACTTTTGCCTTGGGATTTGATCTCTCAAAGGGCCTGCCCCAACAATCGTCAGTGTAAATAATCGTGGGTTATCTTCAAGAATCAGAATTTCATTAGCCTTTGAAACCGCTGAAACACAATCAAGGAGGCCTTTACCCTCCACAAGTCTTCCCACGAAAAGCACATTTGTTCGAACTTGCCGCTCAACGATATTGCTTTCGGTAATAATGCTCTTAAGATTAGTTGCGTTGGACAAGACTTGAAATGAGATACCAACTTTTGATGTAATCCAATCTGCGGTGTTTCTACTCTGACCTATGAACTCATTACAAAAATTTTTCATAAGAGTCATGCCTATTCGTTCATAAATAAAAGAAATCAAACCACCTACTTTTGAGTTCAATGGAACATAATTGCAGCCATGATTCATCCAGATACGTCTTTTAACTTGACGAAGCCTCACTAGGATTATCCAGTTCAAAATAAATAAGTGAGATTGATAAAAGACTAAGTCAAAGTCATGATCTAGATCTTTAATTTTAGCCCAAAAACTTCTTTGAAAAATTCTTGGTAATGGTAATCGCCTAAAAATCGTGATAGAAGGGAAATCAATTACCTTGTAGGGATAGCATATTTCTTTCCATTCAGCCTCAACAAATTTAGTAGGCCACTTCGCGGTTGCAACAGATACCTCAACGCCCTCAACCGCGTTAAGCGCAGATGCTAGCTCATGAGAAATTCGCTCGATACCACCGATTTTTGGAGGGAGATAGTTTGTGACAACTAAAATTTTCATGGTTTTGTTGTATTTCCAAATGAATCATGAAGAACCTCAGATGTCTTTCTATTTCCAAGATACTTTGTAAATTCTCCTACTAGGATTAATTGTGCAGCAATCAAGACGAAAAGTGAAAAACGGGCATCAGAAATAATTGCAAAAACAAAGAGTCCCGCATTGAGAACTAAACCAAGAATTCCTAATCCAAGGTATATTGGATTTCTTTTTCGCCATGCAAAAAAGAAAATTAACATTAGCCAGAAGCCGGAGTATCCAAAAATGAAATTGAAGTAGTTCCATATGCGCGGAAAAATTCGCAATTTTTCTGACAGCTCAGCATTCCAAAAATAAATATTTTGCCCCGGATATTCAATAGTTGTGTGTATAAAAGGCATACTTGGTGGCCCATAAAGAGGAATGGGGTTCAAATATTCATGTCGCTTCATATGGGTAGCTAATACAAAGAGTGGCTTTTTTTGGGCCAAGGCCAACCACGCTGAAGGAATATTCTCCGTTAGGTTGGCAGGTCTCTTAAAGAATGCCGCGCTGTCATTAAACCAAGTGCATGCCTGAGATGATTTCCAAAACTCGCGATTGGTTTTGCCCACAAATTCTTCTTGGAAAAAATCATCATCATTAAAAGTTGCTGCGTAACAGGACAAGTCATATCGCATCCAGTTGATAAAGCCGTCCGATTGGGTCGACGTTGGGGGGCTAAATCTTGAATCTAAGGCAGAGGTTAATCCGCCAATTCCGATTATGAGCACAAGTGCTACAACGACTAATTTTTTGGGTCTAAAGACAAAAGTTATTAACATGAATGTTAATAAGAGTGCTGGAACTCCGTTATATCGAAAACTTGAAAATATGGCTCCAAGTGTCAGGAAAGTAAGGGCATACGGTTCTTTCTTTACATATCTCAGAACACCCGCAACCACTAGTAGAAAGCCAGAAGTCATAGGAATGTCGTGCCAGAGGGTAATTCCCATGGCCCCTACCAATGGAGTCATGCAAAGAGCGGCAGAACTCCAGCCAGCTGCTTTGCTATTGAATAAAGAATTAGCAAACAGCGATACTGAAAATGAAAGGAGTTGGGAGAAAAAGAGTGTTGCAATCTCTGGATGCGATCCGTTGATAGTAAGGAATTTTACTACGATCGCCCAAATGGCTGTTGATTCACTTGAGATGTCTCCGCTTCTTGCTATCTCGATGACGCCAAACGAATCGGCCGAGTAGAACCCAGGATTGAATGCGAGCCACCACATAAACATTATGGAAGCATTGATTACCACCGATTTTTTGGTATTTGATAATCGATTAAATCTTGAGGCAGTCATGGAATTCTTTTTCTTGCCTTAGTGATTCGAAAGTAAATGAGATCAAAAATTATTTGCATTGCATCCTTAAGACCAATGACTTTTCCTTCTTCACGGGAACGTGGTTTGTAGTCTACTAAGATTTCATAAGGCCGAAGACGTTGTAGCCAAAGATGCAGAGGGAACTCGACTTCGATAGCAAAACGGCTATATTTAAACGGACACTCTTTGAAATACTTAGTGGGCAAAAGTTTGTAGCCACACATAATGTCAGTGATAACCTCGTTAAAGAGAAATCCATAAAAATGCGATAAGAATTGATTTCCTCGGGCATATCGGTAAGTAAATGCAGATTGGGCACGAAAACTCCGATACCCAAAAACTATCTCAGACTTTTCTTGAAGTACTACATCCCACATTCTTACAATGTCAAAGGTATTTAATTCCAAATCAGCATCAAGGATTACCGCATGAGATGTTTGAAGCACTTGGCTAGCTTCTCGAATGGCACTGGCTTTTCCGCCATTGACTTTGCTAATAATCGAATGCTGCAAACTCGTTTGTCGAAGAGCTTCTTCTAGGAGGTCCAAGGATCTGTCAGTACTGCCATCATTAACAAATACACAATACTCGAGAGTCCCGTCCGGAAGTTGCGAAAGTTGGCGGACAAGTTGGGCGATAGTGCGCTCTTCATTGAAGAAGGGAATCAGTGCCGTCAGAGTTTTCATCAGAGCCCAAATGTAGCCTCTGGCCAGGCCAAAGACTCTGATTACACCCCGCAACCCTCTGCGCCTGGAGGTTCTAAAGGAAGACCCGCTGATGAAATAAGCACACCACTAGAAGAGTGAGAGGTCTACAAGGGGATCAATAATTCTTACTGGGCTTTCACACAAAGGCCACAAGTTTTCACTTAGCTACCCAGAAGTGGATGGGGTCAAGACCTGCCTGGCGCAATGATTGTAAGAATTTGAGCCTACGAGCCACTGAGATTGGAACTGCTTCCTTAGATTTCCTGATGCATCAGTTGATTCAGGATTAGTGATCAGTGAGTTAAAAGTGGCTTTTGCAAAATCGTCACCACGCTTGGCGAATTCAACAGATTCAATGCAATCCATTTCAGTTGCACTTCTGCAATTACCTAAGGATTAGATAGTGGGCAGGTTCAGATCCTTAACCCAGCTCTCATCTGCTGCATGTATGGCTTGGGGTTGGACGGGTATTGCAATCAATGAGGCGACAAGTAGCAACACCCTTTTACGCATGCGCCAATTATACGGGTTGTGATTCGAAGAGGTCGGGTTAGGCTACCCCTATGACCAAAGCATCGGCCCAGGTGGAGTTCACCTTATGGCTAACGCAGCGACAGAGCATGTTGATACGTGCTGCGCGCACTATCTGCTTTGATGCACAAAACGCTGAAGATGTTTTGCAAGAAGCGTTAATGGATGTATTTGAGCGTTGGGACAAAGTAAGCAAACATGAAAACCCCGAGGCCTATGTCATCCGTGTGATGGTTTCAAAGCACATAGACATGCGACGCAAGTGGGCAAGACGCCGTGATGAAAAAGAAGTTAGCTTTGATTTACCCGAAGAAGTACTACAAATTGCAGATCAATCAGATGATGTGTTACAGCGTTTACTGGTGCAATCTGCACTCAAATCTTTAAGTGCAATGCAAAGAGCAGTTTTAGTGTTGACATATGAATATGGCTTTGTTTTACGTGAGGTGGCAGAAGTATTAGAGATACCAACTGGCACAGCTGCCTCTCACCTTGCCCGAGGCAAGGCTGCAGTTGCTGCCCACATTGGTTTGATGCCAGAGTTAGAGAAGTCTTTTAAGAAGGGTGTGACAAGCTCTTCTCCAAAGGCGGAGTTAGAAAATGAAGTAGTAACTGCAGAGGTGGTGGACAATGAGTGATGTTGAGCCATTAATCCGCCGCGAACTGCAGTGGATGGCACTTGGGACGCTAGAGGATAAAGATCTAGCATCAATAATTATTGCTAAGTCACGGCGCAGAAGGCTGCGCCGATTAGCTTCAATGTTGGTCTTCGGGCTCTCTATCTCTGTTATTTCAATTCAGGGATATCTATTTGCTAACAATCTCCTTAACTCAGAGAGCGACACCACGACCACATCTTCTGACACCTATGAGAGCTCCTCAGTTGAGCCTACGAGTGAACCTGTGGCACCAACCCAAAATTCTTCACCTACTGGTGCACAAATCAGGGGAGTTATTTCGGATTACCCAGTAACGTGGGAAGAATCAATCGGAGACTTGAGCGCAATTTCTAAAGCAGCTGGGCTTGGGGACACTCTGGGGGGTTTAACTGCGCAAGGGTTATATGTAACATGGAGTAAATGCCGTGTTGGGGTATGCCCAACGACCTTTACCTTAAGTGCTAGAAACAAGACGGAGGACATAATTTTCGTGGCACCTTCACTGATGGTTTATGTGGACCACTCTCCACTTGTGAGTTCTTCACGCCCGCTTTCTGTTATTCCAGGGGGCAATGTCAACCTAGTCTTTACTTTCCCAGAGCTAAAGGACATGACAAATGTCGATGATAAGGCAACATGGCAATGGAACTGGTTCTTAACGGTGGCCCGATGAAAAACACACGGTTCACTCTTCGCTCGATTTTTCTTGCACTGACTTTAATTGCTCAATTAGTTGTTGGCACACATGCAGCCAATGCCGAGGTGGTCTTACCTAAAGGCTCTTGGCTCAACTGCGCTAGTGCATCTGCAACCTATTGCATTGATTCTGTTTCAGTAATTCCAACGACTGGCAAAATGTTGGAATTGACCTGGACAACTTCAGGATCAAATGATGCTGCAGCTAACCCAGCAATTGCTTCTGGCAAAGCGCTACCGGGACGCTGGACTAACCCTTCTTGGTCATCTCTTGGTTTAGGCACTGCTGGTTATGATGGAATTTATATTGATGCAAAAGCTGCAAATGAGTTTGTGCCTTGGGTCTATGTGGATGCACAACCAACCCTGTCTAGTTCAGGAGGAGTGAAGTTAGCTGCTCGAGCTTCTAATCTTAATTTCGCTGCAGATCTTGACCAAGCTGTGACAATTTCCATAAAACTACGTTTAGGTGATTTCCAAAGTGGTGTGACATTTGGCGTGGGTAGTGATGTTTCAGTAGACACGAGCGTTACTGGTGGTGTTACAACTATGGTCATTGAGGGCAACCCAGTTCTTGTGCCACTAGCTAAATCAAGTAAAGATTGCGTAGGCAATACTGGAGTCTCTGCTGCGTTAATTCGCCAATTCCAAACTGTTATTGTTCCTCAAAATGATCCACTTGGATTTAACGTCGCGGGTACAAGCGGCAAGCTTTATATCGGCTCCAATGGTCTGTGCAAGCTCTCCACACCAACTTGGAACGCTGAAACAAAGCGCTTTAAATACACCGCTAGCGCTCCGCGCTTATCCCCAGATGGATCAACAGTAAATAAAGGTTTCTATCGCGCCATCATCCCCATTGCTGATGCCAAGCTCTTCTGGGGTCTTACTAATCCCAACGATGCTGCTAAAGCTCTCGTTGTTTCAATCATTACAGCAGAGGCTGGATCCAAGGTTGCTTTAAGTTCAATCTCGGTTAATAAGACCAATATCGTCATCGATGTTTCTAACTTTGATTTCCCAGATCCTTCACTCGATATAGCCCTGAACCCGAACTACACCGGGAGCAGTGCTGCCACAGAGGCAAACCAAAATAGCTCTGGGCCAGCGGCCACCGGCACATCCCAAACCGCGGCCAACAACCAGGTTGTGACGGCGGCCAAGGCTAAGACGACCACAATCACCTGTGTGAAGGGCAAAACCACCCGAAAAGTCACCGCGGTCAAGCCTGTGTGCCCAAAGGGATTTACCAAAAAGAAATAAAACCACCCCGATCTGCATAATTTAGGGGCTTTTCTGCGGTGGAACTCATAAGTAAACTCGGCCAAAAGCCATATCGCTCCTGGGGGTAAAAATGAAGAAGTTCAGACTAAGCCGCATCGTTGTTGCGGTTGCAGCGTTGGCGATGTTGGCCAACAGCATTGCACCATCAAGCGCGGCAACTCTGCGCGTTCCTAAGACAGCATTTCCTGCTTGCGCAGTTCAAAATGGTGTTTATTGCATTGAGTCAGTCACAGTAACGACTGCTCAAGGAAAAGTTGTTCCTTTGCAGTGGGTTGCAAATGGAGTTGCAGTTCCTGGACAAAGTGCCACTAATGGCATTTCCTTTGCACCAATTGCAAAGGTAGTAAAGGGAATTGTTAAAGAAAATGGTTGGTGGACTACTCAGTATCAGAGAGAAGCTCTAGCGGCCGACACAACAGTATTTGCTGACATTTCATCTTTGGTCGGCACAGCTGAGTTCCCTGAGATTGGCGCTCGCTATGACTCAGCAACTAAGACTTATGACATTACTAAGCCAGTTGAAGCATTTGCCGCAATCATTGATTGCTGGGATTCAAAGACTAATACTTCATCAAAGCAAGCATTTAGTAACTGCTATAAAGGCGCAGTTGCAGCTGTTAATGAGGCAGAAGTTAAGTTCATCTTTAACTACTCATCAGCAGCTCTTGCTGCAGCTGCAGCTAAAGATCTAGATGCTGCAACTTGGGTTGACCTCAAGGATCTAGCAGGTCAAGGTCAACAGCCAGCAGTTAATGCTCGCTACGATGCAACAAAGAAAACTTTCGACAAGTTGATGCCTTTGTACACACCAGTGTGGGTTACAAATAATTCATTAATCAATGGTTGGGATGTTGCTGGTACTCCTGCAACGCTTCCAACAATTGTTCCAGTGGCTCCAGCTCCTACAGAATCTGCATCAGCAGGCTCAGTGGCCGCAGCACCTGCACCTGTAGATCCAAATGCTGCTCCAGCAACTGCTGTAGCTGGTGCAACATCTGCACCAGATGCACAAGGTGTTGTGCCTGCTCCGCTTGCACCAAATGAGCAGACTGCCGTGATGCCACCAGTAGAAGCTGGCCGCGCCCTTACAGGCCGCTGGACTTCACCACTGTGGAACACACTTGGTCTAGGTTCAATTGGTTATGACGGTCTATTTGTAGATGCCAAGGCAGCTAACGAATTCGTTAACCACGTATTTATCGATGTTGTTCCAACTTTGACTTCAGCAGAGAACAAAGTAACTCTTGCTGGTCAACCAGGAAACAAGATATATGCAGTCAGCCTTGATTCAGACATCGTTATCTCAGTAAAGGTTCGCACCGGTGATATCAAGACTGGTGTAACTGTTGCTGTGGGTGTCGACACAACTGTCACATCAACTGTTGGACAAGAGTTCACAACTTTGACTGTTGAAGGAACCGCAGTTTCAGTTCCTCTAGCTAAGACTGCAGCTGATTGCGCAGGCGAAACTGGAGTTGCAAAGGCGATGGTGCGTCAGTTCCAAACACTGATCATCGCCCAAAATGACACATCAGGCTTTGGTGTTGAGGGAACATCGGGCAACATGTATGTCGGATCAAACGGTGTTTGCTCATTGAGCACACCAACGTGGGATCCAGTAGCGAAGTCATTTAGCTGGACCACTGCAGCTCCACACTTTGCACCTGATGGAACAACCGTCAACCGTGGTTTCTATAAGGCTGTTATTCCTTTCAAGGATGCAGCTCTTCTATGGGGACTCACAAATCCAGCAGATGCTGCAACAGCATTGACAGTGTCTATTGCAACTGAAGCCGGGGGTTCTTCAGCAGCAATTGCCGTCGTCTCTGCAAAGAATGGAAATATCATCATTGATGTTTCTGGCTTTGAGTACTCAAAGCCACGTCTAACAATCAAGATGAAGAAGGGTTACAAAGCTTCTAACAAGAAGATTTCATCCCTTGCAGCACCTAAGTACACAATCACTTGTGCACGCGGTGCCTCAACTAAGAAGGTAAAGGGAACCAAGCCTGTATGTCCTAAGGGATATAAGGCAGTCGGCCCTCGCTTCTAAGTAGATAAGTAAGTGCGGGCCGCTCCTAAGTACTCTTTAGGAGCGGTTCGCACTATCTAATTTCACGT
>JBIIJO010000074.1:0-3944 GCA_044233685.1 Candidatus Planktophila sp.
GCTGGATTCCTTTCACGTGATGCACGTGTTATCGAGCGCAAGAAGTACGGTCTGAAGAAGGCACGTAAGCGTTCTCAATACAGCAAGCGTTAATTCACTTTTTCTAGCAAAGGAGTTCCAATGGCGCTCTTTGGTACTGATGGAATTCGTGGTTTAGCCAATCGCGATTTAACTGCAGAACTTGCCCTAGATGTCTCTGTTGCAGCTGCTCATGTATTGGTTGAAAGCTCATCAAATAAGGACCATCGCCCAACGGCAATTGTGGGTCAAGATTCACGTGCTTCAGGAGAGTTCTTAGAAGCAGCTGTTGTTGCTGGTTTAACTAGTGCTGGAATCAATGTTTTTCGCGTTGGAGTATTACCTACTCCTGCAATTGCACATCTTGTGGCTGAATCAAAAGCAGACCTGGGTGTGATGATAAGTGCTTCGCATAATCCAATGCCAGATAATGGAATTAAGTTGTTTGCTCGCGGTGGTGGCAAGTTAGATGATGCTATTGAAGCTCGAATTGAAGCGCGTATGGGTGAAGATTGGGAACGTCCAACAGGTAAAAATGTGGGACGTGCAATCAATGATGACAGCGCTACTGAGCGATATTTGAAGCATTTGCTTGCATCCGTTGAAACACCACTTAAAGGATTAAAGATTGTTGTCGATTGTGCAAACGGTGCATCATCCTTTGTTGCACCTGAGGCATATCGCAGAGCAGGCGCTGAAGTGGTTGCCATCTTTAATCAGCCAGATGGTTGGAACATTAATGATGACTGTGGCTCTACCCACCTTCACCAACTTCGTTCCGCAGTTCTTAAAGAAGGTGCCGATGTTGGTATCGCCCATGATGGTGATGCTGATCGTTGCTTAGCAATTGATGCAGCTGGAAATGAAATTGATGGCGATCACATTCTGACTTTGTTAGCTCGTGGCTTCAAGGCTCGTGGCAAGTTAAAGGGCAACACAGTTGTTGGCACAGTAATGAGCAATCTTGGTTTCATGCATGCGATGAAAGATGCTGGAATTCATGTCGTTACAACTCCGGTTGGAGATCGCTACGTTCTTGAAGACATGATTGCCAATGATTATTCATTAGGCGGGGAACAATCGGGCCACGTCATCATGCGCGATCTTGCACATACTGGTGATGGAATTTTGACTGCATTGCAGCTGCTGCAAGAGGTAGTTCGCACGGGTAAGACCTTGCAGGAGCTAGCAGCAACTATGGTGCGCTTTCCTCAAGTATTGATTAATGTTAAAGATGTTAAGAAAGATAGGTTGGCAGATTCTGCAGCAATAACAGCGGCAGTTAAATCGGCTGAAGCACGTTTGGCTGATAGTGGTCGCGTGTTATTGCGAGCCTCTGGCACAGAGCCATTGGTAAGAGTCATGGTGGAAGCTGCCAGTGATAGCCTTGCTCAAGAAGTTGCAAGAGAACTTGCAGATATTGTGAAAAGCGAACTGGGGTAAGAATCTATGTGCGGAATTGTGGGTTACAGCGGGCCACAATCTGCAGCAACGCCCTTAATCGAAGGTCTACGCCGACTTGAATACCGCGGCTATGACTCAGCAGGAATTGCACTTGGAACACCGGGCAAACTCTTTATTGAAAAGAAAGCTGGAAAGCTTTCAAATCTTGAAGGATCTTTAGATGCATCTCTTCCAGTAGTTCATTCTGGAATTGGTCACACTCGCTGGGCAACACACGGCGGACCAACTGATGGCAATGCCCATCCTCATGTTGATAACGAAGGCAAGTTAGCTGTTATCCATAATGGAATTATTGAGAACTACTCAGAGCTTCGAAAAGAGTTAGAGGCACGGGGGCATAAGTTTTCTTCTGAAACTGATACTGAGTCAGTTGCACACCTTCTCAGTGACCTGCGCAAAAAACATGGTGGCGATCTATCTGCAGCGATGCGTGAAGCAGTTAAAGCCTTGCGAGGCTCATTTACACTTCTAGCAATTCATGGGGATGCACCAGAGGTAATAGTTGGTGTTCGCCGAAACTCACCTTTAGTTGTTGGGTTAGGTGATGGCGAAAACTTCATGGCATCTGATGTTGCAGCCTTTATCGATTACACCAAGCGCGCAATTGAGCTTGGCCAAGATGAAGTAGTCACAATGACTCCAACATCGGTAACAATTACTGATCTAGAAGGCAAAGAAGTTGCACCTAAGGAATATCAAATAACGTGGGATGCAAGTGCTGCCCAAAAGGGTGGTTTTACGCACTTCATGCTCAAAGAAATCTTTGAACAACCAAAGGCAGTGGCAGATACGTTGATTGGCCGTTTGAGCGATAACAAGCAGATAGTTCTAGATGAGCTGCGCATGAGCGCTGATGAGATTCGAGCGCTAAAGAAGATAACTGTCATTGCTTGTGGCACTGCCTATCACGCAGGTCTAGTTGCAAAGTATGCAATTGAAAAGTGGGCAAAGATTCCAGTAGATGTTGAGATTGCCAGTGAATTTAGATATCGCGATCCGATTATCGATGCAGGAACATTAGTCATCGCAATTTCACAATCAGGTGAAACGATGGATACTTTGATGGCTGTGCGCCATGCCAAAGCTGCTGGTGGTCGAGTATTAGCAATCTGTAATACAAACTCTTCAACAATTCCACGTGAATCTGATGCAGTTCTCTATACACACGCCGGTCCTGAAATTGCAGTTGCTTCTACTAAGGCTTTGCTGACGCAGATGGTGGCCGTTTACTTAATTGGACTTCACTTGGCGCAAGTAAATGGGGCGCTCAAAGATGCAGATGTAGAGAGTTTGTATAAAGAGCTTTTGGAACTTCCAGGAAAGATTGAGCAGATTCTTGAAACTGTAGAGCCATTGCGTGCACTGACTCGCAGCTTTGCTGAAAACAACATCGTTTTGTTCTTAGGTAGAAATATTGGATATCCAGTTGCACTCGAAGGTGCGTTAAAGTTAAAAGAGCTTGCTTACATTCACGCCGAGGGATTTGCTGGGGGAGAGCTCAAGCATGGTCCGATTGCTCTCATTGATAAAGGAACACCAGTAATTGCAATCTTGCCTGCAGGACATGAACACGCACTTGATGAAAAAATGCTCAGTAATATTCAAGAGGTGAAAGCTCGCGGTGCTCGTGTAATTGTTATTGCTGAAGAAGGCGCACATGTTGAAGGCGCAGAGCACATCATTCGCATCCCAGTAGTCCCAGCTTTGTTCCAGCCAGTCTTGGCCACAGTGCCACTTCAGGTGTTTGCCTATGAAATGGCAGTTGCTCGCGGCAATGATGTTGACCAACCTAGAAACTTGGCTAAATCAGTTACAGTTGAATAAATGCAAACAGAAACTCAATTACGCAGAAAACAGATGGATCGTGCTTTGCGCTGGTCCTTGTTGCTCTTTACCGGTTTTCTCATAGTCACACAGCAAGTACTCACCTTTGGCCCATTAGTTGAATATGACAAGAAGATTAATAGTGATCCCAAACCACAGTTTGAAGGTTTTGCTGGATTTCTTCTTCGCAGGCTAGATGATTTAGGTCTTCGTGGATTAACCGCAGCAGTTCTTATAATTGCTGCTTCATTTATTGCTTATAAGTTTAGAACCTGGCGGCCACTTAATTTAGCTTTTCTCTCATTGATACTACTGAATTTAGTTGTCGGAACTTTTAAATTAGTCTTAGGAAGAACAAAGCCGCGCGATGGTTTTGATTTGTTACATGCCGGCGGAATGTCGTATCCAAGTGGGCATGCATCTAATGCTGTCTTATCGTGGGGGATATTGGCTTACTTGATTTATAGATATGCGAAAGTTGATCGATATCAAGGCCGCCTTGCAAGTGCTGGAGTTGCGGCAATTTCATTAACTGTTTGCGTTGTTTCCCTTATTCGCCATACCCACTGGTTCACTGATTTATTGGGGGGTCTATTTGTTGGAAGCGCTTTACTTGTCGCAGTCATTGCCGTAGATCG
>JBIIJO010000075.1:0-3923 GCA_044233685.1 Candidatus Planktophila sp.
CAGCAGTATTTAACAGGACGTTCACACCAAGTTTTTCTAAATCTTTTTTAGCACGAGCTGATAACTTCTCTGAAAACATAGGCAGGATACGAGGGCCTGCTTCAATGAGATTAATTCGAATATGTGATGCGGCATGAGCTTGATCATTTTTAAGAGGACCACGAACTAATTCAGCAAAGGCCCCGGCCATCTCAACTCCTGTTGGTCCGCCGCCAACGACTGAGATTGAAAAACTAGTGTCATCTTCAAAGCGACAGAGATCTTCAAATCGGCGCATTACTTCAGCGCGAATTGCTAATGCCTCACTCACACTCTTCATTCCAAGTGCATATTCAGCAACTCCCGGGATTGAAAAATCTGCTGTGACAGAACCAAGTGCAACAATGAGCTGATCAAAGGCTAAAACTTCACTGCTATCTAACTTAATAGTTTTGTTCTTATGATCCACAGATATTGGAGAGCCCATTCGAAACTGAACGCCAGTTTTTCTAAGTGCTCCTCGAATTGGGTGAGCAACGTGATCGGCTGCAAGACCTGCTGTGGAGACCTGATAGAGCAGCGGCAAAAAGGTTTGGAAGTTGTGGCGATCCACCACAGTGACATGGGCAGTATCTGCCATAGCCCTGGCGGCAGTGAGCCCACCAAAGCCAGCACCGAGTATTACAACCCGAGGCTTTTGAGATGTCTTTTCCATGGAGTAAGTCTAGGCTTCGCAACATGTCCTCGCCCAATCAAAACCGCAAGTACCTAGTCACAGGTGCATCTGGCTACGTAGGTGGCCGTTTAGTGCGCACGCTAGTTGAAGAAGATAGCGATGTTCGAATTTTGGTTCGTGATAAATACAAAATCCTTGGCCAACCATGGGCTTCAAAAGTAGATATTTGCGAGGGTAGTGCTGAAAACATTGCTGACATGGACCGGGCATTAACAGGTGTTCACACCGCTTTTTATCTCTTGCACTCAATTAACTTAGGGCCAAACTTTGATGAGATTGAATCTCAGATGGCGAAAAACTTTGCCCAAGCTGCAGAGCGTGCCGGGGTTTCACAGATTGTTTATCTAGGTGGAATCGCTAACGATGTAAACATTAGTAAGCACTTGGCATCACGGGCGATGACTGGACAATCACTTGCAACTACTTCAGTTGCGGTCATGGAGCTGCGCGCAGGAATCATTATCGGATCAGGCTCAGCAAGTTTTGAAATGTTGCGCCATTTAACTCACCGCTTACCGATTATGACCACACCAAAGTGGGTTATGAATAAAACACACCCCATTGCAATTAGAGATGTTCTCTACTATTTAAAGGCTGCTGCAAAGCTTGAAACACCAGTTAATCGTGTCTTTGATATTGGTGGCCCAGAGGTTCTTTCTTATGCCGACATGATGCAAAAGTTTGCAAAGTTATCGGGATTAAAAAAGCGCTGGATTATTAAGGTTCCTGTGTTAACTCCTGGGCTATCAAGTTTGTGGATTGGTTTGGTAACACCTGTGCCAACGGCTCTTGCTAGACCACTAGTGGGATCACTGATTAGTGAAGTAGTTGCAGATCCAGCAAAATCAATTGATACATTGATTCCAAAACCTGCAGAAGGCTTAATTGATGTGGAAACCGCTATTTCATTAGCGCTTTCAATGATTACAACCCATGGTGTTGAGACACGTTGGTCAGATGCAGCAATGCCAACTGCTCCATGGCAAAAAGCCCAAGGTGATCCTGACTGGGCAGGTGAAATGGTTTTGCGTGATCGGCGGGAAACAATCACAGATGTTCCTGCAGAAAAGGTATGGCGACAGATTGAGCGAATCGGCGGTGATAACGGCTGGTTTGGTGCAGATTTCTTATGGTGGGCGCGTGGCGTTTTAGATCGTTTCCTTGTTGGTGGAGTGGGCTTGAGACGCGGCCGCAGAGATCCTGATTTCTTGCGCGTGGGTGAGAGTTTAGATTTCTGGAGAGTAGAAGAGTTAGAACCAGGCGTGCGTTTAAAACTTTATGCTGAAATGGTTTTACCTGGTAAAGCATGGCTAGAGTTCACAGTCTCAACTGTTAACGGCAAGACAAAGATTGTTCAAGAGGCAACTTTTAATCCTCGTGGACTTGGGGGGCAGTTGTATTGGTATGCAGTTGCACCATTTCATTTCTTTGTCTTCCCAACAATGCTTCGAAACATTGTGAAGAAAGCACGAAACAGTGCATGAGTTCACCCCAGAGGTAGAAGCTTTAGCTGCTGAAGTTTTGGCATACAGTCTTGATCGCTTAAAAAATGACCCACCACTTGATGGTCCTCGCACGGCTGAGGATTTGTTTAACGAAGTAGGAAACACCATCACTGCTCGCGGTTTAGGTGGTCATGAGGCTCTAGAGGTTTTCACATCTGTTTTAGCTAAAGCCTGTATTTCAACAGATCACCCACGCAACTTAGCTTTTATTCCATCTGCTCCCAGTGAGTATGCAAACCTTTTTGATTTAGTAGTTGGCGCAAGTGCGCTTTATGGCGGTTCTTGGCAAGAAGGAGCAGGAGCTGTATTTGCTGAAAACCAAGCCCTGCGTTGGATTTCTAATTTAGCAAAGTTACCAGAAGAATCTGGTGGAGTTTTTGTGCAGGGCGGAACAATTGGAAATCTTTCAGCCCTAGTTGTTGCACGTGCACAGGGGCGCAAAAACCACCCAGGTACTTCTCGTTGGGTGATTGCTTGCAGCGAAGAAGCACACTCTTCAATTGTCAGCGCTGCAAATGTGATGGATGTTGATGTTTTAAAGGTGCCAGTTGCAGCTAATGGAAAGCTCATGGGGGAGGCCGTTGCCCACGCTATTGATCATCTGCATGCAACCACTACCCATCGTGTGTTTGCAGTAGTTGCAACAGCTGGAACAACAAATCTTGGAATCATTGATGACTTACAAGGCATTGGCGGCGCAGCACATGAGCGGGGGATTTGGTTTCATATTGATGGTGCTTATGGTTTAGCGGCGTTGTGTGCTCCATCAGTTCGTTCACACTTTGATGGCGTAGAGGCTGCTGATTCTTTAATCGTTGATCCACACAAATGGTTATTTGCTCCATATG
This sequence comes from Candidatus Planktophila sp., assembly GCA_044233685.1. Taxonomy (GTDB): domain Bacteria; phylum Actinomycetota; class Actinomycetes; order Nanopelagicales; family Nanopelagicaceae; genus Planktophila. Next base: position 3,069 of record JBIIJO010000075.1, read on the forward strand.
ATGCATGTGCACTTATCTACCGCGAACCCGAACTTGCTCGCCAAGTTCACTCACAACATGCTTCGTACTTGGACACATTAAAAGATGGGGCATGGTCGCCATCTGATTATGCAATTCAACTAACTCGTCGCACACGCGGATTACCTTTTTGGTTTTCCCTTGCTGCCTATGGCACTGATGCATATACCGAAGCGATGGAGCAATCATTAACAGTTGCTCATCAAGCTGCCGAATTAGTAAAGGCTCATTCAGATTTAGAGTTAGTTTGCGAACCAGAACTTTCTATCGTTGCATTTACACGCAAAGGTTGGTCGGCAAGTGATTATCAAAGCTGGTCTGACAAATTACTCTCTGATCAAATTGGTTTTATTCCACCTTCATCTCACAAGGGCCAACCAATTCTGCGATTTGCCATTGTTAATCCATGGACGAAAATCAGCGATATTGAAATGATCCTTTCCACCCTTTAAATCCCACATTTTTCGCGCTCACCCGATACGATTTCCCTCATGTCCGCGCAAGAAGAGTCCGCCATTCATACTGGCCTGAGCGACCTTGAAGTCCGAATTCTGGATTTTGAAGCTAGCTGGTGGCGCTATGCAGGGGCTAAAGAGGCAGCAATCAAGGAGCTTTTCGACCTATCGGCTGCCCGCTACTACCAACTTCTTAATGACTTAATCGATCGTGATGATGCTCTAGCTGCCTCTCCCATGCTCGTGAAGCGCCTACGCCGCCTGCGCGAGGCCCGCATGAACACCCGCATCGCCCGCTAAGCCCCCCACCGTTTTGCGCCTGGGAAATAACTCCCGTAGATTTGGCGTTAGCACTCTCGGGGTGCGAGTGATAAAGCCCCCG
>JBIIJO010000016.1:0-15064 GCA_044233685.1 Candidatus Planktophila sp.
TTTCTGATCACGAGGGCTTTCGGTTTGCCTCACGAAAGCTCGCTTTCTCGTTGGACTGGGCAAGATTACCAGCGGGGGCGAATAAGGTGAAATCCTGAGCCTAAAGCTCGGTTAATTCACGGGCTTTAGCACAGTCTTTAGCCATCTGCTCAAGCAATGGCTCAAGTCCATCAAATTTTAAAGTTTCACGCAATCGCCAACCAAATTCAATTGTTGCCCGCAGTGAGTAGAGCTCTAAACCAACTTGATCAATTGCATATGCCTCAACTTGGCGGCCTCGGACTCCATCAAAAGTTGGATTAGTTCCAATTGAAATAGCGGCAGGCCATCTATCAATGCCAACAGTTAACCATCCTGCATACACACCATCGGCTGGAATTGTTTGATTTTCAAGATTTCCCAGATTTGCAGTGGGATAACCAATCTCACGACCACGCTTTTCGCCATGAACCACAATGCCATCTAAACGATGTGGCCTAGTTAAAAGTGTGCGTGCAAGTTCAACATTTCCTTCAACAATTAATTTGCGGATCCGAGTGGATGAAACAACTTCTCCCTCAGAAGGCTCTAAATCTAGAACGATTGTTTCAAACTGGGAATGAGCTTTGAGTGAATCAACATTTCCAGCAGCCTTTGATCCATAGGTAAAGTTCTTACCCACGACAACCTTTGTTGCACCAAGCTGATCTACCAGAACTTTATTCACAAAATCCTCAGGTGTCATGGCGGCAAACTCCGGCGTGAACTTCATAACGGCAACTTGATCGGCGTTGTGAATCTTCAGAAGCTCAATCCGATCAGTCAAAATGGTGAGCAAAGTTGGAGCTCGATCAGGTGCAAAAACAGTTGTTGGGTGTGGATCAAAGGTCAGCGCAATAATCTTTTCATCACCAGCAATCTTTTTTGCTTGATTGAGTACTTCTTGATGGCCCTTATGGACACCATCGAAGACTCCAATGACTACAACGCTCATGGCCTTATTCTCTCAGACCTAGTTAGCTGCCGCGAATACGGCGATGGGCTTAGCTAAACCATCCTTATTACACAGCAGTGCAATGAGATCTTGACCAGAAATTGCTGCATAGATAGCTCCATCTGGGTTAGCACTGAGCGGGCGACCAAAGGAAAGTTCATTGACTTCATCAAGTGCCAGCTCACGCGCGCTAAATGTTGTTCGTGCGACATCTACTAATCCAAGGGTTGAAAACTCCCCAGCCTTAAGGGATGCAAGAGATATGGACTTATCTAAACCAAAGCCAGCAACACGTGTGCGACGCAGAGAATTCAAGTGTCCGCCTACTGCAAGTGCATTTCCACAATCTCGAGCAATGGCACGGATAAATGTGCCGGCAGAGCACGTTACTTCAATATCAACTTCAATCGTATTTTCAATTCGGCGCACATCTTTGATATCTAATTGAGAGATTGTTACTTCGCGGGCAGCAAGTTCAACGCTTTCTCCTGCTCGCACGCGATCATATGCTCGCTCACCATCGACCTTAACGGCAGATACTGAACTTGGGCGTTGCATGATGGTTCCACGCATCTTTGCCATCTCTGCTTCAATTTGCGCATCAGTGATTGCTGAGACATCCGCACGCGAAATGACTTCGCCTTCAACATCATCTGTGACTGTTGCAGCACCTAAAACAACAGTTGCTTCATAGGTCTTGTTCCCATTTGTAATGTATTGAAGCAAGCGCGTTCCATTGTTAAACCCTAAAACCAAAATACCTGTGGCCATCGGATCAAGAGTTCCTGCATGACCCACTTTGCGAGTACCAAGCGCGCGCCGAGCGATAGCCACAACATCGTGGCTTGTCATACCTGGTTGTTTATCTATAACCAGAAATCCGTGCTCGATGATTAATCCTCGTCAATAACGCGAGGAGCTTTATATGGATCTTCTCCCCCGGCATATGTTGCATTCGCACGAAGCGCAGCTACCTCAGCATCTAATTCATGTACTTTTGAAAGCAATGAATCAAGTGCTTTAGCACTTTCTGGTAAACCATCTTCAAAGAAGGCAAGTGTTGGGGTAATGCGCAAACCTAATTCACGCCCCAACGCTGATCTAATTGCACCGTTTGCACTCTCGAGGGCAGCAGTTGTTGCAGCGCGTTGGTCGATATCGCCAAGGACTGTGTAGAAAACAGAGGCCTGTTGTAGATCTCCAGTTACGCGTGCATCAGTAACTGTGACGAAGCCAAGACGTGGATCTTTAATCTTTGTCTCAAGCAACTGCGCCACAATCACTTTGATTCGGTCTGCAACCTTTTGGCTGCGGTGTGATGCTGCCATTGTTATACCCGCTTTTTCTCGCGCATCTCAAAGACTTGAATGGTGTCGCCAATTTGAAGATCCTTCATATTGCCAAGACCAATTCCGCATTCGAAGCCTTCCTTGACTTCATTTGCATCATCTTTAAAGCGCTTGAGTGAATCGATTGTGAGGTTATCAAGAATGAGGGTTTCACCACGCAAAATGCGTGCCTTTGCATTACGACGGATGACTCCATCCTTAACAAGTGAACCTGCGATGTTTCCAGCCTTAGAAGATTTGAAGATCTCACGAACTTCAGCGTTACCAGTAATAACTTCTTCATAGATTGGCTTGAGCAGACCCTTAAGTGAGAGCTCAATCTCTTCAATTGCTTGATAGATGACTGAGTAGAAGCGAACCTCAACGCCTTCTTGATCAGCAAAAATTGCAGTCTGTGGTTCTGGCTTAACGTTAAAGCCAATCACTACTGCAGTTGAAGCAGATGCCAACGTGATATCGCTCTTAGTAATTGCACCAACACCACGGTGAATAACGCGAAGGTCGACTTCTGCGCCAACATCTAGCTGCATTAATGCCTCTTCTAGGGCTTCTACAGATCCACTCACGTCACCCTTAAGAATCAAATTAAGAGTAGTGATCTTGGATTGCTCCATAAAGTCTTCAAGTGAGACCTTTTTGCGTGCCTTAGCAAGTTGGGCGTTGCGCTCTGCAGCTTGACGCTTTTCAGCAATCTGACGAGCGGTGCGATCTTCATCGGCAACTAAGAATGTATCTCCAGCACTTGGAACAGATGTGAAACCAAGTACTTGAACTGGACGTGATGGACCAGCGATTTCTACTGAATCACCATTCTCATCCAACATCGCACGAACGCGACCAAATGCACCACCGGCAACAATTGGATCTCCAATACGTAGCGTTCCACGTTGCACGAGCACAGTTGTGACTGGGCCACGGCCACGATCAAGGTGAGCTTCAATTGCAACACCGCGAGCAGAATCATCTGCAACAGCGCGTAGATCAATAGCTGCATCGGCTGTAAGAAGAATTGATTCAATCAAATCTTGAACGCCTTGTCCTGATTTAGCAGAGACGTTTACGAAGATTGTCTCTCCGCCGTACTCTTCTGCGATCAAGTTGTACTCAGTTAACTGCTGACGGACCTTATCTGGGTTCGCACCCTCTTTATCCATCTTGTTGACTGCCACAACGATTGGAACATCTGCTGCTTGAGCGTGGTTTAACGCTTCAATTGTCTGAGGCATGATTCCATCATCTGCAGCCACAACAAGCACTGCAATGTCAGTTACCTTGGCACCGCGGGCACGCATAGCTGTGAAAGCCTCGTGACCTGGTGTATCAATAAAGGTAATTGCACGATTGATTCCGTTATGGTCATGATGAATTTGGTATGCACCAATGTGCTGAGTAATTCCACCAGCTTCAGATTTCATAACTTCACTCTTACGGATTGCATCCAAAAGTGAAGTCTTACCGTGGTCAACGTGACCCATAACAGTTACTACTGGTGGGCGTGCGACCAATGTATCTGGATCAATATCACTGAGCTCATCAGTTAAATCAATATCAAAGCCTTGTAGAAGTTCACGATCTTCATCTTCTGGGCTAACAATTTGAATGTCATAACCAAGTTGAACACCAAGAATTTCGAAAGTATCAGCATCAACAGATTGTGTTGCTGTGACCATCTCACCTAAGTGAAAGAGTGCTGCAACCAGCGCTGCTGGATCTGCATTGATCTTGTCTGCAAAATCTGCCAATGAAGCACCGCGACGCATACGAATAGGAGTCTTACCGTCACCGTGTGGAACAACTGCTCCACCAAGTTGTGGTGCTTGCATATTGTCGAATTCATCGCGCAATGCTTTTCTAGATTTAGATTTACGTCCTGACTTCTTACTTGCATTCTTTCCAAATGCTCCGCCTGCACCGCCACGTTGTGGTGGACGACCGCCACCTGGACGTTGTGGACCACCTGCTGGTGCTCCACCTGCATTTGATTTATATGGAGATGCTGGTGCACCAGTTGATGGCGCTCCAGTACGTGGAGGAAAACCTGCACCTGCTGGTGGACGAGATCCTGGTGGACGCGCAGCAAATCCTGGACGAACTGAACCTGGACGTGGTCCTGCCATTCCAGGACGTTGAGGTGCACCGCCTGGTCTTTGTGGTGGACGTGGTGTTGTTCCACCAGTTGAAAATGGATTATTACCTGGACGTGGTGGGCGTGGAACTGCGCCACCAGATGAAAATGGATTATTACCTGGACGTGGTGCAGGTTTTGGAAGCTCTGATTTTTCTTCAGCGATTGCTTCTGCAGCATGTGTCTTCGCAGATTCTGCCTTTGCTGCTTCAACGCGCTCTTGTTGTGCTTTAAGTGCGTTGATATCAACGCCTAGTTCTGCCGCTAACTCCGCAGCTTGTTCAGCGCTTACTTCGCTCTTAGGTTTTGCTGCGGTCTTTTTGGCTGCAGCCTTTTTGACAGGCTTTTTTTCCTCTGTAGGTTTTGCATCGGGATACATCTCGATGAGCTTGCGCACAACTGGCGCTTCTACTGTCGATGATGCTGATCGGACGAATTCGCCCATTTCTTGGAGCTTTGCAAGGACAACCTTGCTCTCCATACCGAGTTGCTTTGCTAACTCGTGTACGCGGACCTTTGACACTTTTTCCCCTGTCTTGGCCCGCATGAAACTTCACATGCAAGCCCTAGTTGTACGACCTCATAGTTCTAACGAGCTCATTTGAGTTTCATATCTTTCTTATCCATTTCTTCGGTTAAAGCAATGCCCCATGGTATCGAACCCAAGGCCTGAATACATAATGGCCTTAAGCCTCAATCGGATTGTCTGGGTGAATATCGATTCGCCAGCCAGTTAAGCGGGCCGCTAAGCGTGCATTTTGGCCGTCTTTTCCGATGGCAAGTGAGAGTTGGTAATCAGGCACAACCACCTTGGCAGAGCGCCCGGCTAGGTCTGTGATTTGAACGGATGCAACTTTTGCTGGTGCAAGTGAATGTCCAACAAATGTTGCAGGATCTTCTGACCAATCCACAATATCAATTTTCTCGCCATGTAATTCATCCATCACTGCGCGAGCACGAGCACCCATAGGGCCGATGAGTGAACCCTTAGGACTAACACCTGCTCGGTGTGAGCGAACTGCAATCTTGGTGCGATGTCCTGCTTCGCGTGCAACTGCCATGATTTCAACAATGCGATCATTAATCTCAGGAACTTCTAGAGCAAATAACTGCTTCACAAGTGCTGGGTGGCTGCGAGATAACATGATCTCAGGGCCTTTTAATCCCTGTTTTACTTCAACAACAAAACATTTAATGCGATCACCGTGGTTATATACCTCACCCGGTACTTGTTCTTGTGGCGGGATGCGCCCTTCAAATCGACCTAGGTTCACAAGAATCATTTTTGGATCACGGCCTTGCTGAACAACGCCAGAGATAACATCACCGACATTGGCAGTGAACTCTGCAACGATTGATGCATCATTGGTTTCACGCATCTTCATCTTGATTACTTGTCTGGCTGTTGATGTGGCAACGCGGGAGAAACCCTCAGGCATATCTTGCTCATCACCGATTTTCTCGCCAATCTCATTGAACTGAGGAATCAAAATTTGAATTTCACCTGAATCGCGATCTAAAACAGCATGAGCATGACGCTTAGCTTCATCGGTCTGGTTATAGGCCGTAAGAACGCCTACCTCAATTGCTTGAATCAACTGCTCCAAGGGAATGCCTTTTTCATTAGTGAGTTCTACTAAGGCTGACATCTCAACATGCATTAGTTGTCATCCTTTCGGTTAAATTCAATTTCAACCACAGCGCGCTTGATATCTGCAAAGGCAATCTCATGGTTTTTCATGCGTCCTTTAATGTTTTCAACTAACTGGGCATGGGTTTCGTTAAACTCACCGAGTCTTGCAGTTACTACTGTTCCATCGTTGAGAGTCATCTTGATTAATCGAGTGAGGTTCTTAGTCCAGTGGCGGGGCAAAGTAAGTGGGCGATCAACACCAGGAGATGTGACTTCTAGTGTGAACGGGTTATCACCCAATGCGGGTTCATTATCTAAAAGCTCTGAGATCACGCGCGAAACTGAAGTAACTTCATCCACATTGAGCGGCTCTAATCCATCAACAACACATATAACAGTGCTGTGGTTACCGGCTTTTTGTATTTGAACTTCTTCTAAGAAAAATCCCGCGTTTTCAACAGCTGGGGTGAGAAGTTCAGTCAATGAATCCTTGAGCGCCATGAGTATTTCTGCTTTCTTATTAAGTTGTAAGAGCAATTGTAACTAGAAAGATGAGAAAGTATCAATTCCTACTTTTATGATTAAAGCCACGGTAACTATGAGGAAAACCTTGCGCACCAGCACTGACCCACCTCGAATAGCAAGGCGTGAACCGATGATTGCCCCAGCAACATTGGCAGCGCCTAACATCAATCCGAGCTTCCAAATAATGGCTCCATTTAAACCGAAAATCATAATTGCTCCAACATTTGTTGAAACATTTACAACTTTTGCAATTGCCGATGCAGTGATGAAGGCATACCCAAGCGATGCAACCAAAATCAACATCAGGAATGAGCCCGTGCCTGGCCCAAAGATTCCATCATAGAAACCGATAACTAATCCGGCAGCTACTGAAATCTGGATTCGACGCTTTGATGCATGGCGTAGTAACTCTATTTTTCCTAAATCTGGCTTCACCCATGTATAAATCGCAACAACAATAAGTAGCACCAGAACAATCGGGCGCATAGATTGTGTAGGAATACGTGAGGCCAGAGATGCCCCAATTGCAGATCCAATAAATGCTGGTATCGCCATCGCTGCTAGAACTTTAATATCTGGCTTTATCTGCCTGCGATAGAGAGCTGCTGCCGTTGTTGTCCCAAAAACTGATCCCAATTTGTTGGTACCAAGAACTGTGACCGTATCTGTTTTAGGCAAACCGATTAAAAGAGCTGGAAGTTGAATTAATCCCCCGCCACCTGCGATTGAATCAACAAATCCAGCGAAAAATGATGCAGAGATTAGAAATAGAACCGTAGCAAGCGTTAAGTCAGCAAACACTTTTCTAGGCTAACAACTTGGCAATTGTTGATACTGCATCAGCAAGTAAAACTTCACTCTTATCCCCGCTCTTGCGGACGCGAACTTCGACTTTGCCTTCAGCTAGGGCTTTACCAACAACCACAATAATTGGATTACCAATCAATTCGGCATCTTTAAACTTCACGCCAGCACTTGCATCACGACGATCATCGAGCATGACAGTAATTCCTGATGCTTCAAGCTTTTGGCCAATATCAAGAGCAGTATCAAATGGAAGATCTTCTTTACCTGTTGCAACTATATGAACCTTGGCTGGAGCGATTTCTGCTGGCCAGTTAAGTCCAATCTCATCGCTAGTCTGCTCAGCAATTGCGGCAACTGCGCGTGAAACACCGATTCCATAAGAACCCATAGTTACCACCTGAGATTTACCGTTTTGATCTAAGACAGTAAGGCTAAGCGCCTCTGCATACTTGCGACCAAGTTGGAAAATATGACCAATTTCAATTGCGCGATCAATAATAATTTCAGTATTGCACTCAGGACAGCTATCTCCAGCTCGAACTTCAGCTGCTTCAACGTATGCATCTGGAGTGAAGTCGCGACCATTAACAACATAGCGGGCGTGGTGGTCCTTCTTATTTGCTCCACTTATCCATGCAGTTCCTGGTGCTACGCGTGGATCAGCTAGAACCTTAATTCCAGATTTAGCGGCATCTTGTGGTCCGATATATCCCTTAACAAGTGAAGGATGTTTAGCAAAATCTGCTTCTTCAAATACGCGAAGTTCATGAACGCCACCTAGGTTCTCCTGCAGGCGCTTCAAATCAACTTCACGATCACCTGGAACCAAAACAGCGATTGGTGTGCCATCTGCCATCAACATAATGTTCTTCAAAGTGTCAGCGGCGGTATATCCCCCACCAAATTTCTCATTCATCAGATCAACGAGTGAATCAATAGTTGGGGTATTTGGTGTGTTCAATACTTCAAGTGCAGGTGTGGCTGATGCATCACCGGCTGGAACTTTAGTAACCATCGCTTCAACATTTGCAGCAAAACCACACTTAGGACAAAGCACATATGTGTCTTCACCAGTTGAACATGGAGCTAAGAACTCTTCTGATTTAGAGCCGCCCATAGCGCCAGAGACTGCCTTAACAATGTTGTATTTCATTCCTAAGCGATTAAAGCAACTGACATAGGCATCACGGTGCTTTTGATAAGAGATTTCTAATCCAGCATCATCAATATCAAATGAATATGAATCCTTCATCACAAACTCACGCCCGCGAATGATTCCACTGCGTGGTCGCGCTTCATCGCGATACTTTGTTTGAATTTGATAGATAGAAAGTGGTAGATCTTTATAGGATGAATACTCACCCTTAACCATCAAAGTGAACATCTCTTCGTGTGTTGGTCCTAATAAATAATCTGCGCCACGGCGATCTTGAAGACGAAACAGGGATGGGCCGTACTCTTCCCAACGATTGGTTGCCTCATATGCCTCGCGTGGCAAAAGTGCTGGGAAGTGAACCTCTTGAAAACCTGCTTGATCCATCTCTTGGCGAATAACGTTTTCAACGTTGCGAAGAGTGATAACTCCAAGAGGCAGCCATGAGTAAATTCCAGCTGCAATTCTGCGAATGTATCCCGCTCTTACTAATAAACGATGGCTAGCAACTTCAGCATCTGCTGGGTCATCGCGCAGCGTACGCAAAAAGAGCGTAGACATTTTTAGCATGGAGTGAGCCTATCGAACATCAACAGATGGTTGCCCTGAAGCAACGCCAGCGGCTTCCATTTCTTCGGCCAATCTCATAGCTTCTTCAATTAGAGTTTCAACAATTTGGGCTTCAGGTACCGTCTTAATTACTTGACCCTTAACAAATATCTGGCCCTTGCCATTTCCTGATGCAACACCAAGATCTGCTTCACGTGCCTCACCTGGGCCATTAACAACACAGCCCATAACAGCAACGCGAAGTGGAACTGTCATTCCTTGCAATCCTGCCTGCACTTTTTCAGCCAATGTATACACATCAACTTGTGCACGTCCGCATGAAGGACAAGAAACGATTTCTAGTTTGCGTTGACGAAGATTAAGCGATTCAAGAATTGAGATTCCAACTTTGACTTCTTCAACTGGAGGCGCTGAAAGAGAAACACGAATAGTGTCGCCGATTCCCTCTGCTAACAAAATTCCAAAGGCAGTTGCTGACTTGATTGTTCCCTGGAAAAGAGGTCCTGCCTCAGTCACTCCAAGGTGCAATGGATAATCACACTTAGCAGCAAGAATTCGATATGCATTGACCATGATTACTGGGTCATGGTGTTTTACTGAGATTTTAATATCTGAAAAACCATGCTCTTCAAACAATGATGCTTCCCACAGAGCTGACTCGGCTAAAGCTTCAGGTGTTGCCTTGCCATACTTTGCTAGAAGGCGTGGATCTAATGAACCTGCGTTAACGCCAATACGAATTGGAATTCCTGCATCTCCTGCAGCTTTTGCAACTTCCTTTACTTTGTCATCAAATTGCTTGATGTTGCCGGGATTAACACGCACTGCAGCACATCCTGCATCAATGGCAGCGAAAATGTATTTAGGTTGAAAGTGAATATCTGCAATAACTGGGATCTGTGATTTCTTAGCAATCTGAGCCAGCGCATCAGCATCATCTTGACTTGGAACTGCCACACGAACAATCTGGCATCCAGAAGCTGTTAACTCTGCAATCTGCTGCAGGGTTGCATTCACATCTGCCGTAAGAGTTGTACACATTGATTGCACGCTGACCGGAAAATCACTTCCAACGCCAACTTTGCCAACCATCATCTGACGCGTCTTTCGGCGCGGGCTTAATGTGGCAGGAGGTGCACTTGGGATTCCTAGATCAACCATGGCGCTATTGTGCCGTAAGAATGCGGGTTGTGCTAAAGATTAAGTATGACTGGATTAACGATGTCTGCAATTAGGAGTAGAACCGTAAGGGCAGCCAGAATCACGAACACCACCATGGTTACTGGGGTCAGCAAAGTCACATCAATTGCGGCCGGGCGTGCTCGACCGCGAAGGCGCGCTATAAATGCGCGAAGCTCATCAGCAATAGCAACAGCCATATGTCCACCATCGAGTGGCAAAATCGGCAATAGATTAAACAAACCAACGAAGATATTTAAGCTAGCAATAATCAAAATAAATGTTGATAAGCGCTCTGTTGCCGTTAATGCATCACTACCTACTGCTTGTCCTGAAACTCGGGCGACACCGACAACACCAACTAAGCCATTGGGATCACGGGTTTCTCCGCCCACAGTTTGTCCCCATAAGGCAGGGATCTTTGAAGGAAGATTTATGAGTGATTTAACGCTTTGAACTAAGAAATCTTTAGTTACAATCGCTGAATTTTTAAATGAGGTGCCTAGATCAGAGCGCTTAAGTCCAACGTCATTGATGATTCCAAGCACATAGCGCTCAGAACCTTCAATAGTTTCCAGTTTTGCTGAGGCAGTTATTGTGAGCTCTTCCCCATCACGCTTAATTAAGAGAGTGAGAGGTGCGCCATTAGAGTTACGAATGATCTGAACATCTGAATACCAGTTTTGAACTTGCTTGCCATTAATTGCTAGAACTTCATCTCCAGCCAGAATTCCAGCAGATTGAGCCGCTGATCCTTTGACAACTTCATTAATGGTGGGCAATAACTGATTAGTGCCAATACCTGCGAATAAAACAAAGAGAAGAATGTAGCCAAGAACAAAATGGAGAAATGAACCGGCACCAAGGACAATTAACTTTTGTGAGGACTTAGCAGTATAGAAAGCACGTGACTCTTCACCTTCAGGCATTACATCACCTGGTGTCATACCTTCTATCTTGCAATAGCCACCTGCAGGAATAGCTTTAAGACCGAACTCAGTTTCACCGCGTCTGGTGGACCAGATTCGTGTACCAAAACCTAAAAAGAATTCACTGACTTTCATGCCATAGCGCTTGGCTGTTAAGTAATGGCCAAACTCGTGAATCATTACTGAGATGAGTAAAGCGACAACAAAGCCAAGGATTCCGATGATCTGCATTATGGGGCCAATCGTAGTAGATGTGCTTGTGCACGTGTGCGAGCATCATCTTCTAGGGCACTGACATCGGATAAATCTCTGAGAGTTTTCGGTGAAACTTTCTCTAGATCAGCAACAACTCCAGCTATAACTCCAACTATTGATTTGAATTCAAGCTTTTTGGAGATAAACGCAGCCACTGCCACTTCATTAGCAGCGTTAAATATCGCAGGTAATCCCCCACCTACTTCACCACAATGGCGTGCTAGATCAATGCTTGGAAATTGTTTGGCGTTAATAGGTGCAAATGTCCAAGTGTGTGGGAATGACCAATCTATTGGCGCAGTTGATTTGTTTAATCTATGTGGCCAGTTCATTGCGTAGGCAATTGCGCCTTTCATATTGGGCGGACTGGCTTGAGCAATCGTTGAGCCATCATTGAATTCAACAAGGGAGTGAACGACCGACTGTGGGTGAATAACAGCTTCAATATCTGAATACGGCAAACCAAACAAGTAATGTGCCTCAATAATTTCAAGACCTTTATTCACAAGAGTCGCTGAATTAATTGTTACAACTGCCCCCATTGACCACGTTGGGTGCTTAAGTGCATCTTCCACAGTGATTCCATCTAGATCTGAGCGATCTCTAAAAGCTCCCCCGCTTGCAGTTAATACAATCTTTTTAATCTCAGATTTCTTGCCAGCTAATGCCGACTGAAAAATCGCACTGTGTTCTGAGTCAACAGGGATTATCTGGTGCTCTCTTGCCCTACTCATCACTAGATCTCCGCCTGCAACCAATGACTCCTTATTGGCAAGTGCCAAGGTATTGCCGGCATCTAAAGCTGCAAGTGTTGGTCCAAGCCCAATTGATCCTGTTATGCCATTGACCACAACATCGCAGTTAATAGCTGCAATCTCTGTTGATGCATTAACACCGTCTATGACAGTGACTCCAGGCAATGCTGTGCGCACCACATCTGCATTATTTACTACTCCCACATGTGAAACTTTGAACTGCTTAGCTTGTGCAATGACTAATTCTGGGTTGCTTCCTGCAGATGAAATACCCACAACTCTAAAGAGAGAAAGATTGCTTGCGATAACTTCAAGGGCTTGAACACCAATTGAGCCCGTAGAGCCCAAAATAACTACATCACGCATTTATCGGTCCAGAAGATTTTGTGTTGGAGAGTACTTAGTTCCTGAACGGCGCTTTGCAATTGCACTCAGAGCCTCTAGGACAACACGGTTAGCCAAAATTGCAGTGATGTCGGCGCTATCAAATGCTGGTGCAACTTCAACAACATCAATTCCAACGATTGGTAGTTCAAGACAGATTCTGCGCACCGACTCAAGAAGCTCACGGCTGGTCATTCCGCCAGGTTCTGGAGTTCCAGTTCCCGGTGCCATCCCTGGATCAACAACGTCAATGTCTACAGATAAGAAAACTCCATCGCACTCATTGGTAAGAATTGCGAAGGATTCATCTAGAACTGTATTGAGTCCACGGTGGTGAATCTCTGTCATTTCATAGGAGCGCATTCCTTGATCGCGCATCCAACCCAAAGTCTTTGCATCTGGCCAATAGCCACGCAAACCTAACTGTAAGAAGCGATCTCCACGCACTATTCCTGTATCAATTAAGCGACGCATTGGTGTTCCATGACCAACTAAAGCACCCCACTGATCTTCACCAGTATCAGCATGTGCATCAAAGTGAATCATTGAAATCTTGCCCATACCGCGGTGGCGTGCAATTCCCGCAACATCTGCAGATGCAATTGAGTGATCTCCACCAAGAATGACTGGTATTGCACCAGCACGTGAAATCTTTTCTGTGGCTTGTGCTAAAACTTCAAGCGATGCAACCAAGTCACTACCTGGCATTAACAAATCTCCTGCATCGACAACTTTCATTTCCTTTAATGCATCGATGCGCAAAGCTAAATGTGGACGCTCAGCATCATGAGGCAGATAATCTCCACCACGAATTGCTTGCGGACCAAACTTGGCACCTGAACGATGTGAAGTTCCACTATCAATAGGTGCGCCAACGATTACTACATCTGCATCGGCATAAGAGGAAGGAATATCTAAATCACAGCGCTCGATTCCAAGAAATGTGAAATCGGGGCCATACATGTTGCCGTGATTGGTCATGGCTTAAGAATAGAGGTAAAGCTTAAGAATCAAAGCCCAAGCCCAAAGCATCGAGTAATTTCAGCCATAAATTACGCTTACCTTGATTTTGATCAGCCCTATTGATTGACCACTGAGTAATTCGGATAAAAATAAACTTCAAAGGCTCTGGCGGGAATGGCAGCGGCTTCTTGCGAACCATCTTTAAACGAGTGCGTTCGTTATCAACCTTATCCAAAAGATCTAACATCACTTGCGCACCAAATCGAGTGGAGCCAACACCCAGTCCGGTGTAGCCCAATACATATGCCACTCGCCCACCATAGGCTTTACCCCAAAATGGTGAGAACCGTGAACATGTATCAATTGCTCCGCCCCAGCCATGTGTGAACTTAATTCCTTTGAGCTGCGGGAAAGTTTCTAAGAACGCCTGCGCTAAGTGCGCATACGTTTCAGCATCAGTCTCATATTCCTGGCGCACTTTGCCGCGGAAGTTATAAATGGCGTCATAGCCGCCCCACAAAATCTCATTATCTTTGGTTAAGCGATAATAATGGAATTGGTTTCCCGCCTCTGATAAACCTTCACGGCCTTTCCATCCAATTGACTTCATCTGCTCTTTCGTCAACGGCTCTGTAACTAACTGAAAGTCATATACCGGCACAACATATTTATGCGCACGCTTTACTAGTGATTTAAAGACGTTAGTAGCAAGGGCAACCTTTTGGGCATAGACACTTCCATATGGAGTATGAACAATCATTCCATCACTTGTGCGCTCTAACCATTCAACGTGGGTGTTTTCGAAAATCTTCACACCTAACTTCAAACAAGCTCGCTCTAATCCCCATACTAATCTCGCCGGATCTACTAACGCAGTCCCATCTGGATCCCATAGCGCCGCTTTAGATAACGGTGAATTAACTCGTGCTTGTATTTCTTCTTGTCCCAAAACTTCAACATGATCTCCAAAAGAGTTACGAAGATTAGCCTCTTCTACTAGGCCTTCTATCTGCCACTCTTCATTGGCAATTCGTAGCTCACCAGTCCACTCAAATTGGCAGTCAATCCCATATCGCTTGATTGTCTCTTCAATTAAATCTAAATTCTCGCGGCCCAAACGTTCAATTATGGCCATCTCATCTTTAAATCTGCTGTATCCATTCATAAAACCATGGGTCAATGAGTAGCTACAGAACCCGCCATTTCGCCCTGATGCACCCGCGCCAGTTTCACGTTGCTCAACGATGATTACTTCGCGCTCTGGGTTTTGCTCTTTAGCAATTAAAGCCGTCCACAAACCGGTATAGCCAGCTCCCACCACACATAAATCAGTAGTGACATCACCAATTAATGTTGGATTTGGTTGTGGTTCAAGGGGATCTTCATCCAGCCAATACAAAGCCGGCTGCATATGTGAAAGATGCTTGAGAACGTAAGGGTCGATGGTTGCCATCGCGCTATCCG
>JBIIJO010000076.1:0-3866 GCA_044233685.1 Candidatus Planktophila sp.
GGGAGAGCGTTTAGTAATGAAGGCCGGATCTAGAATCCGCTCAACTCAGATTGGCTTAGCTGCATCAATCGGGCTCGATCACTTACCAACAAGACCACACCCACGTGTTGTGGTGATGTCAGCTGGTCCAGATTTAGTTGAACCAGGCAAGACACTTAAAGATGATGAAGAATTTGAGACTAACTCGTGGATGCTTACAACTGCTGTGCGTGAAGTTGGCGCAGTTGCTTATCGCGTGCATTCAATTCCAGATGATGAAGCCCAGCTACAGAACTTGATTGAAGACCAATTAGTGCGAGCTGACTTAATAATTATTAGCGGTGAGCGCCATGATGATTCTTTTGACTTGATTACCCGAACTATTTCTAACATGGGCGAAATTACTACCGTGGACATGGCAATAGAGATGAGCGGTCGACATAACTTTGGACTTATTGGTCCTGATAAGACTCCGATCATTACTCTTCCTGGAGATCCAATCGCGGCTTATATCTCATTTGAACTCTTTGTTCGCCCAATGATTCGCACGATGCTAGGCGCAGCAACAATCCATCGTCCAAGTGTTAAGGCTAAGTTAGAAAAAGCGATTGAATCTAGCGAAGGCATGCGCTCCTATATTCGCGCCACCCTGTCTGAAGATGGAAAGTCGGTAACTCCACTGACGCATCAAGAGGAAATCTCAACACTTTCAGATGCATCTGCTTTTATCGCCGTGGGTGAAAAAGATGTGAGTTTAAAGGCTGGCGATGAAGTAACTGTTGTAATTTTAGAGCGCAGATACATTTAAGTCCTCTGATGACTTATTCATGGCCGGTAGTTCTAAAGAGTGAAGATCTAACTCTGCAGGCATTGAGATTTAGAGATCGCCCTCGTTGGAATAATGTCCGTGCTGAAAATCGTGATTGGTTATCTCCCTGGGAGGCGACAATTCCCTTGATTCCTGGGGATGCGGCAGAAAACGCCAGCCGTCTGCCTTCTTACTTTGAAATGGTGCGAACCCTTAACTCTGAGGCTCGAAGTGGCCGCTCATTTTCTTTTGCTATCTGGCATCAGCGCAATTTAATTGGGCAGATTTCACTCGGGGGAGTAATTCTTGGCGCAATGCGAGGTGGCCATATTGGATATTGGATTGATAAGAACTATTCAAATAGGGGCTTTACGACGCAAGCGGTAGCAGCTCTAACAGAGTATTCATTTTCTGCGCTGAATCTTCATCGAATTGAAATCAATATACGGCCAGAAAATGCGGCATCAAGGCGAGTAGCTGAGAAAGCTGGCTACATCTTTGAAGGTGAACGTCCCCGTTATTTACATATCGCTGGAAATTGGCGAGACCATGTCGTATTTGTAAAAGAAAATCCTGCCATTAAGTAGGCTCTAAATCCCAAGTTCTGCAGGTCCAATCCTTTATCTTTGTCCATCATGGCTTCCGGACTTATCTATTTAGCGATCATCGGTATGTGGGTCGCATATTTTGCACCCCGTTGGATCCATGACCGCAATGAGTTTTCTGGAAAATCTGTTGAGCGATTTAAGAGTGCATTGATTGTTGTCGCAACTTCATCGCCACATGGAACTTCTGGAAGCGGATCAATTCATATTGATTTAGATCGCGAAGCAAAGATTGCACAACTCCTTATGCGCAGACGCATTATGTTTTTTGTTTTAACTGGTTCCCTAACTACAACACTTGTGGGTGGTTTCATGAATACGATGCCTTTTATTTACTCATTGGTTCCTGCAACTGGAATTTTGATTTATGTTGCAAGCGTTCGTCGTCAGACAATTGCCGACAAGATTCAATACCGACGTGTGCAGCAACTTCACCGTCGCACAACTGGTGTTTCAGCAACAAACTTGGCTGAAGTTGTAACACCTAAGGCTTCACAAGAACATTGGATTCCACTTTCAGAGCGTGAACTTAAAGGTGTTGTTCTATTGCCAAAGGGAACTGCAGCAGTTCGCCAAACGTGGGAACCTTCAGAAGTACCAGCTCCAACCTATGTCAGCGCACCTAAGGCAATTATTCCTAAGCGCGTTATTGATTTAACTATTCCTGGGGCTTGGAGTGAAGAACAAGAGCGCTTAGAGCGTGAAGCGTTAGCTGCTGCTTCACCTTCACGTGATGAAATCTTTGATCAACAACTAGCTGATGAAGCAGTTGAGCGTCTTAAGCAAGCCCGCGCCTCTAACGAATAGCTATATCCAAGAATTCATCCACATACGTTGCAACCATGCTTCGTATGTGATTATTTCGCCTGTGAAAATTGGGAAGAAATAAACAAAGTTTAAAAAGATTACTGTTACAAAAGCAGCAACTAACCCTTGCGAGATACCTGCCTTTAAAGAGCTATCAAGCAATAGTTTTGCGCAATACACAAGAGCCAGAATCATGAATGGCTCGAAAACTATTGCGTAGAAAGTAAATACTGTGCGGGATTGGAAGAAGAACCATGGCAGGTAACCGGCAGCCATTCCAAGCACAATCAAATTTAAGGCAGGCTCAGTCGTACGCCTAAACAAGCTGCGTAACCAAAAACCAATAACGACTGAAACAGCAATTGTTCCCGCCCACCATAGAAGTGGTGTGCCAATTGCTAACACTTCCTGTGCGCAGTTATCACTGCCGCAACCCTTTGGTGAATCATAGAAAAAGGAAGTTGGTCTTCCCATAATCATCCAACTCCAAGGATTTGCTTGGTAAGAATGTTTCTCAGTTAAACCAGTATGAAAGCCCAACATCTGTGAGTGGTAGTGAATCCACGATGCAAATGAATTTGAAGACCATTGACGATCCCAACCACGATCACTGAGAAACCAACCAGCCCACGAAGTGATGTAGACAATGACTGGAAGGAATCCGTATTGAATGAATTTCATTACTGTTGGTCGAATCAAATCTTTGGAAGGATGCTCTGAAAAAATCCTGTAGAGAGAGACAAAAACCATCGCGACCAAGAAATAGACGGCGCTCCATTTACAGCCCATCGCTAAACCAATTGCAATTGCTGCCAACCAATGTCTTTGTTGGTGCCAGAGATAGAGCGCCAAGAGAACAAAGAAAGTTAAGAACAAATCAAGTAATGCAGTTCTTGAATGAACAAGTAATAATCCATCACACGCCATTAAGAATGCACCGATGGCAGTTAATAGTGGTGAGTAGAACAAAACATGAACTAAGCGGGCGAAGAGCAGAATGAGAAGTGTTCCAATGATTGCAGTGGCAAAGCGCCAACCAAATTCATTATCGCCAAAGAGTTGAATACCGCTTGCTATAAGCCATTTACCAACTGGGGGATGCACAATGAACTCCGGCTTAGAGCCACTGACTTCCACGCCGTATTTCAAGAAATCTCTAGCGCCATCAACGTAATAGACCTCATCAAAAACAAAGCCCTTAGGTGTTGCCAGGTTGATTAATCGAATCGCAAGGGAGGCAATCGCTATAAGGATCGGGGCGATGGCGGCAATCATGTGTGTAATCGTATGCGCAAATCGCTGCGAAATTACTGAGATGATGGACCCATGGCATTGATATTGGCAGCAACCCCGTTGGGTAATCCAGCCGATGCAAGCGCGCGCTTAAAAACGGCCATCGAAGATGCCACAATTATTGCCGCTGAAGATTCCAGAAGGTTTCACCGTCTGTGTTCAGATCTTGGAGTTACTTTCACGGCCCGCATACTTTCCTTCTTTGAAGGCAATGAAGATGAGCGAACCGCTGAACTGTTAAATGAGTTAGCAGCTGGCGCTCATGTTCTAGTTGTTTCTGATGCAGGTATGCCAACGATAAGTGATCCTGGTTTTCGGTTGATGCGTGAAGCAATTGCTCGAGGCCTTGAAGTTTCTGTCATTCCAGGACCGAG
>JBIIJO010000077.1:0-3826 GCA_044233685.1 Candidatus Planktophila sp.
CCTTGACCATGTTCTAGTCATGGCTATCAAGGGAGAAATTCATGCAGGTTTCAACACTCATCTGGGCAATAACAATTGGCCTAATTCTTACTCTAATTTTAGTAGACCTGCTCACCGCATCCCGAAAAGCCCATGATGTTAAATTTAAAGAGGCCGTAGCCACAACATTGTTCTATGTCAGTATTTCAATTGGCTTTGGCCTTTGGGTCTGGTCCTACTTTGGATCAACCTACGGAACTGAGTTCTTTGCTGCCTACTTAGTCGAGTACTCACTTTCTATTGATAACTTGTTTATCTTCGTCATTATTTTGGCTCAGTTTGCTGTACCAAGCATTCATCACCAAAAAGTTCTACTCATTGGTGTGCTGCTCGCCCTTGTCTTAAGAGCAATCTTTATCTCAATCGGAGCCGTTGCGATTTCAGCCTTCTCCTTTACCTTTGCGATATTTGGAGCAATCCTGATTTGGACAGGAATTGGTCTGTTTAAGCACTGGGATGAAGATCCAGAACCAAATGATAATTTCATGATTCGCACAATCAGAAAACGCGTGCCTATGGTCGATGAGTACCATGGCTCTAAATTGTTCATAAAGGTAAGTGGTAAGCGCTTTGCAACACCAATGTTCTTGGTCATTATTGCGATTGGGTCAACAGACCTACTCTTTGCTCTGGATTCAATCCCAGCAACATTCGGTGTGACATCACAGACTTTCCTGGTCTTTACAGCTAACGCCTTTGCACTCTTGGGTCTGCGTGCCTTGTATTTCCTCATAAAGGGCTTGCTCGATAAGTTGATTTACCTATCCCTAGGACTTTCGTTCATATTGATTTTCATCGGAATTAAGCTCATGCTCACTTACGCCCATGAAGTCTTTGATAATGTTCCAAAGATTCCTACACCTGTTAGTCTTTCAGTCATAGCAACAATATTGGTGATCTCAACAATTGCCAGCTTGATTAAGAGTAGTAAGAATCCTGAAATGAAGGCCCACCCTGGCCGCATTACCGACCACAAGGATGAGGACGATAAGTGAAGAAAAAATGGTTGCTCTTGCCCAAGAGATTGAGGCAGATCATCGCTTTTTCTGTTGGTTCATTTCTAGTTCTCGCTGGCTTGGTTTTAATAGTCCTTCCAGGTCCTTTCACAATGCCCCTAGTAATTGCGGGGTTATTTGTTCTAGCCGTTGAGTTTGCTTGGGCCGAGAGGTTTTTAGCAAAAGCTAAAGTTCATGCGAACAAGATTGTGCCTAAGAAATATAAGAAGTAAGTCGGGCATAATTGCTACATGCCTCACACCATCACCTGCGTTGAATTAGACGTTGATGATTGGGCACGGCTGCGAGATATTCGCTTAAGAGCACTCATTGATAGTCCGCATGCATTTGGCGGTACTTATGAGAAAGAAAGCCTGCTAGATGAACAACAATGGCGATTAGATTTTGCAAAGCAAACTCATATCATTGCTTCAGTAGATGGTGTTGATGCAGCAATGATGTATGTGGAAAATCTTGAAGGTGACTTTGGTGCCACATGCTGGATTGGTGGATGTTGGAGTGATCCTGATTTTCGCGGAACGGGCCTGATGCGAGCCATGTTTGAATTTCTAGATAATCAAGGCAAAGAACGAAATTGGCCAGTCCAAGGCCTTGGTGTGTGGACGGATAACAATGCAGCAATCGCAGCTTATGAAAAGCTAGGCTTTGTTGAGATGGGTGGACCCCAAGCGAGCACGCGACAACCTGGAAAGTTTTATCAGCGAATGATTAGAAAAACAGCCAGAGCTTAAATCTCTGAGACTTGATACTTAGCTTTTGCTAACCATGTTGGGTTGATCTCAACTCCCCAACCTGGCCCCTGTGGAATCTGTACTTTTCCACTTTCAATTGCAAAGGGATTTCCTAGAAATAGATCTTTTTGCCATGGGTAATATTCAAAGCCCTCAATTGAGAACTCTAGATATTTACCAGCGTTCGGGATTGCTCCAAGAAGGTGCATGGTGCAGATGGTTACGAGGGAAAGATTTGCGCTGTGGGGAGTAATCGGCATTCCTGCCTTCTTTGCCATTTCTACAACTTTTAATGTTCTCCAGATTCCACCCATATACATAATGTCAGGCTGTAGTACATCAACAGCTCGCATATCAATCATTCTCTTCCAGGTGGTTAGATCCCAATCTTGTTCACCACCTGTTACATCAATATTTAATGCATCAGTTACTTGCTTAGTTTCTTCGAGCTCCCAGTACTTACATGGCTCTTCAAAGTGGCCAATGCCCTCTGCCTCTAAAAGCGCACCAACTTCAATTGCGCGCTTAGGTGAAAACCCACTGTTGCCATCTACTAACTTTGAGATTCCATCTCCAAGTGCGCGAGAGACCACAGGAACAACTTCTTCCGTGCGCCCTGGCCACTCATCAATATCATTTCCACACTCTGCGCCAACCCGCCATTTGAATGCATCAAAACCAAACTCGTCACGCAGCTTTACTAAGCGCTCTGCTTCATCCTTTGGGGAGATGTCACGGCGCATTGAGGATGCGTAGGTTCGAAGTTTCTTAGCTGTTCCGCCCAATAGTTCAACAACTGGTTTGCCTTCAATTCGCCCACGCAGATCCCACAAGGCAGTATCCAAACCAGCATTGGCCCTGCATCGATAACTTCCTGGAAATTTATGCTCACGGGCTTCAACTAAGGTAACAAGTGCTCCAATATCTGATGCATCTTTACCTAATACCCATGGTGCTACTTGGCGATGAAAAACCTGGGCAGTGATATCTGAGTGATAGTTAGAGGTTTGTCCCCAACCGATGTGACCATCAGATGTTGTTACCTTTACAAAGCAGACAAACTCATCAGTAAATGTTTCTAGCTTTGTAATTGAACCAAAGATCATCCCGCAGCTTTCACAAAGACTGGCATATCTAGAAGTGAAACAGAAACCGTTGCACCTGCACCGATGCCAGCAGCATCAGAGCTTGGAAGCTGGGCTGTGACTTTTGTTCCATCATTCATAGTGATATTCAAGCGACAAGAGGCACCAAGGAAGCTTGCCGCAGCAACAGTTGCATTACCTGACTTGCTGGCAACAACATCAACGCTCTCTGGGCGCACGAGTGCGATACCAGCTCCAGAAGTTACAGAGCCTGGGAGAGTTTTAACAACGCTTCCTAGAACTTCAATTGAGCCGCCAGAGACCTTTCCTGGGATTGGATTAGTTAATCCAACGAACTCAGCAACAAATGAAGTCTTTGGACGGTCATAGAGCTCAGATGGGGCAGCGATTTGTTCTAGCTGACCATTGCGCATAACTCCCACGCGATCAGCGATACTCAAAGCTTCTTCTTGATCGTGGGTAACAAAGAGTGTGGTGGTTCCAAGTTCAATTTGGATGCGACGGATTTCTTCACGCAACTGCGTGCGAACCTTGGCATCAAGTGCTGAGAGAGGCTCATCTAGCAGTAGTACCTTGGGTGAAATCGCAAGCGCGCGGGCCAGCGCAATGCGCTGTTGCTGTCCACCAGAGAGCTGATATGGATAGTGATTTGCGTGGGTTGATAGACCAACTAACTCTAAAAGTTCAGCTGAGCGTTCTTTACGCTTTTGGCTGGAAGTTTTATGTGTTCGTAGTTTTAAACCATACTCAACATTTTCGCGCGCAGTCATATGTGGAAAGAGTGAATAGGCCTGGAAAACCATTCCCATTCCACGCTTGCTAGCACTCTGGAAAGTTACATCTTTGCCATCGACCATGAGTTGACCACGATCTAACTCCTGCAAGCCAGCAAGAGCTCGTAGCGCAGTTGTCTTGCCACAACCTGAAGGGCCTA
>JBIIJO010000078.1:0-3750 GCA_044233685.1 Candidatus Planktophila sp.
TTCTACTTCAAGAAATCGCTGGATTAACTGAGCGCGGTATTGATTGCAGCAAGTTGTTAATTTCAACTAACGCCCACTTGATTACTCCTTATCACCGCACCATCGATAAAGTTTCAGAGCGCTTCTTGGGTAAGTCAAAGATTGGAACTACTGGTCGCGGAATTGGTCCGGCTTATGCCGACAAGATCAACCGCATCGGTATTCGCGTTCAAGATCTCTTTGATCCATCCATCTTGCGCCAAAAGATTGAAAGCGCGTTGCGCGATAAGAACCAAGTCCTAATTAAGGTTTTCAACCGCAAGAACATTGAAGTCGATGAAGTTCTTGAAGAGTATTTGGCATATGCCGAGATTCTTCGCCCATATGTTGCCGACACTGTTTTAATTCTCAATGAGGCGCTTAAGGCCGGAAAGCGCGTGCTTTTAGAGGGTTCACAGGGCACCTTGCTAGATGTTGATCACGGTACTTATCCATTCGTAACATCAAGTAATCCAACTGCAGGTGGTGCATGTACTGGTTCTGGAATTGGACCAACAAAGATTGATCGCGTTATTGGAATCATTAAGGCCTACACAACCCGCGTTGGTAGCGGGCCTTTCCCAACTGAGCTCTTTGATGAAGATGGAGAAGCACTGCGACGCATCGGAGGCGAGGTTGGTGTTACTACCGGCCGTGCACGTCGTTGCGGTTGGTTTGATGCACCGATTGCCCGTTATGCAGTACGCGTTAATGGTTTAACAGATTTCTTCTTAACTAAGTTAGATGTTTTAACTGGTTGGGAAAAGATTCCAGTATGCGTTGCTTATGAAATTGATGGAAAGCGCGTGGAAGAACTTCCAGCATCACAAACTGATTTCCACCATGCAAAGCCAATTTATGAATACATGCCGGGTTGGAGTGAAGACATTACTGGTGCTCGCAAACTCAGTGATTTGCCACAAGCTGCGCAAAACTACGTTGCATTCTTGGAGAAAATCTCTGGAGCACCGATGAGTGCCATCGGAGTAGGACCCGGGCGCGATGAAACAATTGTCGTAAAGGATTTCATCTAAGAAATGAAAATCCTCCTAGTCGGAAGCGGCGGTCGCGAACACGCCTTAGGACTAGGACTACACGCAGATCCAGAGTGCACAGAACTACATGCAGCACCAGGTAATCCAGGGATTGCACAGTTTGCAACATGTCATCCATTAGTAATAAGTGATAACCAAGCAATCCTTGATTTAGCACAAAAACTTGATGTTGAATTAGTAGTTATTGGCCCTGAGGTTCCATTAGTAAATGGCGCTGCAGATCTGCTGCGGGCCGCTGGAATATCTGTCTTTGGTCCATCTAAGGCCGCGGCTCAATTAGAAGGCTCTAAAAACTTTGCAAAAGAGGTGATGGCAGATGCTGGTGTGCCAACTGCCCATAGTTTTACTTGCACAACACAAGCTGAGATTGAAAAAGCACTCGATACTTTTGGTGCGCCATATGTAGTTAAGGATGATGGTTTAGCTGCAGGTAAAGGTGTTGTTGTTTCAAGAGATCGCCAAGAAGCGCTAGATCATGCGTTGGCTTGCAAGCGAGTAGTTATTGAAGAGTTCTTAGATGGTCCAGAAGTTTCACTCTTTGGAATTAGCGATGGCAAGACAGTTATTCCAATGCAACCAGCGCAAGATTTTAAACGCGCACTCAACGGTGATCAGGGACCAAATACTGGAGGAATGGGTGCGTACTCACCACTTCCTTGGGCGCCATCAGACATTATTGAAGATACACACAAGAAAGTTCTTGCACCCATGATTGCTGAAATGGCAGCACGTGGCACACCATTTGTTGGTTTGCTCTATGCAGGTCTTGCATTAACTGACCATGGAACACGAGTGATCGAATTCAACGCGCGCTTTGGTGATCCAGAAACTCAAGTGTTAATTCCCCTTTTGAAAACTCCATTGGCTCAACTTCTCTATAAAGCGGCAACGAGAAATCTAGAAGGCGTTACTTTGCAGTGGAGTGATGAATCTGCGGTAACAGTTGTATTAGCTAGCGATGGATATCCAGCATCTCCTGCAGTGGGTGGTGTAATTGGAGAATTTCCAACGGTTGAAAAGGTTTCAATATTTCATGCAGGCACAACTGATAGTGAAAAAGGCTTAGTTTCATCAGGTGGCAGAGTGCTTACTGTTACCGGCACCGGCAGTGACTTAACCGAAGCTCGCGATCGTGCTTATCGGGCTATCAGCCACATCTCACTTGATGGATCCTTCTATCGCACCGATATCGCGCTCAATGCGTCGGTGGCAGAGAAGGGCAATTAAATGAAGGATAATTCGGGCGTGAGCCTTCTCGCTAACCGTTATGCATCAGCTTCGATGCGTGAGATCTTCGCACCTGAAGCAAAAATCATCGCTGAAAGAAAGCTCTGGATCGCAGTAATGCGTGCTCAATCAACGTTGGGTCACGCAATCTCCAAGGATGTAATTACAGATTACGAGAAGGTAATTACACAGGTGGATTTAGCTTCTATTGATGCCCGTGAAAAGAAGACGCGTCACGATGTGAAAGCTCGAATTGAAGAGTTCAATGCTTTGGCTGGCCATGAAGCAATCCATGCAGGTATGACTAGCCGAGATTTAACAGAAAACATTGAAGCGCTACAAATCCGCAATGGTCTTGATATTGTCCATGACAAAGTTGTCACTCTTCTTGCACGATTAGCAGAGCGCGCAACGCAATATGCAGATCAACCAGTTGCAGGACGCTCACATAATGTTCCAGCACAGATCACAACTCTTGGAAAAAGATTTGCTTCCGCTGCAGAAGAATTACTTTTTGCTTATGAGCGCTTAACTGCTTTGCAAGATCGTTACCCAATGCGCGGCATAAAGGGACCAGTTGGAACTGCGCAAGATTCAATTGACTTACTTGGTTCAACAGATGCTCATGCAAAATTAGAAAGCACAATTGCAAAAGAGCTGGGCTTTAACCGTGTTCTAGATTCAACCGGTCAGATCTATCCTCGCTCCTTTGATTATGATGTTGTAACAACCCTTGTTCAGCTAGCTTCATCTCCTTCATCTCTGGCCACATCAATTCGTTTGATGGCAGGCGCCGAACTTGTCACTGAAGGTTTCAAGGCCGGCCAAGTTGGAAGCAGCGCAATGCCACACAAGATGAACACACGCTCGTGTGAGCGAGTAAATGGTTTAGCCGTTGTGCTTCGCGGATATGCATCAATGGTCAGTGAACTAGCCGGAGATCAGTGGAATGAAGGCGATGTTTCTTGTTCTGTAGTACGCCGTGTCGCAATGCCAGATGCTTTCTATGCAATTGATGGCCTTCTAGAAACCATGCTCACAGTTCTAGATGAGTTCGGAGCATTCCCAGCCGTTATTGCTGCTGAATTAGAGCGTTATCTGCCTTTCTTGGCCACAACAAAGATTTTAATAGCAGCAGTTAAGGCCGGCGTTGGCCGCGAAGTTGCCCATGAAGTTATTAAGGAACATGCAGTTAAAGCAGCGCTAGGAATGCGCGAAGGAAAGAAGAACTCACTCCTTGATGATTTAGCAGCAGATGATCGCCTACCACTTGATCGCGCGGCATTAGATGTATTAATAAGCACCCCACTTGAATTTACTGGTGAAGCTCGCCAACAAGTTGCTCGAGTTGTTAGTCGCATTGGCGCGATTACTTCCGCGCACCCTGCCGCAGTGCAGTACAAGCCCGGCTCTATTAGGTGAGCGGCTTCGGCTTAGCTGGTCCACCGCC
>JBIIJO010000079.1:0-3695 GCA_044233685.1 Candidatus Planktophila sp.
CAATTACCCCATACCCCAAAAACAGCAGGAGCAAAGAATACCAAAGGATTTAGAGCTCTAACCCCGCGCGAATACGGGCCAATGAAGCCTCTTTGCCAAGTAATTCCATAGATTCAAATAGCGGTGGAGAAATCGTGCTACCTGTTGTTGCAATACGTACTGCACCAAATGCTATACGTGGTTTTAATCCCATCTCTTCAATCAAAGATGATCGCAGCGCAGCTTCGATACTGTCGTGATTCCATGTAGCTAGTGGTTCCAACTCTTTAAGTGAGCGCTGTAATACCTGCTTTGAGGCATCATCAGTAATCTTTGCAACACTATCTGCCTCAACAGCAAAGTTTTTAACAAATAAGAACTTGAGCATTGCTGGCACTTCACTGAGCATGATAATTCGCTCCTGAATGAGTGGCAGAGCTAGCTTTACTAGTGCAATCTCATCTGCAGTTCCTGTAATGACCCCGGCCTTAGTTAAAAATGGCAGAGACCAATCTAGGAATTCATCGATAGTTAATGCACGGATCTTGTCACCATTGATTGCTTCAAGCTTTTTCATATCAAAGCGCGCAGGTGAAGAGTGAACCTTTTCAACAGTGAAAAGCTCGGTGAGCTCCTTCATTGTTACGTTCTCGCGATCATCGCCCGGTGACCAACCCAGAAGGGCTAAGTAATTACAGATTGCCTCAGGCAAGAATCCTTTATCTCTGTACCAAGCAATTGAAACTTCACCATTTCGCTTTGAAAGCTTTGCATTGTCTTGGCCCATAACAAATGGCAAGTGAGCAAATACTGGATAATCCTCTAACGCTAGGCCCATTGCCTGATACACGCGGATCTGACGTGGTGTGGAGGAGAGAAGATCTTCACCGCGTAGAACGTGTGTGACCTTCATTAAAACATCATCAACTGCAACAGCTAATGTATAGAGAGGTGAGCCATCACCACGTACTAATACAAAGTCAGGTACGAACTTGTGATCAAAGGAGACATCTCCACGGATTAGATCGTTAAAAGTAGTTCCGCCATCGGGCATGCGCATACGTACTACAGGCAAGCGTCCTTCTGCCTTATATGCTGCAATTTGATCAGACGATAAATCACGGCAGTGACCGTTATATCCCGGTGCAACATTTGCTGCACGTTGTGCTTCCCGAACTGCTTCTAACTCATCAGCTGAGCAGTAGCAGTGATAAGCATCTTTTTGATCAAGAAACTTTTGTGCCCATTCGGCATATATTCCTAAACGCTGTGACTGTAAGTACGGGCCATTCTCGCCACCAACTTCAGGACCCTCATCCCAGTTCAGGCCAAGCCATTTCAATGTATCGATTGCAGCTTGAATATATTCATCTGTAACGCGGGTGGTGTCAGTATCTTCAATTCTAAAAAGGAAAGTTCCACCAGTATGGCGCGCATATGCCCAGTCAAAGAGTGCTGTGCGGATATTTCCCACATGCAAATCCCCAGTTGGAGATGGTGCGAAGCGAACCTTTACTTTTTTGGTCAATTTTTTCTCACTTTGTTTGTTAGCTCGCCTAAACCTTCAATAGCCATTGTTGCATCTGCCCCAGCAACCATTGGGCCAATTCCTGCTGGTGTTCCAGTCAAGATAACATCACCTGGGAGCAAAGTCATGACACGTGAGACAAAGTTAATGATTTCTGGAACTTTAAACATCATGTCACTCAATTGAGCTGACTGCTTAATCTCACTATTTACTTTTGCCGTGATCTTCTGTGTACCAGGAATGAAGTCTGTATCAATCCATGGGCCAACTGGGCAGAAAGTGTCAAAGCTTTTTGCACGAGTCCATTGACCATCTTTTTTCTGTAAATCTCTCGCTGTTACATCATTTGCGATGGTGTAACCAAAGATCACGTCATTAACGCGCTCGATAGGAACATCTTTGCAAAGGCGACCAATAACAATTGCTAACTCAGCTTCATGGTCAACTCGCTCTGACATCTCAGGCCAAACAATGGTGTCATTTGGTCCGATAACAGAGGTGTTAGGTTTTAAAAAGATAATTGGTTCATCTGGCACAACCCCGCCCATTTCAGCTGCGTGGTCGGCGTAGTTCTTGCCGATGCAAACAACTTTGGAGCGAGGAATAACTGGTGCTAATAGGCGCACTTTAGAAACTGGAACTGTGGCTGCAGTCTTTTGAATCCCTGAATAGATGGGATCTCCAGTAATGACTGTGATTGTGGCATCGTCTTCTAGGACACCAAAGAGTGGGTCGGTTCCGAGTCCTGAGTCAGGACCTGGAGAAAAACGGACGATGCGCATTGGGAGATTCTATCTCTTACTCGTGGTCTTCAATCTCTTTCTCAAGACGCTCGATTAACACGCTACTAATTCTGCGACGGCGGCCCAATGGGCGCTCTGAAGTGATTGACCAACCATGTAATGAAACTGTTGATCCAGCAATTGGCACACGGCCCAACTTTTGCGCCATTAATCCACCGATTGTGTCGATATCCTCAAAATCAGATTCATTGATTTCAATCTTCAACTCATCAGCAAGGTCCTCGATGTGAAGAGAAGCATTTGCGCGTGCTTTATCTGGTGATAACCAAACAAAGTCATCCTCTCCATCATCAAACTCATCTTCAATCTCTCCCACGATTTCTTCAATAATGTCTTCAATTGTGATAATTCCAGCGGTTCCGCCATATTCATCAACAACTACAGCTAAGTGAATCTGATTGCGCTGCATCTCTTTTAGGAGCTCATCGGCCATCTTGATTTCAGGAACGAAGGTGGCTGGGCGCATATGTTGTTCAATGTTTTCTGTTTGTTCAGCCTCATGGTGATCAAGTGCGCGACGGGCTAAATCTTTAACATAAACAATTCCAATGATGTTATCTGGGCCTGTTCCAACTACTGGAATACGTGAGAAACCAGAACGCAGTGCAAGGGAAAGGCCTTGACGCAAAGTCTTATCTTTTTCAATCCAGACCATGTCCGTGCGAGGAACCATGAGCTCTCGCACCAAAGTGTCACCAAGTTCAAATACTGAGTGAATCATTTCGTGCTCATCTGATTCCACAAGACCACGTTCATGCGCTTGATCTACTAGGTCACGAAGTTCTGCTTCTGATGTAAATGGACCTGAGCGAAAACCTTTACCTGGAGTTAAGGCATTACCAACTGCAATAAGAATCTTTGTAACAGGGCCTAGTGCAAATGCAAGGCCATAAGCCACGATAATTCCATAGCGCGCGTACTTGTGAGGCTGTTGTTTACCCAGAGTACGTGGGCCCACTCCCACTACAACATAGGAAAGCACAACCATGATTGCAACCGTTAAAGCCATTGCTTGTGCTGAAGAGTAATTGCGTAGCAAAATCACTGCTAATAAAACGGTGGCAGTGAATTCACAGAGCTTTCGAACCAGAAGAATCACATTGAGATATCTAGCTGGTTGAGCGCTGTATTTGCGAAGAAGTAATCCACCACGCTTGCCTTCAAGCTCTTCAACGACGATGCGAGAAATAGATGTAAGAGCAGACTCAGATGCAGCTAGAAATCCTGCAAAAGCCAACAATAAAATGATGCTAACAATAGCTATCGGACTCATTGAGTTTGCTTCCACTTTTCTACGATTTGTTCCTGCAGGGCAAACATAATCTTTTCTTCTTCTGGTTCTGCATGGTCGTAGCCAATTATATGCAGTAAACCGTGTGTAGCCA
>JBIIJO010000080.1:0-3679 GCA_044233685.1 Candidatus Planktophila sp.
ACAACCTGGAAGTAGAGCGGCAACATAACGATTGCGCCAAACATTCCAGCACCAATTACTGCACCTAAGAGTGAAGTGATAGAGAAAGTGTGATTTTTAAAGAGGTAGAGAGGCAAGATCGGCTCTTTAGCTTTGCCTTCCCACATCAGGAAGAGCACAGCAAGGATTACACCAATGACTGCATACATAATCGTGCGGCTATCACCCCAGCCATATTGCGGGCCATAGATAGAGGCTGAAAGCAAAATCAAACAGACTGATGACACCATCAAAACTGCACCTAAATAATCAATGGAATGCTCGCGTTTTACCTTAGGAATATGTAGAACGGCTGAAGTAACAATGAGAGAGATAATTCCGATAGGTAGGTTGATATAGAAAATCCAACGCCACCCAGCTATCCCGAGAATAGTTTCGTTATCTGCAAAGAAGCCACCAAGAAGTGGGCCGGCAACAGATGACAAGCCCCAAACAGCTCCAAAATAACCTTGATACTTACCACGCTCACGTGGGGGAACAATGTCACCGATAATGACGAAAGTAAGTGCCATCAAACCGCCAGCACCAACACCCTGAAGCGCACGAGTTGCAATCAACTGCTCCATGTTTTGTGATGCACCTGCTAGGAAAGATCCGATTAAAAAGGTGACAATCGCAAACTGAAAAACAACTCGACGGCCATAGATATCTGAAATCTTTCCGTAGAGCGGAGTTGATGCAGTTGAAGTTAATAGGTAAGCGGTAACAACCCATGTGTAGTGGTTGAGACCATCAAACTCCTCAACAATATTCTTAAGCGCCGTTGAAACGATTGTTTGGTCAAGGGCTGCAAGGAGCATTCCAGTCATAAGGCCACCCAGGATGATCATGATTTCCTTGTGGGTATGGGCCTTAGCTGATGCATTTATTGGGGAGTTTTTGGACATAAGGGTAAGATTAGTGGGTGAAGTCAGTAATAGCCGAACATCTAGTCAAGACCTATCGCAACGGCGAGGTCAAAGCATTAGATGATCTCTCTCTTGATGTTGAAGAAGGCACCGTTTTAGGCGTATTAGGCCCCAATGGTGCAGGTAAAACAACAACTGTGAGAATTCTCGCAACGTTATTAAAACCTGATTCAGGCATTGCAACTGTTGCAGGAATCGATGTAAACAAGCATCCTGACAAAGTACGTGAATTAATTGGTTTATCAGGTCAATATGCAGCAGTTGATGAGACATTAACTGGCTGGGATAACTTAGTGATGTTTGGTCGTTTGTATCACTTAGGCAAAACTGCCTCCATTAAACGTGCTGATGAATTGCTTGAGAGATTCTCACTTACTGATAGCGCTCGCCGTCCTATCAAGACGTATTCAGGTGGAATGCGCCGCCGTTTAGATTTAGCAGCATCTTTGATTGTGCAACCAAAAGTTCTCTTCCTTGATGAACCAACCACAGGCCTTGATCCACGTGGTCGCCAAGAGATGTGGGAAGTAATTCAAGAGCTTGTAAAAGGTGGCGTAACACTTCTTCTTACAACTCAATACCTAGAAGAAGCTGATCAATTAGCTGATGAGATCGCTGTGATTGATCATGGAAAAGTAATTGCCCGTGGCACCTCAGATGCTTTGAAAAAGGAAGTCGGCGAAGAACGTCTAGAGATCACAGTTGAGAACACTGACATTGCCAAAACTCAAGAGATTGTTTCTCGAATCAGCACAAGTGCAATTCATACTGATGTGCGCACAATTTCAGCACCAGTTTCAACTGGCTCGATTGCTCTTATGGAGGCGTTGCGCGCTTTGGATGAGGCGAAGATTCATCCCCTAGATATTGCTCTCAAGCGCCCTTCACTAGATGATGTGTTCTTATCTCTTACCGGCCATGTGGCAGAAGAGGAAGTTATTGCCCAGCCCGTAAAGAAAAAGAGAGGGGGCAAGAAATGAAATACATCATCAGTGATGTCATGACAATTACTAAGCGCCAACTGCTCCAGCTTGCCCGAATCCCTGAACTTCTAGTTTTCTCAACGATTCAACCAGTGATGTTTGTGCTCCTCTTCCGCTTTGTATTTGGTGGCTCTATTGAAACTGGTCAACCTGGTGGTTATGTCCAGCTATTAATGCCAGGAATCTTCGTTCAGACCGTTGCCTTCACCTTGGCTTCAACTGCAATTGGCTTAGCTGAAGATATGAAGAAGGGCCTCATCGATCGTTTTAGATCTTTGCCAATTTCAAGAGGCGCAGTAGTTATTGGTCGCACCTTTGGTGATGCACTTTTAAACATTCTTGTCTTAACTGTTATGGCAGCTGCTGGATATGCCGTGGGTTGGCGTCCAACATCAGGCGGGCTTTCAATCTTTTTAGCTTTCTTATTCCTGTTTATGTTTGGTTATGCCCTTTCATGGATTGGCATCTATGTTGGCTTAGCCGTTAAAGAGGCTCGAACTGTGCAGAGTGTGGGTTTCTTAGTTACTTTCCCACTGACTTTTCTTTCAAATGCCTTTGCGCCAACTACTGGAATGCCAAAAGCGCTGCAGTACTTTGCGGAATGGAACCCTGTTTCAACAATGGTTGCAGCTTGCCGTCAGCTCTTTGGTTTAAAGAATGAGTTTGGGGCAACAGCTAACTCTTGGCCAAGCCAGCACCCACTAGAAACATCGTTGCTCTATATGGTGCTTTTGATGGCGATATTTATTCCACTGAGTATTAGAAAGTATAAAAACACCTCTAATTAAGAATAAAACTCGGCAGCTTTAATTACTACCTTAATCTCACGCCCATTAGGTGCGGTGTATGAAACGCTTGCACCGATCTCTGCGCCCATCACTGCAGCACCAAGTGGTGATTTCTCGCTATAAACATCGAGGTCACCTGATGCAATCTCACGTGAGCCCAGTAAAAACTTCATTTCATCTCCAGCAATCTCTGCTGTAACAACCATGCCTGCGCCAACTTTGCCATCGGCGGCAGCTGGTGGAGTTCCAATATGAGCATTTTCTAACATCTGCTTGAGCTGGCGGATACGCGCTTCCATCTTGCCCTGCTCATCACGGGCTGCGTGATAACCACCATTTTCTTTTAAGTCACCTTCAGCGCGCGCAGCTTCAATCTTTGCCGTGACATCTTTGCGGCCATGTTGTTCTAGGTTTTCTAATTCGGCGCGCAAACGATCTGCAGCTTCCTGCGTTAACCATGTTTGTGCGCTCATAAGGCGTAAAGGTACTAGGTGGGCGTAGATGCCTACAACTTATTTAATACGGCAGGCAACCACATCAGCGTTAACGCCTTGGCTACGCGTAGGAATATCAGTGTTTTTCTGCACCACTGCAAGACCAGGCCCGATTTCATCCTCAATCTGCCCAACGACAGTTTTATCGTAATCTCTGGCAACCAACGTGCATGTTAAAACCTGGTCTTTATCTTTTCTGACTACTTCATATCTAATAGACATTTCGCGATCAGTTGTGGCAGTAAATGAAATAACTGAGGAACGGATATCCGGGTTTGAATGGTGAAGACCTACCCACACCAGCCAGCTGATTCCTATGGCTGCGATAACTGTGGCCGGGAGCACCCATCCCTTGGTTGGGCGCACGCCATAGCGATCCTCGTAGGAGAACTGCGAGCCTGATTGCATGACATGATTATGCCATGCAAAAAAACTTTGAGATGAGTGTTGCCGGCTCCTTAACGATT
>JBIIJO010000081.1:0-3621 GCA_044233685.1 Candidatus Planktophila sp.
ATTTGCACATGCTCTTGCCGCTGCAACGATTTGTTCTGTGATTTCTCCTGCACTTAAGTTTCGCGTAAGTCCAGCTTGGCCAGTTGCACAAAAAGGGCAGTTCATCCCACATCCTGCTTGGGATGAGATACACACTGTTACGCGATCGGTATAGCGCATTAAAACTGACTCCACTAAAACTCCATCATGGAGTTTCCACAGATCTTTACGTGTCATTCCTCCATCGCACTCAACTGAGCGCACAAGTTCAATGAGTTTAGGAGTGAATTGTTCTGCGATTGTCTTGCGCATCTCTGCAGGAGTATCTGTCCAGTTCTCTGGATCATTAGATAAATGCGTGAAGTAATGGGTGGCAACTTGGTTGGCACGAAAAGCTGGCAGACCTAACGACTTTGCCAGTTCGCGGCGCTCTTCAGGTGAATAGTCAGCTAAATGCTTGGGGGTTTTCTTGCGCTGAACTGGTTCATCAAAAACTAATTTAATCTCAGGAACGCTCATAACCAGCGCTTCACTAGCTCTAGTGCAAGCCATAGCGCGGGGGCAGAAATTAATACTGAATCAAGACGATCCAAAATTCCACCATGGCCTGGAAGTAGAGTTCCCATATCTTTAAGGTGAAGGTCGCGCTTCATTGCACTTTCAATGAGATCACCGCATGTGGCCGTGAAAACAATCATTAATCCAACAATGGCACCAATCCACCAATGCATTTCCATGATGTATTTAAATGCCAGTGATCCACCAATGACTGTGAAGACAAGGGAGCCAATTAAGCCTTCCCAGCTCTTCTTTGGGCTTATAACTGGAACCAGTGGATGCTTTCCAAATAGAACTCCCACGATGTAACCAAATGTGTCATTGCAGCCAACCAATACAACAAAAGTCATTACGCGCTCTAAGCCTGTACTTGGCTTAGCAAGAAGAATAAGGAAGCCAGCTAGAAATGGCAGATAGAGAAGTGAAAACGTAGTTGCTGTCGCACTTTGCACAAAGCCCTCTGGGCCCTTAGTTAAAAGTTGAATAAGCAAAAGCGGAATAGCGATAGCCGTAGCAATAGCTAAACCTGCTGCCCCACCGTTCCAGGTTGCATATGTAAGAGCCAAGGCTCCTATAGCAAGTGATACTACGGAGATGTAGATTCCACGAACACTAAAGGCTCGAACTATTTCACGAATGCCAAGAAGAACCGCGATTGCTACAACAACAGCAAAAACCTCACGGCGATAAACAAGAGCAAACCACACCAAAGCAATAAGGGATAGCGAGACGATAATTGACGGCCCTAGCTTTCGCCCGGCCTTCTTATTAATGGCCTCGTTTATCGATTGAAAATCAGACATCGGTGACAAACTCCTTAAACTTCTAGGAGTTCGACCTCCTTGTGCTTCAAGAGTTCATCGATTTTCGCAACATGATCAGAGGTGATTTTCTCAAGCTCTTTTTCACCGCGTGCTAAATCATCCTTTCCAATCTCACCATCTTTTTCCATCTTCTCCATCGCCTCTTTTGCCGCGCGACGGATGTTTCGCATCGAGACCTTTGAGTCTTCAGCTTTGCCTTTTGCAACCTTGATGTATTCCTTGCGGCGCTCCTCGGTTAATTGTGGGAAATTAACTCGAATAACAACGCCGTCATTTCCAGGATTAACACCTAAATCTGATTCACGAATCGCTTTTTCAATACTTGCCATTGAGCCCTTATCAAATGGCGCAATTGTGGCCATGCGCGCTTCAGGAACTTGAATAGAGGCTAGTTGAGAGAGCGCTGTGTAGGTGCCGTAGTAATCGACCATGATTTTATTAAACATTGATGGGTGTGCACGGCCAGTTCGAATTGAAGCAAAATCATCCTTTGCAACCTCAACGGCTTTGCTCATCTTCGTCTCAGCGTCCTTGAGGGCGCTTGCTACATCTGCCATGACATCTCCCTTGGTATTACTTCATTATTGATTCTATCGGCAATTTCTGCCCTAGCCCCAAAAAATTTGAACTAAGAAACTAACGTTCCTATCGTTTCACCGCGTACTGCGCGTGCGATATTGCCATTCTTCATTAAGTCAAAGATAACGATAGGCAGCTTATTTTCACGACACAGAGCAAAAGCTGCAGCATCAGCCACAGCCAGAGATTTGCTTAAAACTTCGTTATAAGAAATTGAATCGTATTTAGTTGCGCTCTTATCCTTCTTTGGATCTGCGCTGTAAACACCATCAACACCACTCTTAGCAAGGAGCAGAGCTTCTGCTCCAATTTCAAGTGCGCGTTGGGCTGAAACAGTATCTGTTGTGAAAAATGGCATTCCTGCGCCTGCTCCAAAAATTACTACGCGACCCTTTTCAAGGTGGCGAATAGCGCGAAGTGGAATGTAAGGCTCTGCCACTTGACCCATAGTGATTGCAGTCTGAACTCGGGTTTGCACGCCTTCTTTTTCTAGGAAATCTTGAAGCGCTAAACAGTTCATCACTGTTCCGAGCATTCCCATGTAGTCAGCGCGTGAGCGATCCATACCGCGCTGAGAAAGCTCTGCGCCACGGAAATAGTTACCGCCACCAACAACAATGGCAACTTGGACGCCACTACGGGCTACATCTGCGATTTGTTTAGCAATATCTTGTACGACATCAGGATCAACACCGATGCCTTTTTCTCCACCAAAAACTTCACCAGAAAGTTTAAGGAGCACCCGCCGATACGTTCCTCTTGTACCGGGCATGAGTGCTCCTTTAACTTCTAGTTGGAATATCTAAATTCTAAGCGATGTCGCCTTTGAACTTATTGACCCACGCGGAAGCGATTGAACGCCTTAACGGCTGTTCCTGCCTCATCGAGGATCTGCTTCACTGTCTTTTTCGCATCTTTAGCAAAAGATTGCTCAATCAAAGAAACTTCCTTGACGAAGCCTGTTACGCGACCTTCAATGATCTTGATGAGGGAAGCTTCTGGCTTTCCTTCTTCGCGTGCAGTCTCTTCTGCGATACGACGTTCGTTTTCGATGAGTTCAGCAGGAACATCTTCGCGATTTACAAACTGTGGTGCAAATGCTGCGATGTGCTGAGCAATATCTTTACCGACTTCAGCTGCATCCTTAGTCAATTGAACTAGAACGCCAACTTGTGGTGGCAAATCTGGGCTTGTGCGGTGCAAGTAGATTCCAACTGGAGAATCCTTCAGCACTGCAATGCGGCGAACTTCAATCTTCTCGCCAAGAGTTGCATTAGCCTCATCAACAGTTGCCTGAACGGTCTTGCCGCTAGACATTGTTGTTGTTAGGAATGCTTCCAGTGAATCAGATTGTGCATTTTGTAGGTGAGCAAGTAGCTCATCAGCTAGTGCAACGAAACGCTCACCCTTAGCCACGAAATCTGTTTCGCAGTTGAGCTCAAGCATCACACCAAGATTCCCTTCAACCTTTGCAACCACTGCACCGTTTGAAGTTAAACGACCTTCACGCTTTGTGACTCCCTTGAGTCCCTTAACGCGAATAATGTCGATCGCCTTGTTGTAATCGCCTTCTGCTTCATCTAAAGCCTTCTTGCAATCAAGCATTCCGGCAGCTGTTGCTTCACGAAGATTCTTAACGTCTTGCGCTGTATATGCAGCCATTTAATTAAGCTCCTTCTGT
>JBIIJO010000082.1:0-3570 GCA_044233685.1 Candidatus Planktophila sp.
TAAAAGTAGATGGTAATTGGCGATCATTTCGCCATCGAAATTATCGGATACTTTTTCCTGCTAATACCATCTCCAATATTGGAAGTTGGGCGCAGCGCGTTGCCCAAGACTGGCTCGTCCTAGAACTTACAAACAGTGGAACGTATCTAGGAATTGTCACAGCAATTCAGTTCACACCAGTTCTCTTCTTCTCACTCCATGGCGGTGCTTTAGCTGATCGCTTTGATAAACGTAAACTTTTAATTGGCACAAATGCTCTAGGCGCATTCTCAGCAATGGCCCTTGGAACACTTGTCATGACAGATCAGATT
This sequence comes from Candidatus Planktophila sp., assembly GCA_044233685.1. Classification (GTDB taxonomy): domain Bacteria; phylum Actinomycetota; class Actinomycetes; order Nanopelagicales; family Nanopelagicaceae; genus Planktophila. The sequence goes on from JBIIJO010000082.1 coordinate 312, forward strand.
ATGTTGTGGCATGTATTTGCATTAGCTGCAGTACTTGGAATTTCAACTGCTATCGATGCACCGGTTCGCCAAGCATTTGCTGGTGAAATCGTGGGCCATGATGATTTGCCTAATGCGGTCAGTCTTAACTCTGCAAACTTTAACGCTGGGCGACTAGTGGGACCTGCGCTATCAGGCTTACTTATCGCCGCTTTTGGCACTGGGCCTTCATTTTTAGTTAATGGAATCTCTTATCTCTTTGCTATCGGTGCGCTGATGGCGATGAATGAGAAAGAGTTCTTCCAACAAGAGCGACCAAAATCTATGACTAATGTGCAAGAAGGTCTGCGCTATGCGCTGGCTCGCCCGGATATCTATGTGGTTATGTTGATGGTTTTCTTTCTTGGAACCTTTGGTCTTAACTTTCAGATCTTTAATGCACTTATGGCAACACAAGAGTTTGGCAAAGGCCCAGCCTCCTATGGCTTACTTGGAACATTTGTTGCCATTGGATCATTTTCAGGTGCCATTGCATCTGCGCGTTTAGAGCGCTTTCGCAAGACACGCTTTGTGATTTTAGCTGGAGGAGCTTTTGCTGGAGCCATCCTCATTCTTTCAATCATGCCTAACTACACCACCTATGCAATCTTCCTACCCATCTGCGGTGTCACAGCACTGACAACGATGATCACTGCTAACTCAATCGTTCAAGTTAATAGTGACCCAGCAATTCGAGGCAGAGTCATGGGAATCTATCTCTTGATTTTCATGGGAGGAACTCCCGTTGGATCACCGCTCATTGGTGTGATGGCTGAGGTAATTGGAATCAGATCAACAATTGCTGCTTGCGGTGCGATTTGTTTGATTGCAACTACTGTTATTTGGTTTAAGTTTAAAGATCGGGTTGATGTGCCAGCTGATATTTCTGTGGCTGCGGTTTTAAAGTCCGCTAATCGCAATCAAAAGTATTAAACCAAAGAGCACAACAAGGGTCACAATACGGCGGGTTTTATAACTCATCATTTATGCCTTCTCGCTGTGGGATGGTGTTAGAACAGTAATTACAAATGCGATTGCAATAAGTACTGGCACCATGATGTAAGCACGTGAAATACCGAAGTTATCGCCTAAGAAACCTAGTAAAAATGGCGCTCCACCAATAGCGATTCCAGCAGCCAAAGATAACTTGCCAACAGCTAAATCTGGGCGATTATCACTAAAGCTCACGAGACGGATTGCAGCCAATGCAAACTGCATCGAGATACCTAAGCCAATAACAAAAAGACAGATGAGGCTGATTATCATTGAGTGGGAGAACCAAAAGGCAGTAAACCCAATGAACTGAAGTGCGATTAAGCCCAAGAGTTGGTTATCAAGTTTGAAGTTCTTTAGCACTAAACCACCAAACCAGCGACCGACTCCCATTCCAGTTCCAAGTGCAACAATTGCAACAGTCGAGATAGCAGCAGTGGAGCCAACGCGATCTTTCAATAGAGCCGCCGACCAAAATGATGTTGCAAACTCAGATGAAATGCATGCAACAAAACCAACCCAAGCTAACCAATACTTTGCCGACAACTTTCCGCTTTGCGGTCCACTCTCATCTGGAACATGATCTTCTGCATTCTTTTCACGGCCAACTAGCACCAAAATCAATCCCACAGGAAGTGCTAGCAGAAGACCCAAGCGCCAAAAGTTTGGGTAGAGCGATGCGATTGTTCCAATCAGAGCAGTGCCAGTTACAAACCCAACAGATGCAATTCCATTTGCCTGAGGGATAGCAACCTCTGCAGCTTTTCCATAATGGTGAGACATGGAGGAGAGCATCGTGTTAATAACCATTGATGTTCCAAACCCGGCAATTAACGTTGCAGGGATTGTGAGAAAAACTGGTGGTGAGATAACAAAGAGTAAAAGCCCAAATAAGAAGATTCCAAGGCCAATCCACTGTGACTTTGCACGGCCATATTTATGCGCAAGATGTGGATTGGCATATCCAGCTGCAATGGATGCAACTCCCATAGCCGTTCCATGAAGACCTGCAATAGTCAGTGAAGTTCCTTGATCAGCGCGAAGCAGTGATTGTGCTGGCCCAAAGCCGCCTAAGTAGAAGTTAACAATGGCTGTTTGTGTAGCGACGACCCAGAAAAAGCGGTCTCGCTGAAAGGTTTTAGGCACGGTGTATTAAAGCGCAGATATGCACGTAACACCAAGAATCCATGATGTGGTTAAAGCATGTGCAGTTCTTTCGGTAAAACTAGGGGTAATACCTGTTCAATTCCCACTTGCTAGCTGTGCTCTTTCTCTCAAATCGCAAACGATCATGCAAACGTGAATAACGACCCTGCCAAAACTCAATAGTTAATGGAGTAACTCGATATCCACCCCAATGTGGTGGACATGGAACTGATGTTCCTTCAGGCCATTTCTGTGCAGCACCTTCATAGCGTTGTTCTAACTCTTCACGTGATGCAAGTGGTGATGATTGATGACTTGCCCATGCACCAATCTGTGAACCCCAAGGCCTTGTTGCAAAATAGTCTTCCGACTCTTGTTGGGAAACTTTTGCAGCTAATCCACTAATTGAAACTTGGCGCTCCATGGCAAACCAAGGAAAGAGCAAACTGACGTGTTCGTTATTCTCCATTGCATGAGCTTTGCGTGATGAGTAGTTAGTAAAGAAAGTAAATCCACCGTCAGAGATATCTTTGAGTAAAACTGTTCTGGTAGAAATAGAAGAGTCATCGCCTAGAGTTGAGAGCACCATTGCATTTGCTTCAACGATCATTGGGTTTTCATGCGCCTGGCGCAACCATTCGGAAAAAGCGGTAAATGGGTCTGCATCTAAGTGCTCAAGGCCAGCCTCTCCATAGGAGCGGCGCATTGCTCGGATCTCTTCGCGAGAGAACTCATTTTCGGCCATGGATGTATCGAACCTCACTTTGGCTCTGAACGCATCCTCATGGCCTCATGGTCGCCAGCACCCCTTTCTTAGGGGCAGAATTGGGCGTGCAGGAAACTTCACATCGCTAAAAGGAGCTCACCGTGTCAGATGATTTCAAGCCAGGTCTTGAAGGTGTAATTGCGTTTGAATCTGAAATCGCAGAGCCCGATAAAGAAGGTAGCGCGCTTCGCTATCGCGGAGTTGATATCGAAGATTTAGTCGGACGCGTTTCATTTGGAAACGTATGGGGACTTCTAGTTGATGATGAATTTAATCCAGGTCTTCCAAATGCTGAAAAGTTTCCTTTGCCAGTGCACTCAGGTGATGTGCGCGTAG
>JBIIJO010000083.1:0-3550 GCA_044233685.1 Candidatus Planktophila sp.
CCGAAGGCTTGGCTTTAACGTTGTAACCAAGTTCCTTTGCATACTCTGTTAACCGCTCACGTAGCTGTTTTCTTCCCCGGTGAAGTCTGGACATCACCGTTCCAGCTGGCACACCGACAATCTCAGCGATCTCCTTATAAGAAAAGCCTTCAACGTCAGCCAAATAGACGGCGATGCGAAACTCTTCAGGGATTTCTTGTAGCGCTCGTTTGATGTCGCTGTCGGGCAGATTTTCAAGTGCTTCTACTTCAGCAGATTTACCTTGATCACTAGTGTGTGAAGCAGCATCTGCTAACTGCCAATCTTCGATTTCACCAGAAGATAGTTGTGGGCGGCGCTGATCTTTGCGGTAGGTATTAATGAAAGTTGTTGTTAAAACGCGATAGAGCCAGGCTTTTAAATTAGTTCCTGGTTCAAATTGGTGAAATGAAGCAAAGGCTTTTAAGTATGTGTCTTGAACTAAATCTTTAGCATCATCAGGATTTCTTGTATAGCGCAGCGCTGCGGCATAGAGCTGATTTGTGAATGCAAGGGCATCTCGCTCAAAGCGGGCAGCACGCTCCGCTGAGCTCTCTTTAACTAAATCTGTTGATGTCATTGCTAGCAAAGATTATCGCTAAAACAGGGTCTCTGGCTCACCCAATTCAATTGCCTCAATGAGCTGGGCTCCATTGTTTGCAACTGAGTTAACCTGCGACGAAACGGGGTGGGCCTTCACTATTGATTCGGGGGAGTGAACCACCATAAGATTTCGTAACTCTTCAATCTCTTTATTCTTAGGATCAAGCCAGGCATCCCAGCGATTACGCGGCATGAAGACTGGCATTCTGCTGTGAATCGTTGCAAGTTCACCTTGTGCCTCTTGAGTAATAATCGATGCGCTCTCAATCACTTCACCATTAGGTGCGCGCCAGCTGCTCCAGATTCCTGCGATTGAGAGCTGTGCACCATCGCGAGAAGAAATATAGAAAGCCTGCTTTGGCTTGTATTGCCCTAACGCAGTTGCCCATTCGTAGTAACCCTGGGCTGGAACTAAACATCTGCGTTGTTTAAATGCATCTCTAAAGGTTGGTTTTTCATGAACGCTTTCACTGCGTGCATTTATAGCTCGAGATTGTGATGTTTTCGCTTCTATGACATCACTTAACCATGGAGCAATTAATCCCCAGGAAACTATGGCCAAATCTTTCTTGGTTTCACTTTCTTCTTTAATGGGGGAGCGAACAATATAAATGGGATTCGTTGGGGCGATATTCCAATTTACTGGAATAGATTGGCCAGGAGCGCTGCCCGTGACTTCAAACTGCTCCATGAGTTCGCGCATATCTGCACTTTGCGCATAACGACCACACATGTGCAAAGGATATGCGTAAAACGAGAGTGTTGTTAGCCGCGATAGACTTAGGCGATGATGAATAACAACGCACACTGGCCCGCGCTCTTTCGCGGCGCACAACCAGTAGAGGCCTTCGTTGTCATTCCCGGATCTAAATCTGTAACTAACCGTGCATTGATTCTGGCAGCCCAAGCTGATTCCCCATCCATTCTTCGCCGCCCACTTGTTTCTCGCGATAGCGAATTGATGGTTGCAGGTTTGCGTGCACTGGGTGTTGGAATTGAAGAAAAGAACGTAACAACCAATGGCGTAGAAGAATTTCAGTGGATTATTACACCGGCTCCACTTCGTGGCGGGGTGAAAATTGATGTTGGTAATGCTGGAACAGTGATGCGCTTTCTTCCTCCACTTGCAGCCCTTGCAACTGGTGATGTTGCATTCGATGGTGATCCACGGTCTTATGAGCGTCCACTAGGGCCAGTGATAAAGGCTTTAGAAGAATTAGGGATTTCAATTGAGCATGATGGTCGATACAGCTTGCCGCTTAAACTGCATGGAACTGGCAAAATTCCAGGCGGTGCGTTAACAATTGATGCAAGTGCATCTAGCCAGTTCTTATCAGCACTTCTACTGGTTGCGCCAAGTTTTGAAAATGGCATTGATGCAACACATAAAGGTGGTCAACTTCCATCTATGCCGCACATTGAAATGACTGTTGATATGTTGCGCAGCTTTGGAGCACAGGTAGAAGTTGATAAAGCAGCGCAATCATGGAGCGTGAAGCCAGGAAAACTTCAAGGTCAAGAGTTAGTTATTGAACCTGATCTATCTAATGCCGCGCCGTTTTTATCTCTTGCCATGGTCTGTGGTGGAAGTGTCACTATTGCTGATTGGCCTAAGACCACTACTCAGCCTGGAGATCAATTACGTTCAATCTTTACGCAAATGGGTGCAAAAGTTTCAATGGATGAGCACGGATTAACGTTAAGTGGAACTGGCGTGATTCATGGAATTGATATTGATTTACATGATGTTGGTGAACTAACTCCATCAATTGCAGCAGTTGCAGCTCTTGCCGATTCACCGTCACATTTGCGCGGTATTGCACACCTTCGCCTGCATGAAACCGATCGCCTTGCTGCTCTCACACGCGAGATAAATGCTCTAGGTGGAGATGTAGTTGAGGAAGAAAGTGCGCTTCACATAACTCCAGCTCCATTACATGGCGGCGTATTCCACACATATGACGACCACCGCCTAGCAACTGCGGGCGCTGTTCTTGGTTTAGTAGTTCCAGGAATTGAAGTGGAAAACATTGCAACTACTCGTAAAACTCTGCCTGATTTTCCAGGTCTATGGAGTTCTCTTCTTGTTTAGTCAGAGAATCAAACTATGAGCCCACGCGAATACGATGAATCAGATGCGCGCGTAAGGCCTGCGCGTAGTACACGTCCACGAAGCAAAGATCGTCCTAGTCATTCCACTGCTATTTCAGCACTTGTCACAGGAGTTGATCGCGGGCGACAAACATGTGTTACTGATGAAGGCGTGATTATCACTGCAATGCGTGCAAGAGAACTTGGACCTAAATCTGTTGTGGTGGGTGATCGAGTTTCTATTGTTGGTGATGTTACTGGCGATGAAGGAAGCTTGGCTCGCATCGTTTCAGTCAATGAGCGCAGAAACTCACTGAGCAGAACTGTTGATGATGCTGCTCAAGTTGAGCGCACAATTGTTGCCAACATAGATCAACTTGTAATTGTTGTCGCAGCACTAAATCCTGAACCACGACGTGGTTTGATCGACCGTTTTCTTGTTTCAGCCTTTACCGAGGGTATTACACCAAAGTTAGTAGTCACTAAAACAGATTTGGGAGTTGTTCCAGAGTTCTTGGCTGAGTATGCAAAGTTAGATGTTGAAATCCTGCACACTGCAATCAAGAGTGATTCACGTGAAAAAGATTTAGAAGCGTTACACCAGATGCTTTCAGGAAAAATCTCTGTGCTCGTTGGTCATTCAGGTGTTGGTAAATCAACACTTATTAACGCACTTGTTCCAGATGCGGATCGCTTAACTGGTGATGTGAATGAGGCAACAGGCCGTGGTCGACACACATCATCTAGCGCAGTTGCACTTGCACTAGACACACACGATGGATGGATTATTGATACACCAGGAATTAGAGCATTCGGACTCTCGCATATCGATGTCAGT
>JBIIJO010000017.1:0-13946 GCA_044233685.1 Candidatus Planktophila sp.
CTGCATCAGGTTCAGTGATGACAGTTGCTGTATTGCCTTGGAAGTGATTGGGAGCAGGGATTGATTCCCCTCGGCTCACAACCATGCGTAAACCCGTGCTATTGCTCGGATCTACATCCCGATCAATACGAAACAGTGTTACTGCTCCGGTCTTGAGCGGAAAATTACCTGCAACGCCTAATTTGCGATTGCAGTGGGTTGATTGGGTGGCATTAACAGGATCTGCTGCAAGTTTTGTTGCAGCTGAGCCACAGTGCCATAAACGAACTAAACCTTGTGATGCATCAAGATCAACGATATCTACCAAGTAGTTTTCATCTGAGCCCAGTGACTCACAGACCATCATTGTTACAGCGCCTAACACATCGCGCTCACATGTTGTGACTGTTCCACGATCTGAAAGGCGACCCAGGGATGAACAAATACAGGCACCTAAATCAGTTGGAAACTCTGGCCAGCAACGAATTGCGATTGCGTCTAAAACTTCTTCTTTGCGCCACTCATCGAGTGCGACTTCTACTCCATAAACCTTCTTTGCTTCTTCCACATTAACTGCAGCTAATGATGGCTGAGCAGCAACTGCGTTGGCATAGGCGAGTTCGCGAGCCTCTTGCTTTACTTCTGAAATTCTTCCAAAAGCATCATCAATGGTGATTTGGCGAATATCTAAACCGAAAGTAGAAAATATCTGTTTTGCATCATAAATGCATGGTGTGAAACCAATAGGTGCATCTCCAACTGCGCCAATCTTTTTACCACGCAGCCAATCCAAAGCCTTTTGTGCATCAGCTTCAGATCCAAACTCACCTTTGACAGTTTTAGGAGCCGTTGCCTCAGGTAGTTTTCCTGCGAGCGCATCTTTAATTGCAGCGCGTACTTGTGGTTCATCTGCATTGCCATGAATGTGGCGAATAGATTGACCGGCGTTCATTAATGCATGTGCTGCAAGGTTCACGCCACACATTGAATTCAATTTAAGGCGATCCCCAACGGCGCCAGGTTCGCGCATGGACCAACCAAGAACAGGGCCTTTAACTTTTCCAAGCAGTTCAACGGCAGGAGATGCATCTGAGAATGAGGCCATGAACAAGATATGTAGGTCAGCATGTGGAAGTTGAACTGCTGCAACATCCTCCACTGTCATTACTAACTCAGATGGTCCGACCACAGTGGCACCAAGCTCGGTGAGTAATGCTCGTGCGCTATCGAAATTTGCTTGAGCACATGCCAGGTCAAAGGTTGGGCGCGCGAGTGCGACGAGAGCAACGGTGCTCATTAAACCTCCAGTGGTAAGACCTCTTGGCAGAGCGTGCCACTGGAGATGATGCGAGTCAATGCCAGAATCGCAGTTTTGCGCCTTGTTATAGGACTGTGATGATTTTTAAGGGGTGAGTAAAAATGGTCTGGTCCGACCATTGACCTCAAAAGAGGGCCAATCAGGGTCCATCGAGAGGATTTTCACGCCTGAGTCCGTAGCAACAATGGTGTCTTCGGCTTTAAAGCCTTTGCCTGTTGGATTCCATGCGACCGGCTGATTATTGGTAATCAAACGCGCACTTCCCTTATTTGCTGGCCAATCACGAGGCAAGAATCCAGTTGGACCACCTTGGTGATGCTTAGTCCATTCATCGCCATCAAAACCATTGGCTGGATAAGCAGCAATTGCTGCATTAACGGGATCTGAAAAGGGCTTGCCCACAACTGTGGCATCTAGCATCGCTGCTTCAACTTTAAAGATTGCCTCATAATCTTTTGTCATCGCATCTGAGATTGCTTCAAAACTGACAATACGAGTAACGGAGGCAATTAATCCTTTGCGCTTTGCACAAATGGATGCAGATACCCGATTTCCAACCACTGCATCAGTTGGTAGTGGGTGTCTAAATTTATGCACGCGCTCTTGGCCTGCAACTCCTAAAAATGCAATCTCAAGATTTGCTTGCCATAGCGCATGTGTGATCAATCCAGCAACATCTATTTCACGATCACTGCTTACAACCTGCTTCATTGCATTTCCTAAAGCAATCGCTGCATCTGAACAAATCTCTTTATAGCGCACTACATCTGACTCAATAAGTGAGGCTCGAATAATCTCAATCTCTGTTCCCAAATCAATGCGATCTGCGCCAGGTTGATCACTACCAACTTTTGCACCTGTTGGCAGTTGTGGGTCGCGACCTTCTGACCACTTAATCGTCTTTACTGTTACTTCACTCGGAAGCTCTTCTGCACTTAAACGCGGAGCCTCAACGACATTAGTTATTGCTGTGGCAGAGTCCTGAGTAATGATGAGATCAAAACACGCTGCATCAATAGTTGTTGGGACATGAGCCCGTCCTGCTATTGCCCAAGCCAGATTGGGATTGCGGCGCAGAACTATGGCCTCAAGGCCTTTCGCTTTCATGAGATCGCGAATTGGCTGAATTCGTTGAGTAAATTCGCTCATGGAATCAAGTCTATTCCCCATTGTTGTTTAACTACTTCAAATGCTGGGGGCACAGAAGACTCAGATTGGACAGCGCTTGCCGCCCACTTCGCTGCAATCTCAAGTGATTGAGTGGTGCTTAGCTCATGAGCAATTCCGGCTAAATAACCTGCAATGAATGCATCGCCGGCACCGGTTGTGTCCTTAACTTCAACTTTAAAAGCTGGCTGTCGGATTTCATTTCTACCACTGTATAAAACTGCGCCTTGCATGCCATCGGTTAACACGATTGTTGCGAATCGATCAAGATGATCTACCGGATTTATCTCTACTGGGAAATCATTGCGGGATCCAATTGCTAAATCTGCGTGTGTCACAGAGGAGTCGGCTAAAGCGCCAGCTCCTACAACTGTAAAACATCCGGCAGCTTGAGCTCGCTGGAGATCTGCTAGAAACTCTTCACGCCACAAAACAAAAGCAACAATCTCGCCGGCTTTAAATGGAACTTTATCCATTCGAAGCTCTCGCAGATGGGGAGTTGTCATAGAAATAATTGTGCGTTCTGATTTTTCATCTACCAAAACTAATGCGTGGTTGGTTTTATCGTCGAAGTGAGTAATTATCAAATCTCTAATTTGGCTTTGCTCTAAAACTTTTAGAAGCTGCTTGCCAATTTCATCATTGCCGAGGTAACTCACAAACCCAGTTTCAACAGATGCAGTGCAAAGCCCAAGAGCAACATTTGCTGAAGTGCCGCCAGTTCGTTCTTCAGTTCGAACTGAGTTCATAAACGATCCTGGTGTAGGAAAATTAGAGAGATAGACAACGGTATCTAGAGCGATTGGACCCTGAACCCAAATTTTCTTAGCCATGAACTTGCTCCAGCATCTGTGTGCATTCCCGAAGATCATCTTCAATTTCTGACCACTGAACATCATTTAACCAAGGAATGGAATAGAAGTCCGCCTTTTCGGGCCAGCGTGCAGCAAACAGAGCACCAGACAATGCTGCAACTGTGTCAGAATCTCCGCCTAAAGAGCATGCTAAGGCAAGTGCATCAGCGCAGTTATTAGCCTTTTTTACAACCCATACCACTGCCTGCAAAGTTTCAAGGGGATCAAGTGATATTCCACCAGTTGGTGGAACCCAATCTGAATAATCTGGAAACTCTTCGCCGGCAAACAGTCCTGCCGCGATTTGTGCACACTCAATGGCTTTCTGTGATTTATGTGTTACCTCAACTAAAGCCTTAATCCATTCATCCCGATTATTTTTAATAAATAACCCACATAATGCGGTGCGCATAATCGCACCGTTGGTTTCTCCAATAACGCCACGCTCTCCAACCTTTACCTCAAGGCCAAGTGCAGAGCGAGTTGTTGGACCTAAGCCACGTAATCGAGGAATTGCAGCTCGTAATTCTCGTAGAAATGATGCGGCAGCATCGGCAGGAGTTTTTTGACTTAAGGATTTAATTGTCAGAATAGAAAGCAATGTGTCATCACTTACACCACCAAATGGCCAACCTTCTTTGGATAACAAAACCTGTGGGATCTCTTTTGGGGTTTCATCGAGAAATTCGTAATACACACCAAATGCATCTCCTGCGGCATAAGCAAGCAGTGGAACAGCCGCCTTCGGTGGTGAAATCACTACAGCCTTCCAGCTTGGTGCACGCGCTTTAAGAACTCTTGAGTCTTTGGGTTCTTTGGTGCATTCAAAACATCTTGGGCCGAACCTCGCTCCAGAATATTTCCAGATTCCAAGAAACAAACTTCATCTGCTACTTGTGTTGCAAAGCCCATTTCATGGGTAGCTAAAACCATCGTCATTCCATCGGACTTTAAATCACGCACGATACTCAACACCTCATTAACCAAAACTGGATCCAGAGCAGATGTAATTTCATCGAGCAATAACAGACGTGGGTTAAGTGCAAGTGAGCGGATAATTGCAACTCTTTGTTGCTGTCCCCCACTTAAGCGATCTGGATATTGATCAGCTTTATCTGCTAAATCAAAGCGCTTAAGGAGAGCAAGGGCTGCAGTAGTTGCCCCATCTTTATTCTTTTCTTGCACCTTTATCGGGGCAAGTGTGATGTTTTCAAGAACTGTTTTATGTGGAAAGAGATTAAAGGATTGGAAAACCATTCCCAGCTTGCGGCGCACCTCATCAACGTTGATGAGTGGATCTGAAATCTCTTCACCATCAAGAAATATCTGCCCATCATCAATTGATTCAAGCAGGTTAATGCAGCGAAGCAAGGTTGATTTACCTGATCCCGATGCACCGATTAAGACTGTGGCGGTGTGTTCAGGAACCGAAAGTGAAAGATCATTTAGTACAAGCTCTGCACCGAAGGATTTGCGGATCTTGCTCAGTTCTAGGACGTTAGCCATTAGATAGCACCCTCTGAACTTTGAGCATTGGTGCGCTGCCTGATAGCGCGATCTGTGTAGCGGGTCATTGGAATTGTGATGAGCAGGAACAAAACTGCGGCAACTACATAAGGGGTGTAATTAAAGGTTCTAGAAGCATTAATCTGCGCTGCACGAACGGCATCTGTCACACCCAGAATTGAAACTAAACCTGTGTCTTTAAGTAGTGAAACAAAGTCATTAAGAAGTGGTGGCACAACACGTCTAATTGCTTGCGGTAAGACCACAAATCGCATGGTCTGTCCTGAAGTTAAACCTAATGAGCGCGCAGCTGCCCGCTGGCTTGGGTGAATTGAAAGAATTCCACTTCGGATAACTTCGGCAACGTATGCAGAGTATGTGAGAACAACTGCAACGGTACCCAAGAAAATAACATTGCTTGAAATTCCCTTTAATTGAAGTGCTGGAACACCAAAACCCACCAACAGGATAATCAAGATAAGAGGTGCCCCTCGAAAAATATCAACGTATGCAGTTGCTAGAAATCTAAAGGGAGTTAGGGCTGGAGATTTAGTTGTGCGAAGGAGCGCAAGGCCTAGCGCAATAACTCCAATGGCTGCTCCCCCAATAAAGGTGAGCTGTAAGTTGATCCACAATCCTGCGACAACTGTTGGGAAAACTTCTCGGCCATAATCAATATCAAAGAAGGTTTTTTTCACTATTTCCCAGCCTGGGGATGTAACAAGAATGATGAGCAATGTGCCAAGAACAACTGTGGTTGAAACTGCGGCAATAGCTGCTTGCCGTCTACTTATTCGCTTTCGTTCACCACGTCTTTGAATCTCACGTGAGCTTGGCGACCAAGCAGAGTTAATTCGCTCTGACATGGTCGCCAAACTACCGTGTTTACTTCTTTTTTACGCTTATGGCTTCAAAGCTGGCGCGCCAGCCTCTGTTGCAAGCCACTTATCTGTAATGGCTGCCAATGTGCCATCAGCAGTGATTGCATCAACTGCGCCTGAAACGCAAGAAGTTAATGCACTGCCCTTGGTTAGCAAGAGACCAAATTGATCACCTGAACCAGTTGAAGGCAACTGGCCGACGATGATTCCGTTTGGAACTTCAACACCTGATAGATAGAAGGCTGTTGGTAGATCGACTACCAAACCATCAATCTGCTTGTTCTTAAGTGCTGAAACACCTGCAGCGTTATCGTTAAATACCTGTGGCTTTGAACCAATCTGGTTTTCGATTGCATCAAGTGATGTTGTGCCAACTGCTGCACCTAGCTTTGCATCCTTGAGTTCAGCAAGAGTTGTCTTTCCGTCGATCTTGCTGCCCTTAAAAGAAACAATTGCTTGTGGAGCTGTGTAGTAAGGAGATGAGAAATCAACTGCGGTCTTACGCTCTTCTGTAATTGAGAACTGCTGCAAGTTAAAGTCAAAGTTCTTCTCTCCTGGTGTTACAGCTGAATCAAATGTTGTGCGAACCCATGTGACATCTGCTGCATCAAATCCGAGTTGCTTTGCAACTGCGTATGCAACTGCGCCTTCAAAACCATTTCCGGTTTCTGGGGCATCATCGATGATCCATGGGTAGTAGGCAGGCTCGCCTGTTGCAATTGTTAACTTGCCCTCAGTAACTGTTGCAAGATCTTCCTTTGCACATGATGCAGCTTCAGAAGTGGATGAGTCTGAAGATGAGCATCCCGTGAGTGTGAGAGCTATTGCAATTACAAGAGTTGAGAAAATTCCAAAACGTTTCTTCACGATTACTCCTCAAAGTGGGTGGATACGGGAGAAGGCTAATTCACCTAAATACAGATGTCCACATGCAGGTTATTTGCAGGATTGAGCCGCGCTCACACGGGCAGCCCACCTGTGGCCCATGAACTCACGTCAATTGAGCTCTACATATTGCGGGATTACTTGCCTGGATTTACCCTTGATTATTCCAACGGAGGGCGGAGACGATGAAATACAAGTCAGTCAAAGGCTTACTCAAAGGTGATGAGTCACTCATCCCTGTAACTTTCATCGATAAGTTAGAAGATATCTTGCATGGCTTTCTTGGAATTGTACTTTTTCTTATTTCAGTATTGGCCGCCGGCTATAGTTTGCTACGTCTGATTGAAACGCGTCCCTTTTTCCCACTAGGAATGATCCAAGCAATTAATGACATCTTGTTTGTTGTCATCATTCTAGAAATCATGCGCACAGTCATCGTGAGATTTACTGACGGAATTTTCCAACTAGATAACTTCTTGATTATTGGAGTCATCGCAGCAGTCCGACACATCCTCACAGTCGGAGCTTCACTTACTATGGAGAAAGAAAAGACAACAGAGAATTTCAATCGTTCTTTAATGGAGATGGGCGTTAATACTGGAATCGTGTTAGCCCTTGTCTTTGCCCTATTTTTATCTCGCGCTGCACGCGCACGATCTGCCGCGAAGTAGCGCTAAACAACTGCGCTCATTTTCATGAGCTCATACTGGTGGCGGGTGAAGGATTTGAACCTTCGAAGGCAGAGCCGGGGGATTTACAGTCCCCTCCCATTGGCCGCTCGGGCAACCCGCCAAGGTCGAACAAGTACTGCGGCAATTATGGATAGTGCGAAGGGAAAGGATACCTTAGCCTCGTAGTCGCACAAACCGCCTTTTAAGCCAGTGAAGGAGTCCTCACCATGGCATCAGATGCAAGCTTTGACGTTACCTCCAAGATCGACCGTATGGAGCTCGATAACGCTATTAATCAGGCCATCCGCGAGATTGATACTCGCTTTGATTTCAAAAACACTGGTTCAAAAATTGAACTTGAGGGTGAAAAGATTTTGATTGAAGCCGACACTGAAGAGCGTGCAAAGGCAGCGCTAGATGTCGTTAAAGACAAGATGATTAAGCGCGGAGTTTCACTCAAGCACCTCGATGCAGGTGCCCCACAACTGAGCGGCAAAATCTACAAAATCGCTGCACCTCTAAAAGAAGGTATTTCAACTGAGAACGCAAAAAAGATTGCAAAACTAGTTCGTGATGAGGGCCCAAAGTCAGTTAAGACTCAGATTCAAGGTGATGAACTACGTGTAACGTCAAAGAGTCGTGATGATCTTCAAGCAACTATGGCCATGATCAAAGATGGTGGCTGGGATTTCGCAGTTCAATTTACGAACTTTAGATAATTGAGTAAAAATAAGTTAGGCCTAGTCTTTGGCTTTAGTGCATATGGGCTCTGGGGTTTATTTCCCCTGTATTGGCCGCTGCTTGAACCAGCTGATGCACTAGAAATTGTCTCCCACCGCGCAGTGTGGACTTTGGTTTTCTGCGTCATCATCTTGGCAATTACCAAAGCTCTTAAATCTACTGTCACAACTCTCAAGCGCCCCCAAGTAGCACTCAAACTCTTTGCGGCCTCATTTTTAATCTCTGTTAACTGGCTGGTCTATATCTGGGCAACAAATAACGGCCATGTTGTTGAGGCATCCCTTGGCTACTACATCAATCCTCTGATCATTATTGCTTTTGGTGTTTTGTTGTTAAAAGAGAAGATGCGCGTATTGCAATGGGTTGCAGTTGGTATTGCATCTCTTGGAGTTTTAGTTCTCACTATCGACTATGGCCGCTTGCCGTGGATTGCACTTGCGCTAGCAATTTCATGGGGTAGTTATGGCCTTATCAAGAAGCAGTTAGGTCTAGGAGCACTTGAGGGACTTGCGATTGAAACTGGTATTTCATTTATTCCTTATGCTGCATACCTCATCTACTTAGGCAATCAGGGCACAGGACAGTTTGGTAACACCCCAGGCTTAACATTTCTCCTCATTAGTGCCGGTGCAATAACTGCTATTCCGCTACTTCTCTTTAACGGTTCAACTACTCGCCTACCGCTATCAACTATTGGACTTTTGCAATACATCACACCGACCTTGCAGTTCTCTATTGGTGTGTGGGTGCTTCATGAAGATATGCCACCTGCGCGTTGGGCAGGTTTTCTCATTATCTGGATTGCGCTGATTACTTTGGGAACGGATTTAGTGCGATCAAGCAGAACGGTCGATAACGGCGTCACACAGTGACATCAGTGCACCTGTTGCATCACAGATAGGTAGTGGGCCAAGAGCGGTTCTAGCCTCTTTTGCAATCTGAAATAGCTGTTCACGTGATTCACTCAGTGCTTTATGGCTGCGCAAAGAACTTAATACTTGCTGAACTGTGTCTTCATCTTCAATAGGTGCCGATAAAAGCTGCTGCAATTCACGATCAGATGAATCAGTTGACTTCATAACATTGAGAGTCACAAGAGTTGGGACACCTTCTCGTAAATCT
Organism: Candidatus Planktophila sp.; assembly: GCA_044233685.1. Taxonomy (GTDB): domain Bacteria; phylum Actinomycetota; class Actinomycetes; order Nanopelagicales; family Nanopelagicaceae; genus Planktophila. Next base: position 9,125 of record JBIIJO010000017.1, read on the forward strand.
GTGCCTGGCGTCTTACCTGATTGATTTGATTCACTAGCAATGTCGATAACATCATCGGCTAACTGAAATGCAACACCAATCTTTTCTCCAAATTTTGTTACTGTCTCTGTAATTTCGACAGGTGCACCTGAAATCATTCCGCCATATCTAGCAGAAGCTGCAATTAACGAACCAGTCTTATCTGCCACAACTTTTAAGTAATGCTCAAGTGGATCTTGCCCTGGATTTGGCCCTTGGGTTTCCATGATTTGGCCAATAACCAAGCGCTCGAATGTGCGGGCCTGTAAGCGCACTGCTTCTGGGCCAAGGTCGGCTAATAAATCAGAGGACTTTGCAAAGAGAAAATCGCCCGTCAAAATCGCGATGGTGTTTCCCCATCGCATATTTGCACTTTCCACTCCGCGACGAAGTGGTGCCTCATCCATAACATCATCGTGATAAAGAGTTGCAAGGTGTGTAATTTCGCAGGCAACTGCAGCTGCAATAACTCCTTGACGTGTTGAATCACCAAACTGAGCAGTTAACAATGTGAGTAGTGGACGCAAACGCTTGCCACCAGCTGCAACAAGGTGGTGTGCAGTTTCATCAACAAATGGGTACTCGCTGCGTGTGTGGCCAAGAAGCAGGCTTTCAACTTCGGCCATCTGTCGAATAAGCGTTGCTTCCAACTCTGGAGCAACGTTGGGAATGCCAAATGATGACATTAGCGAATGAAGGTTGCGAGGTTTGAGATGAAGTCAAGAATTGGCGCTGGGAAGACACCCAAGGCAATTGTCACGATCATCGAGAAGATAACCGCAATTGATGTCAGTGATGATGGAATTTCAACGCTTGTTCCATCTTCGACTGGATCAGTGAAGAACATCAAAACAATAACTCGGACATAGAAGAAGGCCGCGATAGCACTTGAGAGCACACCAGCGATAACAACACTAGTTGCGCCACTTTCATATGCTGCAGAGAAGATTGAAAACTTTCCAATAAATCCGCTAGTAAGTGGAATACCAGCAAAGGAAAGTAGGAATGTAGCAAAAGCAATAGCAACCCAAGGTGAGCGCTTTCCTAAACCTTTCCAACGGTTGAGATCGGTTACTTCACCGGCAGAATCGCGAACCAAAGTCACGATGGCAAATGCACCAACTGTTGTGATGCCATAAGCAAAGAGATAAAACAGTGATGCCTCAAGGCCAGCCTTATTCAAGGCAATAACACCTGTTAACAAGAAGCCAGCATGAGCAATAGAAGAGTAAGCCAACATGCGCTTCACATCGCGCTGTGCGATGGCTACAAGTGAACCAAAGACCATAGTGATGATTGCAATGATTGTGAGCATTGGTGACCATGACCATTGGGCATTAGCAAAGACGGTGTAGTAAATACGAAGCATTGCGCCAAAGGCTGCAACCTTTGTAGCAGCTGCCATAAATGCAGTTACTGGTGTTGGTGCGCCTTGGTAAACATCTGGTGACCAGGCATGGAATGGAACTGCTCCCACTTTAAAGAGCAGACCGACAGATATAAATGCGATTCCAATAAGTAGGAAGACATCGTTTCCGCCGCCTCCGACAACGGCGTTGCGGATTCCGGTAAAGGTAATTGATGATGAGTATCCATAGAGGAAAGCTGCACCAAATAGGAAGAATGCTGATGAAAAAGCACCCAGTAGGAAGTACTTCAGTGCTGCTTCCTGTGATGCTAAACGACGGCGACGAGAAAGGCCTGCCATTAAATACAGCGGTAATGAGAGCACTTCGAGTGCCACAAACAATGTAATGAGATCACTTGAAACTGGGAACAACATCATTCCCGCCACAGCAAAGAGGGTAAGTGGATAGACCTCAGTTACTTGATTACCACTTTGTAGTGCATGCCGCTCTTCTTCTGAACCTGGAAGTGCTGCAGCTAATGCAGTGAATTGCTGGGCATCTGCGATTAACAAAACAGAAATGAGAGAAATAATAAGAATTGAAGCTTGCATCAAAACCGCAGGACCATCTATGACCACAGAGCCCATTGCTGCCGAGAGTGATTGTTCGTTGCGAATTCGCCAGACCTGCACCAGTGCCAAAACTAAGGAGCCTAAAGTCACTGATAATTGTGTGATTGGGCGTAGCGCCTTAGACATAAAAGCTTCAACTAGCACGCCAATGATTGCTCCGCCCAGCAATATAAGCATAGGTGAGAGAAGTGTGTAGTTAAGAACTGGTGAGCTGAATTCCATTATTTATCACCATTCGTTGGAGCTGGATCTGTGAAGCCCATTTGAGCAATCACATGCGCTGAAGCTGGATTGATTACATTTAACAACGGCGAAGGATAGAAACCAAGTGCAATGATGATTGCCATCACTGGTGCAATTGCAACCTTCTCACGAAGATTGAGATCACTTAATCCCTCATTACCCGGAGTTGTTGGACCGTGCAGAGCTTTTTGAACTGGAATCAAGATATAGAGCGCAGCTAGAACAATTCCAAATGTTGCAATAACTGCATGCACTGGATATCGAGTAAATGTTCCAACAAGAACTAAGAACTCACTCACAAAGCTAGACAAGCCTGGCAGTGCAAGTGAAGACATCCCAGCTAAGAAGAATGACCAAGCCATCACTGGTGTGACGCGTTGGAGTCCGCCAAAGTCTGCAATCGTTGAAGAACCACGACGTGCAATCATCCAACCACCAACAATGAACAAGGCTGCCGTTGAGAAGCCGTGATTAAACATATACAAAGTAGCCCCGCTGTGGCCCTGTGAGGTCATTGCAAAGATACCCATGGTGATGAAACCAAAGTGAGAAATAGAAGTAAATGCAATCAAGCGCTTTAGATCCTTCTGACCTATAGCAAGGATTGCGCCATAAACAATTGAAATCACTGCAAGAACCATAATCAAAGGTGTGAAAGTCTTGCTTGCCTCCGGAAACAAAGTTAAGCAGTAGCGAATCATTCCGAAGGTTCCGACTTTATCTAGAACACCTAGCAATAGCACTGATGTTCCAGGGGTTGCAGAAGCAGCAGCATCTGGCAGCCAGGTGTGAAGTGGCCACAGAGGTGCCTTAATTGCAAAGGCGATAAAGAAGCCTAGGAATAGGAAGTTCTGCGTAGTCGAACTCATTTCAAGTTGTGAAAGTGCTTGCAGATCAAAAGTATGGCCACCTTGAGCACCTGACATCACATAGAGCGCGATGATGGATGCCAACATCAGTAATCCACCGAAGAGGCTGTAAATCAAGAACTTAACTGCTGCCGCTGAGCGCTCACCAGTTCCATAACCACCAATAAGGAAGTAAACCGGAATCAACATTGCTTCAAAGATGACGTAGAACAAGAAGACATCAGTTGCTGCAAAGACACCAATCATCATTGTTTCAAGAACAAGGATGAGGATGTAGAACGTCTTAACGGACCAACGACCACCGTGAGCTTCATTCCAACCTGATAACACAACGATTGGTGCCAAAATTGTTGACATCAAAATCAAGACAAGGGCTAAACCATCAACACCAACAGAAAAGTTAATACCAAAAGTTGGAATCCATGAATACTTTTCGACAAACTGAAGATCCACGTTATCTCGCTGGAAGTTCATAGCCATTGCAATAGTTGCGATGGCAACAATGACAGTGGTTGCAAGTGCAACCTGCTTACTCAAAACCTCTTTTGTCTTAGGTGTGGCAGCAACTGCAATCGAGCCAATGATTGGCAAGAGCATCAGTAGAACTAATGAATTCATTATTGAACCACCACCCAAATCCCTGCGATCAATAAGGCGGCTCCAACAAAGATTAGCGCTGCATAACTACGAACAAATCCGCTCTGAACGCCTCTTAGAAGTGAGCTTGAGGTCATTGCTAGCTGTCCAACTCCGCGCACTGTTCCATCAATGACAGCTTCATCAGTTTTGACCAAAACCTGCGTTAACTGCTGGCCAGGGCGCATAAAGACGGCCTCATTGAAGCGATCCTGCATGAGATCTTGGCGCGCAATCCTTGTTAATACTGAGACATTTTCTGGTGCGATTGCAGCAACTTCTTGGCGTGAATACTTAAAGAATGCAATCGCAACACCAATGGCAACCATTGTTAAGGCAAGTGCTGAAACAACAATTGGTTCTAATAGGTGCTTCTGGTACTCCTCGCTGTGACTAAACAAAGGGTGCAACCAGTTTTCTAGTGCATCGCCACGAGATAGTAAGAATCCAGATGAGACTGAACCAATTGCAAGAATTGCCATTGGTAGCCACATCAACCATGGGGATTCATGTGGGTGTGCATCCTCATCCCAGCGCTTTGTTCCAGTGAAAGTAAGAATCATTACGCGAGTCATGTAGAAGGCAGTTATTCCTGCACCTAACAATGTAATTGATCCTAGAAGAATTCCCTTAATACCACCGGCATCAAATGCAGTTTCAATAATCATGTCCTTGGAATAAAAACCTGCAAATGGTGGCACACCAAGGATTGCTAAATACCCAAGTCCAAATGTCACAAATGTAATTGGCATGAACTTTCGAAGTGCGCCGTACTTGCGCATATTTACTTGATCATTCATTCCATGCATCACTGAACCTGCACCAAGGAACATTCCAGCTTTAAAGAAACCGTGAGTTAGTAAATGCATGATTGCGAAGGCATAACCAACTGGGCCTAATCCAGCTGCAAGAGTCATGTAACCAATTTGAGACATTGTTGAAGCCGCAAGTGCTTTCTTGATGTCATCTTTTGCAGTACCGATGAGTGCACCAAATAACAATGTAATCGCCCCAACAATGACAACTAATAGTTGGGCAGTTGGCGCAGCATCGAAAATGAAATTAGAGCGAGTAA
>JBIIJO010000084.1:0-3533 GCA_044233685.1 Candidatus Planktophila sp.
ACATTTTTAGCTGAGCGGCGCAGAATCGCTTTAATGCGCAAAATCAACTCTTCGATTCCAAATGGCTTAACAACATAATCATCGGCACCAATTTTTAGTCCCCGCGTGATGTCGGCTTTATCTTCCCGTGCCGTGAGCATAAGGACTGGCGTTAAATCATTCGTGCTTCGCAAGCGCTCAACTAATTCAAAACCATCCATGAGAGGCATATTGATATCGATAACCAGAAGATCAGGCTTATGAGTACGCAAAAGTGTTAACGCAGACATTCCATCTGTGGCTTCCACGGTCTCAAAGCCGGCAATGCGCAAGGTGTCATTAAGGAGTGCTCGGACCCCCGGCTCATCATCAACGATCATAATTAACTGTGCCATAGGGCCACTCTTGCATGGTGGGGCTCTAAATCCAATAATTTTTCACTCTTCGAGGCCATTTCACAGAATAATCACAACAGTTAGATGCATCATTTAGGCATGAGACTCCGAGGGATAGCACTAGTTGTCATCTCGCTGGCCCTGCTTTTTTCATCCACCTTGAACGCATCAGCTGAACCAACGCCTTCTCCTTCTCCTTCACCTGATTATCAGATGTTAATGAATCAATATAAATTGGATCTGGATCGATACCGTGATTTAGTGCAGACTCGTGAAAAAGCACGGTCACAAATTAATCGCATATTTATGCTTGCCGTTAATGATGCAAACCAAGAGGCTCGCTTGACAATGAAATTGGCAAAAACGGCTGCAATTAAAAATGAGATTCTTTCTAAACAAAAGATTGCAATTACTGCAGCAAGTGTTGCCCGTGATGAAGCAATAGCAGCGTTGGGTTCTCTTCCCACTCCGCCTGTAAAGCCAATAAAGCCAGTTGAAATGGCAACCCTGAATAAAATGAAAAATAAGAAATCTTCACCTTCTTCAACACGATAGAGAATTTACTCAACATCACTTTTCACCAAATGAGATACGTCATTTGGTGACCGCCCTTATGCTTTAAATCGTTATAAAAGCGAGACATTGCTGACCATAGTTTCAGTCTTCTTGCATTGCTTGGGTTCATGAGATTCGCATAAGTTCACCTCATGAAATCTGCACCGTGGTGGAAAGAAGCCACGATTTATCAGATCTACCCACGCTCATTCTTTGATAGCAATGGCGATGGTGAGGGAGATTTACCTGGAGTTACAAGCCAACTGGACTATGTGAAGAACCTGGGTGTGGATGCAATTTGGTTGAGCCCTTTCTATACATCCCCCAACAAAGATGGTGGCTATGACGTTGCTAATCCCCGCGATGTTGACCCTCGATTTGGAAATCTTGATGATGCGAAAGAATTAATAGCACAAGCTCATAAGCGCAATTTGCGAGTAATTGCAGACATTGTTCCTAACCATTTCTCCGACCAACATGAATGGTTCCAAGCAGCATTGAAGGCTGGTCGTGGTTCGAAAGAGCGTGAGCGATTCCATTTCTATGATGCAAATCCTGATGGTACTACGCCAAACAACTGGATCTCACTCTTTGGTGGTCCATCCTGGACCCAAGTAGCAGATGGTCAGTTCTACTTACATCTCTTTGATTCCTCTCAACCAGATTTGAATTGGGAAAACCCTGAGGTAAATGCTGACTTTGAAAAGACTTTGCGTTTTTGGATTGATTTAGGCGTGGATGGATTCAGAATTGATGTGGCACACGGATTAGTCAAGGAAGATGTATTGACGAATCACCCTGATCCACAAGGGTTGAGTGACGCATTGCGCCTTGATGTGGCAATGGATTCTGAAGTGCGCAATGCACTATTGCTTACAGTGCCATATTTTGATCGCCAAGGCGTGCATGAAATTTATAGGAAATGGCGAAAGCTCTTTGATTCATATGGGCAGCGCGAGATAATGGCAGTTGCAGAGGCATGGGTTCATCCACCAGTAAATGCCACACGCTATGTCCGCGCAGATGAACTCCATCAAGTCTTTAACTTCGATTTACTAACTGCTGAATTTGATTCAAATGTTCTATTTGATGTTGTAGAGAGATCTATTTCTCTTAATGCCACGGTAAATGCCCTACCAACCTGGGCTTTGAGCAATCACGACTCACCACGTGTTGCGAGCCGTATTGGTGAAGAACAAGCACGCGCACTTGCGCTATTTGTTTTTGGTCTGCCTGGTTCTACCTATATTTTTGCTGGCCAAGAACTGGGATTACCTGATGGGCAATTACAGGATTCAGATCGCCAAGATCCAACGTTTTTTAGAACCAATGGACAGATTAAGGGCAGAGATGGTGCACGTGTGCCACTTCCTTGGAGTGGAGATACAACTCCTTTTGGATTTAGTACTGGAAAGCCATGGCTACCAATTTCACAGAGCTGGAAAGATCTAACAGTTGAGAGTGAACTAGCTAATCCAAAGAGTTCACTTCATTTGTATAGAAATGCCTTGGAACTTCGCAAAGAATTCTTAGTTGGAGCAGGCGGAATAACCTGGCTTGAATCTTCCCAACACGGCCACAAGGGTGATTCTTTGCTCTCATATTCCAGAGGAGCTATCACCGTGGTCATGAATCTTTCAGATTCTGCAGTTGAGTGCGATGCTGATGGCAGATTACTCATCGTGAGTGGGGGCACAGTCGATGCTCGAGATGGAAAAAAGGTAATTCCAGCACGTTCAACAGCTTGGTTCTTGGCTTAACTAAATAACTTCTTTGCCTCTTAAAGTTTCTCGATTGTAATCTTTACTTTTTTCATGAATCTTTCGGATTTGAGTATCAAAGCTCTTCATTGCGCCATCAAAGGCAGCCAGATCATTAAATTCACTTGCTTCTGCTCGAAGCAGTGGTCCTGAGCCATGAGAAGTCAGTATCACTCGGTGTGAGTGTTTACCTAAGCGTGGATTGGATTCATGGAGTATTTCTACTTCAACGCGGTCAATAACCACGCCAAATCGCTACATGGAATTTAATTTTTCTTCTGCGATATCTCTAAAGTCTTCGGCAAGTTCGGCATTGCGTGCATGAATTTGTATGTTCATGTTTATAAGGGTAGTACTAGAACCACCAATGTCGCTACGAAAGCTAGAAGAAAAGATTTCCCAAGAATTTTTAACGCTGTGGCTCGATCTGCTGCTTTGTCTTGTGGGTCACTCACTCGGGAAAGATCACCGAGTTTGCCGAAATTGAATGTGCCAGCAAAACCATAAGCTAGACAGAATTTACTGCGAGATTGAACAAGGCCCACTGATGCAACCATTAAGGGTAGAAAAATTCCCACTCGTGCACCAGTTGGAGCACTTACAGAAATCATTGCAATCAAAGATGTTATGGAAAGAAACAAACCAACTACAGCAACAAATTGCCTTCTACGAATCTCTTTTTGTCCAATGTTGCATGTTCCTGCTACGTAGGTTGCATCAGACATCTTCAAACTCATCTTCATCGATCCACGTATCTGCCGCAGTATCTTCTTGGTGTTCTATCCATGAAAGAAATGAGCCCACGGCGCGAAAAGCCAACACAGCAACAGTTACTGCTGCAATG
>JBIIJO010000085.1:0-3527 GCA_044233685.1 Candidatus Planktophila sp.
CCTGCCAACATACGAAGTGATGTTGACTTACCGCAACCTGATGGTCCGACTAAAACCAAAAACTCACCGTCATTGACAGTGAGATTTAATTTATCGACTGCAGGTGCAGTTGTTCCTGGATAGATACGTGATGCGGCTTCGAAAACTACTGATGCCATGAGATTGCTCTCCTTCTCCGGGCAGGTACGTGCCCGACGGTCCGTGGATGAAGGTGATGGTCCGGGTGGACCAACGCACCGAAGGTTACGCGTAAAGGGGGAAATTGGCTAGACCGGCACTTCGGGCATTGCCGTATAGTTAGGCATCTAATGGAGACTCACTCGGTCGGTACGTTACTTACAGATTTAGCACTAATCGCTGGCCTTATTGTTCTGGCCTCATTCTTCGTAGCAGCTGAAATCGCCCTCATCTCACTTCGAGATAGCCAAGTCCGAGAAATTGCGACCCGTGGCAAACGTGGCGCTCGCGTTGCAGCCCTAGCCGCACACCCCAACCGATTGCTAGCTGCGGTTCAAATTGGAGTAACTGTCAGCGGCTTTCTCTCTGCCGCCCTAGGAGCTGATCAATTAGGAGACTATGTCATTCCGTGGCTGGAGTCTCTAGGTATTTCCAACGCCTGGAGCACGACTATTTCCCTGCTGGGTGTCACTTTAGTGATTGCTTACTTCTCTTTAGTCTTTGGCGAGTTAGTTCCAAAGAGAGTGGCTCTATTTAGAGCTGAAGAGATTGCAATGGCAACGGCCGGAATCATTAATGTGGTTGCAAACATATTCCGCCCATTGATCTGGCTACTGTCAAAATCTACAGACATTGTTTTGCGCGCTTTTGGCATCGATCCCAAAGAGGCTAGAAGCCAAATCTCTGAAGAAGAGTTATTGGATCTTGTCACTGGCCATGCCGCATTAAGTGATGAAGAACGAGACATTGTTGAAGAAGTCTTTAACGCCTCCGAGCGACAGATCCACGAAGTTATGGTTCCACGCACTGAAGTAGATTTCATGGATGTTTCATTAACTGTTGGTAAGGCTATTGATTTAGCAGTCGATAAAGCCCATTCTCGTTATCCAGTTATTCGGGGTTCTTCCGATGAAGTGATTGGCTTTATTCACGTGCGTGATTTGCTTGATACCTCTTTGGCAACCAGAGAAACAAAGATTATTGAACTAGTTCGATCCATAATCTTTTTGCCTGGAACAAAAGGAATTCTGCCTGCACTTTCTGAGATGCGTAAACAAGGTCAGCACGTTGCAATCGTTCTTGATGAATACGGTGGCACTGATGGCATTGTGACCTTGGAAGATTTAGTGGAGTGTTTAATCGGTGATATCAGAGATGAATATGATGAAGATGAGACTGATATTGCAATCGAATCTCGTACAGGTGATTTTGAGGTCGATGGCCTCATTTCAATTGAGGATTTAGTTGAGCAAACTAACCTAGAAGTTCCAGATGGTCCGTATGAAACAGCCAGCGGCTTTGTCATGCATCATTTGGGCCGAATTCCTAAGGAGCATGACGTAGTAGTGGTCGATGGAGTGCGAATTACAGTGCTTTCTATGGAAGGCAAGCGCGCTGGCCAGCTATTGATCTCTCGTAACGCATGATGTGTGAAAGAATTAGCGCATGAGCGCCAAGCGAGTTTTATCTGGAATCCAGCCAACCAGTGATTCCTTCCACCTGGGTAACTACTTAGGCGCCGTTAAGCAGTGGGTAGATTTACAAGATGGCCATGATGCCTTTTATTGCATTGTTGATTTGCATGCACTCACTGGCGAAATCGAACCTGCACTATTGCGAAAGCGGACATTGGCGTCTGCTGCCCAGTTAATTGCTCTAGGAATTTCACCAAAAAAGTCAACGCTTTTTGTTCAGTCACAAGTTCCACAACACAATCAATTGGGTTGGCTCATGGAATGCATGGCTGGTTTTGGCGAAGCAAGTCGCATGACACAGTTCAAAGATAAATCTGCAAAGAGTGGATCTGATTCTGCTCGCGTTGGGCTTTTCACATACCCGATGTTGCAGGCAGCAGATATTTTGTTGTATCAAGCAAACTTAGTTCCAGTCGGTGAAGATCAGCGCCAGCACATTGAGTTAACACGTGACTTAGCTGGACGCTTTAATACTCGCTTTGGTCAGACTTTTACTATCCCAGAAAACTTTATTTTAAAAACCGCAGCTAAAATCCAAGACCTTCAAGATCCATCGGCCAAGATGAGTAAATCATCAGGCTCTGCTGCAGGAGTTCTGGAGTTAATGGATACCCCAGAATCAAATGCTAAGAAGATTAAGAGTGCGGCAACTGATGCTGGTCGTGAGGTGAAATTTGATGAAAAAGAAAAGCCTGGAATTAGTAATTTACTGACAATTCACAGTGCGCTCTCGGGCAAAACAATCCCAGCCTTAGAAGCTGAATTTGATGGCAAGGGCTACGGCGACTTTAAAGGCGCAGTTGCTGAGGTTGTTGTTGAATATTTCCGACCTATTCGCGCTAAGGCAATTGACTTATTGAGCGATGACAAGCACTTGCTTGATATTTTGCATGACGGGGCAACAAAAGCCCGTGTAGTGGCGTCACAAACCCTTGAAAAGGCCTATGAAAACCTGGGGATCGTTAAGTAATTCAGCACTAGCAGTATCAACTCCAGGTTGAGACTTATCCAAAACGTTACATGCCTCGCGCCTAAATCTGCTGGCGTGTGTTGAGTTTATTCATGCATAACTACTAGGCTCACTTACACACAGAGCTCCTATGTCAGCGTTTAGTTGGTGTAGGAGAGCCCCTTGAAGGAGGAAAATTGAAGAAAGTATTTCGTCTCGTAGCAGTTATCGCTGCAGCAACTCTTGCAGCAACTGCATTTGTTGCACCATCAGCTACTGCAGCATCAAAGGTAAAAGTTGGACTTGCTTATGACATCGGTGGCCGCGGAGACAAGTCTTTCAATGACTCTGCTGCAGCTGGTCTAGATGCTGCCAAGAAGAAGTTTGGCGTTAAGGCCAAAGAAATAACAGTTACAACAGGTTCTGATTCAGAGCGCGAAGACAAGCTCCGCTTGCTAGCAAAAGCTGGATACAACCCAATCATCGCAGTTGGTTTCTTGTATGCAGGCCCAATTAAGGCTGTTGCAGCTGATTATCCAAATGTTCAATTCGGAATTATCGATGATGCATCTGTAGATCTTCTCAATGTTGCATCACTTGTGTTCGCTGAAGAGCAAGGTTCATACCTAGCTGGCGTTGCAGCAGCACTTGGATCAAAATCAGGAAAGATTGGTTACATCGGCGGAGTTCGCACACCACTACTTCAGAAGTTTGAAGCAGGATTTGTTGCTGGTGTTAAGGCAACAAAGAAGTCTGCAACAGTTGACGCTAAGTACGTAACTGAGTTCCCTGATTTCTCTGGTTTCAATGACCCAGCTAAGTTAAAGGTTATTGCTAAGGGAATGATCGATGATGGCGTAGATGTTATTTACTCAGCTGCAGGTGGTTCAGGTGCGGGTAACTTCGCAGCTGCACTAGATGCAGGA
>JBIIJO010000018.1:0-13867 GCA_044233685.1 Candidatus Planktophila sp.
AAGTAAGCATCGGGGGAGCAGACGTAATTTTGTGCCGTACCGGTTACACAGGCGAACTCGGTTATGAACTTCTACCTAAGACTGCAGATGCCTCCAAAGTCTGGGACGCAATCGTTGCAGCTATAGAACCTGTGGGCGGTTTGGTGTGTGGCCTCGGAGCGCGTGACACATTGCGCACTGAAATGGGTTACCCACTACACGGCCATGAACTCTCACTAGAGATCACTCCGGTGGAAGCAAGTGCCACATGGGCCATTGGTTGGGATAAGAGTGGGTTTCTTGGCTCAGAGGTTTTGAAATCACAAAAGGCTCAAGGAGCAAAGCGCCGAAACGTTGCAATTAAATCTTTGGACCGTGGAATTCCACGTGGTGGAATGAGTGTGAAAACAAAGGATGGCGCAGCCCTAGGTGAAGTGACGAGCGGGACCTTTTCCCCATCTCTGAAAGTCGGAATAGGTATTGCTTTACTTGATTCATCCGTGAAAATTGGAGATCAGTTGGTCATCGATGTTCGTGGCAGAGATTCAATGGTGGAAGTAGTAAAACTTCCGTTTATGCCTTCACACGTTCGATAAATTCAATCGGCTGCAAGAAGGCAGCGCGAGTTTTTGTTCTACGCAGTGCCGATAAAACCGCTCTGCCTGAGAGTGCAAGAAGAATTGTTGTAAAGACTGCGCGTGGGATATCCCAAGCCATTGCTGTGGCAAAGTGAAAAGTGATGAAGCGAGAGAGATTTTCACTTATTGCGCCATTGGCGATGTATGACAGTTGCGTATCAGCACCTAGCGCCCAAGGCCAAAACTGTAGATCCATTAGAATTCCAAACAACTCTGCAGCGATGATTCCAAAGAAAATTAGAATTCCTATTTCTTTCCAACCCCGCACTTTCTTTCCTGGCAGCATCCCAGCAGCCATTCCAATCCATGCCGCTGCAAATACTTGATAACCCAGCCATGGACCAACACCGCCAGTAAGAAGTGCTGAAACAAACATGGATGTGAGTCCCAAAATGAAACCAAAAGAAGGACCAAAGACACGAGCGCTTAGAATCAAAATAAACCACATAGGTTCAATTCCAACGGCCCCTGCACCCAATGGGCGAAGAGCTGCGATGAGCGCAGATAAAACACCCAGGAGGGCAACTGATTTTGCATCGAGTGCTGAGTTTGAAATCTGAACGATTACTAAAATGAATGCAACTGTAAGAGCTGCCCAAAAGAAGAGTTGCGTGCGGGGTAGGGATTGGCCGTTGTAGAAAAAGGGCCAGAGAAATCCTGCAGCAGAGATCAAAGAAGCTAATGCGAGTACTGCTGTACCAATGGGGGAAAATCTCACGACATCATTAGTGCGCATTATTTATCGGCCTCAATAGCTCGAACCACATCGGCCACCGTCAACCAGGGTTGCGGCGCCATGATCTTTGAAACTTGCGGTGCAAAAGCTGGAGAAGATAGGAGAACATCAATGGTTGATCCATCTGCAACGATGTCACCATCTGCAACAAAGATTGTTCGGGTAGCTAATTCAGCCACTAGTTCAACATCGTGGGTAGCGATAATGACGCTTCGATTAAACACTCGAGCAAAATCGATAAGCAACTTGGTCAATACGCGTTTGGCCTGATAATCCAAACCTCGAGTCGGCTCATCCAGGATGAGAAGGCGTGGATTAGCCGATAGAACTACGCTCAAAGCTAAACCTAAGCGCTGTCCTTCAGAGAGATCGCGGGGATGGGTATGGGCAGAGATTCCAGGCACGAGTTGGGAAAGAAGTGTGAAAGTTGCTCCAGCTTCAATTTGATTATCTGAATCTGCTTGCTTGCACTCTTCAGCAACACTTTGCCCATAGAGCAGATCACTTGGCTCTTGTGGAATATAGCCAACGTTTTCTCGCCTTTGCTTACTGTGCAGTTTCTGCGAATCAATACCGTTCACGACTACTTGACCAGCTGCGTTATCGCTGACCCCAGCAATGGCACGTAGCAGTGAGCTCTTGCCGGCTCCGTTGCGACCCATAATCGCAACAATCTCATTTTCATAGATAGTTGCTGAAAGAGAATTCACTGCATTCTTGCCACTATAGGAAATAGTGAGGTCTTTAATGTTTACACATGGCTTGGAAGAAATACTCGCGGTTTCTTGTTGAGTGACTTCATGTGAGTTTCTAAACTCTTGCGTCATTCGGCGCATTTCGCGAACAGACACACCAATCTCCTTTAACCCGAGTGTTCTTGCCAACTCAACAATTGGAGGAGCAATAGGAGAGTTCATCAGGATTTCTTCGGGGGTTCCAACTACGGCAGTTCCTGCACCATTAATGTGAACGATGCGATCAGCAAATTGAATAACGCGCTCTAATTTATGTTCTGCGATAACAACAGTAAGGCTTAAATCGTGAACTAGACGGTGCAGAATGGAGAGTACTTCTTCTGCAGCAATTGGGTCGAGGGCGCTAGTTGGCTCATCTAGAACTAAGACTTTGGGATGGGCAACCAAGGCGCTGGCTATAGCAACGCGTTGTTGTTCTCCGCCACTTAAGGTTGCAATTGTGCGATTTCGAAGTGCAGCTAATGACATTAAATCCAATACTTCTTCCACGCGCTTTCGCATAGTTTCATTGGAAAGGTTGAGCGCTTCCATGCCAAAGACAAGTTCTTCTTCCACCGTATCTGCCACAAAGCCATTGATGGGATTTTGTCCAACGATGCCAATCAAATGGGCTAGCCCACCAGGCTTAACTTCGGCGGTAGAGATTCCATCTACTTCAATACTTCCTGCCAAGATGCCGCCAGTGTGGTGGGGAACAAGGCCGTTGATAAGGCGTAGTAGTGAAGATTTACCTGAACCCGTTGGTCCGATAACTAGAACTAATTCACCTTCAGCAATTTCAAGATTGAGGTCTTCAATAACTGTTGTTGTGGAGTTTGGGTAAATGAGTGAAACGTTAGAAAACTTAATCATGAAAGACCCACAACCGCTAAGCCGGCAATAACGACTGCCACATCAATTCGTGCCCATTTGATTGGGCGATACTTCGATCTCTTTTTGCTAATTCCATACCCACGTGAATCCATGGCAGCTGCTAAATCTAAAGATCTGGCAAGTGATTCCTCAAGCAAAGGAAGTGCAATTCGCTTGAAAGCTTTAACCCCATGGGTTTTTTGACCACGCAAACGCTGTGCCATGCGAATACGGGAGACAGCGGAAACTAATTGTGGAAGCACCGAAGTAGCAATAACAACGCTAATTCCAAATTCATAGACATAGACCGGTAGCACGCGCAACAACCTGTGTGGACTTGTCAGTGATGCTGCTGCACCAAAAACAACCAAAATTGCACAAATGATGATTCCCTCAGAGATTGATGAACTTAACCGCTCTAAAGTCACCGCACCACCGATACGAATACCTGGCATCCAACTTGGGAGCGGCAGTGTAGGAATTGTGAAAAGTGTTGTCCCTGGAATTGGAACCCCAATGAGTACGCCGATAATTGCTCGAATTGAAATAATCCAAATAGATAGCTTCAAAGTGGCGTTAAAAGATCGTCCCCAAGGGGCGTCATCTCGTTGCGTAAAGACGATCACTGACATAACACCCACTGCCGCAATGGCAAAGACTGGGGAGTTCACACGGGCAATTGCAAAAGCAATAGCGCCAGAGAAAATCCACCACGTCAGTGGGTGAAATGAAAGTTTTTTCATTAAGAGATT
This sequence comes from Candidatus Planktophila sp., assembly GCA_044233685.1. Lineage (GTDB taxonomy): Bacteria > Actinomycetota > Actinomycetes > Nanopelagicales > Nanopelagicaceae > Planktophila. The sequence continues at coordinate 3,713 of JBIIJO010000018.1, forward strand.
ACTTGGTCTTGACTAGCGCTTTTGGTGTTGGGATTTCAACGCCGCACTCTTTAGCTGGGTAGCCACCTAGGCCACAGATCAGACCAGATGATGCTGCACGGATCTTTGTCACTTGTCCTAAAACATCAATGCCCTGTGAGGTTTTTGCTGTGCGAACACAGGTAGTCATTGTCTTTCTTGGTGATTCACCTTTGGGTGCCCAAGCCTTTGAGCCATATTCAATGACGAGAGCGATTCGCTTAGTGTCCTTATCGCTCTTGACTCCTGCGCAAATCTTTGCAAAATCAGGCTTTACTTTGGGAGAAAGGGATGGAACGTCATCACTACTAAATACAAATGACCATCCTTCGACTGCGCCATCAGCGATATCAACTGTTGGGCCAGTCATTGCTGCAGTCCACTTTGTTGCACCTGGAGCTGCCTGGAAATAACCCCAGTAACGCCAGCCTTTGCTTGCAGCCTGTGATTGGGGGATGAATAAAACTGATGTAGCAAGAATTAATAGTGAAATAAGTAATGCTTTGAACTTCATTGCTGTGGGGCCTCTCGATTGTGAAAGAGTCTCACAGGGAGCAGTGCCGCGCGAATAAGAGATAAATAAAAATCTCAAAGACATGTGGACCACACCCCGCAAACCTCGGCGGGTGTTTGTCTAAAACCAATCATTAGGTAATCCGACTATACGGTTGCGGGTCAGCGTCGGAATTTCACCGAACTTCCCCTAATGAAGGGCGTATTAAGTTGTGTGCGTAGGCAACCATATCGCTAGCCGATTGGCAACAGGGCGCGCTTGGTCGTAGAGTTCTGAGCATGGAATATCGTCGCCTTGGTAGTACTGGAATGTATGTATCCGAGATTTCTTACGGAAACTGGATCACTCACGGCTCACAAGTTGAAGCCGATGCTGCAATCAAATGTGTGAAGACCGCACTTGATTGTGGAATCACAACTTTTGATACCGCCGATGTTTATGCAGGTACGCGCGCTGAAGTGGTACTAGGTAAAGCGCTCAAAGGTGTTCGTCGTGAGTCATATGAGCTATTTACCAAGGTCTACTGGCCAACAGGTCCAGGCAAAAACGATCGCGGCCTTTCTCGCAAGCACATTATTGAATCCTGTAACGCATCCCTCAAGCGCCTGCAAACAGATCACATTGATCTCTATCAAATGCACCGCTTTGATTTTGAGACTCCATTGGAAGAATCACTCAGTGCTTTTGATGACTTGATTCGTGCTGGCAAAGTTCACTACATCGGATTCTCTGAATGGACTGCAAAGCAGATCGCCGCAGCTTTAAAGATTCAAGATGCAAAAGGCTATAACCGCTTTGTTTCAAGCCAGCCTCAATACTCAGCGCTATGGCGCGTGATTGAAGCTGAAGTTGTTCCGCTTTCTCAAAAGGAAGGCATTGGCCAAATTGTTTGGTCACCCATGGCACAAGGTGTTTTAACTGGAAAGTACTTGCCAGGAAAGAAGCCACCTGCCGGCTCACGTGCTACCGATAAAAAGGGCGGCGCTGGAATGATTTCTAAGTGGATGAAGGATGATGTTTTAACTGCCGTTCAAAACCTTAAGCCAATTGCAGATCAAGCGGGGCTAACAATGTCTCAGCTCTCTGTTGCTTGGGTTTTGCAAAATCCAAATGTCTCAAGTGCAATTGTGGGAGCTACCAAGCCATCTCAGGTTAAGGAAAATGTTAAGGCTGCTGGAGTAAAGCTAGATACCGAGACCATGAGAGCCATTGATAAAGCTTTAGGAAATCTTCCTGAGAAGGATCCAGCTCAAAACATCAGCCCTAATCCAAGAGCTTAATTAACTACGTCGCCCACTTTGGTTTGTGGGTGAGGAGCACGAAGACGGCGCATCTGAGTTGAGCGAAGCCATGCATACATTGCTAGACCCTTGGTACTAGAAGTTGGGTATTTGGCGCTAATGATGCGCTTAATTTTGCGTCCCAAGAAAACTCCATCAATGATTGCAACAAGTAGAACTGCATACATCAGAGCAATAGCTGCAAATTGAACTGCAGGCACTTGAATCAAAGTCAGAACTAGCACTATGAAAATAATCGGTAGGAAGTATTCACCGATTGAGCGACGGGCATCAACATAGTTACGGACAAAGCGGCGCTCTGGGCCTCTATCTCGTAGTGGCATCGCACTCTCGTCACCGCGCAAATATGCAGCTCGTGAGTTAACGCGATCTTGCCTAGAAGCCAACTTCTGGGCGCGCTTTTGCTCCTTGGTGACAACAGGGGATAGGGATGAAACCTTCACCTTTGCCTGGGCATCTTTGCGCTTTGGGGTTGGACGGCCTTTGCCAGTTGATTCAGTAGTCATAGGGAGAACTATAGAAGGGTGGGGCAAAACCACAAATATTCACGGTAAGTCACAACTCGCGCCAGGGGTGCGGGAAAGGTAGGCTTGTCTCAAACAAGGAGAGAAAATGACTACAGAAGTTACAACCACTGGTCTTGCCCTAACCGATGTTGCTGCTGCAAAGGTAGCTGCGCTTTTGGCACAAGAAGGTCGCGATGATTTGAATCTTCGTGTTGCTGTTCAACCCGGTGGATGCTCTGGTCTTCGTTATCAGCTCTACTTTGATGATCGCAATCAAGATGGCGACATCGTCCGCGAATTTGGTTCAGTAAAGGTCATCGTGGACAAGATGAGTGATCCTTACCTTATGGGTGCAACTGTTGATTTCGTTGACACCATCGAGAAGCAAGGCTTCACAATTGATAACCCAAATGCAGCAGGTTCTTGCGCATGCGGCGATTCATTTAACTAATAAAGCGTCGAAAAGGCCCTAGTATCGCCACATGAAAATCGGCGTAGCGGGATCAGTTGGCTTAGATCATTTAATGACTTTCTCCGGAAAGTTCACTGACTCTTTTGTCGCCGGTTCATTAGAAAAAGTCTCACTCTCATTTTTAGTAGATAGCCTGGATGTTCGCCGCGGAGGATGTGCGGCCAATATCTGTTATGGCATGGGTGTTCTTGGTTTAAATCCAGTACTCATTGCTGCCGTTGGAAAAGACTGGGCAGATTATGAAGCCTGGCTTTCACGCCATGGTGTGGACACATCACACGCACTTGTTTCAACCTCTTTGTATACCGCCCACTTCATGGTGACAACTGATGATGATCTCAATCAGATTGCATCCTTTTTCCCTGGTGCGATGAGTGAGGCGCGAAATATTGAATTAGGGCCCATCATGGAAAAAACAGGGCGCTTCGATATGGTCGTGATTTCACCTGATGATCCCCAAGCAATGTTGCATCACTCTGAAGTCTGTCGCAAAGAAGGCATCCCATTTGCGGCAGATCCTTCCCAGCAAATGGCTCGTATGAGTGGGGAAGAAATCAAGCTTTTAATTGACGGTGCTTCGTACCTATTCCTAAATGAATACGAACTAGCCCTAGCCATGCAAAAGACGGGCTGGAGTGATCGTGAGATTTTGGAGCACGTGAAAATCCGTGTGGTGACTTTGGGGTCAAAGGGTGCCAAAGTCGAAAGTGCAGCGGGGGAGTTCGTTCAAGTAGGAGTGCCACAGGAGAAATCAAAGACAGATCCAACAGGTGTCGGAGATTCATTTAGGTCAGGCTTTATCGCAGGTCTTGCTTGGGGTTTGAGCCATGAGAGATGTGCCCAAGTAGGTTCTTTGATTGCCACCTATGTCATAGAGACGATGGGAACACAGGAATATCGCTTTAGTAGTGCTGAGTTTTTGGCCCGCTTTGAAGCTGCTTATGGGGCAGAAGCGGCCTCGCAAATAGCGCCACACCTTAGTTTTTAGGCCCCAAGCATCTGTGACACGAACCACGAGGGTGGGCCCTTAAGCCGATGCCACGCAAGCGCGCTTTGCGCTCTATCCTTAGCCCTATGTCGTTAAAAGCGCTTAAATTTCTTCGAGGCCTTCTCATTCTGAGTCCGGCCCTCTTGCTCACCGGTTGCTCAAAAGTTTCAGGTCTTGGCTTTGAAGAGGGATTATCAAGTGTTAATGATGAATCTTTATCGCTGTGGCAAGGCGCTTGGATAGCTGCAGGTGTAGTTGGAGTCTTCACATTAATTTTAATTTTATGGCCAGCGTTTTTTCATCGCCTTAAAAAAGATAGCCCAGAGTTTCCTAAGCAGACTCAGTACAACATTCCAGTTGAAGTTCTCTACACAATTATTCCATTTATTATCGTTGCAGTTCTTTTCTATTTCACTGCTCAGAAGCAGACTGTTATTACAGCTAAGACTGATACTTACAAGCATGAGATCACGGTCGAAGGTATTCAGTGGTCATGGCAATTTGGTTACCCAGAGGCAGGTCCTGATGCTCTAGTTACTGGCACACCTGCACAGCCTCCTGTTCTCTATGTTCCACTCGGCGAGCGAGTGCGTTACACAATTACTGCAAACGATGTTATTCATGGATTCTGGATTCCAGCCTTCATGATTCAGATGCAAAATATTCCAGGAGTTACTAACTATTTGGAATTCACAGCCAACAAGCTCGGTGATTTTCCAGGACGTTGCAACATCTTGTGTGGACGAAATCACTCACAAATGCTTTTCACGGTTCGCGTAGTAACACCAGCGCAGTACCAGGCTTATCTTGATACCTTTGAGGAGAGTGGCGCATGACAACTTACGCAGAACGCCCAACGATTTCTGGCTTGCCACCACTACCGGCCAAAAAAGGCAGAGCATTCGTAAAGTGGGTTACCTCTACCGATCACAAGACCATCGGATATCTATATCTGATGACATCTTTTGCATGGTTTCTTATTGGTGGAGTTTTAGCGCTCCTGCTTCGTTCAGAGCTTGCCCGCCCAGGAATGCAGTTTTTGAGCGCGGAGCAGTACAACCAGATTTTCACCATGCACGGAACGATTATGTTGCTGATGTTTGCAACACCATTGTTCGTTGGCTTTGCAAACGTGATTATGCCGTTGCAAATCGGCGCAGCTGATGTGGCTTTCCCTCGTTTGAACATGCTCTCTTATTGGCTCTACCTCTTTGGTGGCCTCATGGCATTTGCTGGCTTCCTATCACCTGGAGGAGCGGCATCATTTGGTTGGACTGTTTACGTTCCACTCTCAAATGCACAATATTCGCCGGGTATTGGTGCAGACCTGTGGTTACTAGGTCTTGCAGTAAGCGGTATCGGAACGATTCTTGGTGGCGTTAACTTCATTACAACTATTTTCACAATGCGCGCTCCTGGTATGACGATGTTCCGCATGTCAATCTTCTCTTGGAACGTATTGCTGACCTCAATCCTTGTTCTTCTAGCTTTCCCTCCACTAGCTGCAGCCCTACTTGGTCTTGAGTCTGACCGTATTTATGGCACTCATCTTTTTGATCCGGCAAATGGTGGGGCGATGTTGTTCCAGCACTTGTTCTGGTTCTTTGGACACCCCGAGGTCTATATCTTGGCACTTCCATTCTTTGGAATTGCAACAGAGATCTTGCCAGTCTTTAGTCGCAAGCCAATCTTTGGTTATAAAGGTTTGATTGCTGCAACTATCGCAATCGCTGCGCTCTCTGTTGCAGTGTGGGCGCACCATATGTTTGCAACTGGACAAGTCCTCTTGCCGTTCTTCTCGTTTATGACTTTCCTCATTGGTGTTCCAACTGGTGTGAAGTTCTTTAACTGGATCGGAACGATGTGGCGTGGTCACGTTACATTTGAAACACCGATGCTCTGGGTTATGGGCTTCCTTGTTACTTTCCTTTTCGGTGGATTAACAGGAATTATCTTGGCTTCACCTCCTCTTGATTTTGCAGTCTCTGCTAGCTACTTCGTCGTTGCTCACTTCCACTATGTTCTATTTGGAACTGTGGTCTTTGCAATGTTCGCAGGCTTCTACTTCTGGTGGCCAAAGATGACTGGGCGCATGCTTAACGAGCGTCTAGGAAAGATTCACTTCTGGACTACTTTCGTCGGCTTCCACCTAACATTCCTTATCCAGCACTGGCTAGGAATTAAGGGCTTCCCTCGTCGCTATGCCGATTACCTACCAACTGATGGCTTCACATTTATGAATGAAGTTTCAACAATCGGTTCATTCTTACTTGCGTTCTCAATGATTCCATTTATGGTCAACATCTGGATTACCCGCAAGGCTCCACTAGTTGGTGTGGATGATCCTTGGGGTTACGGAGCATCACTTGAGTGGGCAACAACATGTCCACCACCTCGCCACAATTTCTTAACAATGCCTCGCATCTCATCAGAGCGTCCAGCATTTGATCTGCACTATCCACACGTTAAGACAGAAGGGCACTAATAAACTATGAAGGTTTCTTGGCAGCTATTTATCGGTCTTGCGTTGTTCTATGTTTTGATGACAGTGATTTATTGGCAAGTGGGCGGTGAGCCAGTAGGAATTGGCGGCATGTTACTTGCTGCAGCACTTGCTGGAATGGTTGGTTTTTATGTGTGGTTCACTCAACGCCGTATTGGACAGATTCTTCCGGAAGATAATCTCACCGCATTAATCTCTGATGGCGCAGGAGAACTTGGTTTCTATAGCCCGCACTCATGGTGGCCATTACCAGTTGCATTGAGTATGTGTGCGTTGACGCTCTCGTTGATCATTGGTTGGTGGCTAACTGTCATCTCACTAGGTGCTCTAGTTATCTCCATCATCGGAATGGTGACTGAGTATGAGAAGCCGATTGCGGTTTCAGCTCACTAATGTCAAAAGTACGTGCAGAGATTTTGGATGTTGATTATCCAAATACGGCTGCTGCACGAATCGTAATAAATGCACCAGCTTCAAAGATATTTGAACTATTAGCTAATCCTCGTGCCCATGCATCTTTTGACGGTTCAGGCAGTATTAAAAAGAGTATTTCGGGACCAGTTCGTCTTCATCAAGGTGCAAAATTTGGAATGGCGATGAATATTAAGGTGCCATATCGCATAACAAACACCGTTGTGGCTTTTGAAGAGAACAAGAAAATTACCTGGTGTCACCTCATGAAGTGGACCTGGTCATATGAACTCCACGATTTGGGTAATTCAACAACTCAAGTTACTGAAATCTTTGATGGCCATTCAATTCCAGCTTTTTCTCGTTGGTGGCTAAAGAAGACTGGAGCTGTGGCTAGAAATCCAAAGTTTATGGCTAAGAGTTTGGTGCAACTTAAAGCGTTGTGTGAAGGTTGAAAACCGCTCGTTTAGCCCCCTTTCTTTTTGTCTTCCTGTGGAGCACTGGCTTTGTTGGAGCTAAGTACGGCCTTCCCTATGCAGATCCATTCATATTCTTATCGGTGCGCATATTTATTGCCGCTGGCATTCTCTTCATCGCAGCCCGCTTAATGCACGCACAGATTGCACTGTCTCGAAGTGAAATCAGTAAATCTGCACTCATCGGATTGTTCTTGCATGCGTTTTATCTTGGGGGAGTCTTCTTTGCAATCTCCAAAGGTGTCTCAGCTGGAGTGGCAGCAGTAATTACTAGTTTGCAACCAGTCTTTGTTTCAATCTTGGCTGTGAAGGTTCTAGGAGAGAAGCTGCGCTGGAGTCAGTTTGCCGGATTAGTAACTGGATTAATTGGTGTTGTGTTAGTTCTGGGTCCAACCTTTGATGGCTCAGTCTCCACTGTTGGAATTGCCGCAGTCTTTGTTGCACTCCTAGGAAGTACCACGGCAACGCTTATGCAAAAGAAGTTTGGTGCTGGGATTCCTATGTTGGCTGGAACTGCCTATCAATACCTAGCAGCGGGAGTGGTCTTGGGTGTTGCAGCTATTGCAACGGGTGGAACACGCATTGATCTCACGCCTAAGTTTGCCGGCGCAATGATCTGGCTAATTTTTGCCTTATCTGTGGGCGCAGTTCTTCTCTTGCTTCGATTACTCAACAACGGCAGCGCCGCTTCGGTCTCATCGCTGTTCTATTTAGTTCCACCAGCAACAGCCCTTGAGGCTTATTTCTTATTTGGAGAAAAAGTAAACACCCAAGGCTTCCTTGGAATAGGAATTACCGCCCTGGGTGTTTGGCTTGTAATACGTAGAACCAACTAGTGGTTTTCGATCTCCTTTAATTCTTGCTCAGTTACCTTAGGAACAGAGACTGCATGGGCCTTGCTCAAACGGCGTTGAATCTTGTTCTTTATTGCACCTGGTCTGCGCACACCACGAGCATCAACATCTTCAATCTCAAGTGGTACTAACTGCTCGTGAGATTGCAATAGGTAAGCCTTCTCTGGAGAGATAGGCGCGTGGACTTCTACGAACTCACCGTGTGGCAAGCGTAGTAGGCGACCTGTCTCTGCTCCGTGAAGAAGAAGTTCGCGATCTGCACGTTGCAATGACAAACACAGACGCTTTGTGATGATGAAAGCTAGCGGTGGAAGAATAAAGATGCCTATGCGAGAGAACCACATGATTTGGTTAATCGATAGATCAAAATTCGTCGCGATAATGTCATTTCCACCATTGATGAGTGAAATCATTACAAAAGTAATTGACATGACACCAAGGGCAGTGCGGTTTGGCACATTGCGTGGTCGATCTAGCAAGTGGTGTTCACGCTTGTCGCCAGTAATCCAACTTTCAATGAATGGATAGAGCGCCATACCTGTGAAGATAATTCCAGGAACGATTACAGCTGGAATTAAAATATTCCACGAAATGGTGTGACCGAAAGCATGAGTTTCTAGTGGGGGAGCCATTCGCACTAGACCATCGAGCCAGCCCATGTACCAGTCAGGTTGCGAACCTGCTGAAATTTGTCCAGGCGTGTATGGACCATAGAGCCAGATCGGGTTGATGGAGGCAACGGCTGATATGAAAGCGGTGATTCCAAATACTACGAAGAAGAATCCACCAGCTTTAGCCATGTAGACCGGCAAAATTGGGTGACCAACAACGTTGTTTTCTGTGCGGCCAACACCTGGGAACTGTGTGTGCTTCTGGTACCAAACCAACATCACGTGAATTGTGATGACGGCTAGGAAGATTCCAGGAATGATCAAAATATGGAGGGTAAAGATGCGCGGGATAAAGTCGGTTCCCGGGAATTCTCCACCGAATAAGAAGAATGCAGCGTATGTGCCAACTACTGGAATAGCTTGAATAATCGCTGAAGTAATGCGCAAGCCAGTTCCAGAGAGCAAGTCATCAGGAAGTGAATAACCGAGAAGACCCTCAACTAGACCAAGAGTGAGCAGGAGAATTCCAAGGATCCAGTTGAACTCACGTGGCTTTCTAAATGCGCCAGTGAAGAACACGCGCAAAAGGTGAGCAACGATTGCGGCCATGAAAATGTTTGCTGCCCAGTGGTGAATCTGGCGCATTAATAGACCGCCACGAACTTCAAATGAGATATTTAAAGTTGAGGCATAAGCAGCTGACATCTTTAGACCTTGAAGTGGCTCGTAAGAGCCGTTATAGACAACTTCCTTTTGGGAAGGATCAAACCAGAAAGTTAGGAAAGTTCCTGAGAGCAACAAAATAATAAATGAATACATACATACTTCACCGAACATGAACGTCCAGTGATCAGGGAAGACCTTGTTCAGGGACTTCTTAACCCACTTGGCAGCACCAAGTCGCTCATCCACAAAGTTAGCTGCGGTGCCGATCTTCTTTTCAGTAGTTGTCATTGTGAGTTTCGCTCCCAGAAACTAGGTCCGACTGCTTCATTAAATGGTGCACGTGCGACTAAATAACCTTCAGCATCGACTGTGATGTCGAGTTGAGGCAATGGTCTAGCTGCAGGTCCAAAGATGACCTTGGCAGCCCGAGTCACATCAAATGTTGATTGGTGACATGGACACAAGAGGTGTTTTGTTGTTTGTTCATAGAGTGCAACTGCGCATCCCATGTGTGAACAAATCTTTGAAAAGGCGATGATTCCTTCATGTGTCATCGCAAGGCGATCTGGCTCTAACTGGAACTCTTCTGGACGCAAGCGAATCAGAAGAACAGGATCTTTTGCGATATCACTCAATGGACGGTGTTCCATGTCAGCAACAGCTGGCAAAACCTGAACTACAGAGCCCACTTCAAGGTCTGAGGCCAAAATAGGACGGTTGCCCGGATCAGTGAGCAGGCGAGTTCCTGCTTTCCAATTCGTCATTTCCAACTTTTTTCCAGGTAGTGGTCCAAGATCGCGAAGGAGTAGAACAGGAGGAAGAGCAAAGAGACCAA